>CADECW010000020.1:0-43630 GCA_902825855.1 uncultured Rhodospirillales bacterium | reverse complement strand
ACTTTCTGCGGCTGCTCGATCGCCAGCCGCGCGGCGATGACGCCGCCCATCGACTGGGCCACGAGATCGACCGGACCATCCATCTTGGCGGCGACCATGCGCACCAGATCATCGATGCCTCTGACCGCCGGATCGTGCGGTTGATCGCCGAGGCCTGGCCAGCCGAAGTATTCCTTCGACCAATCGGCGGGCAGCAGCGCGCCGACCGGCTTCCAGAAATCCGGGGAGGCCCCGGCGCCGGGTAGAAACAGAATTTTGGCCATGGCTATGCGCTCAATTCGGAGAGGAAGGCCGGCAGCTTGCGCCCTTGGCCGAGCAAGTAACGTCCCATCGCGCCGGCAACCTTGCGAACTGCGGGGCGGGCGCTCATGCGATCGCGCCATGCCTGCAGGCCGGGGTGGGCATCGGTCATCGGCGCGCCCATACGATCGCCGAAGATCTGCGCCATGTAGAAGGCGATGTCGGCGTAGGAATAGCTGCCGCCCAGCCACTCCTTGTCGGCAATCTCCTTCTCCATTCCATCATAGAAGGCGAGCGCGGCCGCACGCGCCTCGACGGCGGCGGGATCGTCGGGCGTGCCCTGCAAGCCCATCAGTCGGATGATCGGCGGGAAATAGACTTCGTCCGACTTGTGCTCCAGCAGGCGGGCGCGAGCCCGCGCCTTGGGCTCGGCTGGCCACAGCGCCGGCGTGGGCTTGATCGACTCCAGGTATTCGAAGATCTGCGTCGAGTCGAAAATCTCCAGATCGCCGTCGATCAGCACCGGTACCTGGCGCTTGGGATTGATGCGCAGCACATCGGGATGCTTGGGCTGATAGAGCGTCTTCATCTCGAAGGGCACCATGACGAGGTCGAAGGCGAGCCCCTTCTCATGGGCTGCAATCTCGGCCTTGGCGCCGAACATGCTAAGCGGTCCGGACAGAAGCTTCATGGGAAAACGCTAGCATGCGCTTGCCCGCGCTCGTGCACGACGTAAGCTAAGCCGCAATGGCAAAGTCTCTCATGCTGTTGCTGGCGCTCCTGCTGGCGCTCGCCTCGCCGGCATCAGCCCAGGATACGAAAGTCTGCGGCGCGCCCGTCGCGTTGAACGACGGCTGGACCATTGCCGGCCAGGCCGACGCCGGACTCGATCCAGCCAGGCTCTGCCAGCTCGATGCCTTCATCGCACAATGGCCCAAGGCCAACGTCCATGCGGTGGTCGTGGTGCGCAACGGCAAGCTGGTGATGGAGCGCTACTTCACGGGCGAGGACGAGCGCTGGGGCGAAAAGCTCGGCAACTTCAGCTACGGCCCCGAGGTCAAGCACGACCTGCGCTCGATCTCCAAAAGCGTTACGTCCCTGCTGATCGGCATTGCGCGCAGCGAAGGCAAGTTCCCTGATTTGGGCTCGCCGGTGTTCGACGCCTTCCCCGAGTACGCCGACCTCAAGACGCCCGAGAAGGCACGCATCACCTTCCGTGATCTGCTCACGATGTCGGCCGGCCTGGCGTGGGAAGAGAACGTGCCCTGGAACGACCCGCGCAACAACGAACGCGAATTGATCATGGCGGCCGACCCCTTCCGCTACACCCTCTCTCAACCGGTCGCCTTTCCACCCGGCACCGCCTACGCCTACTCGGGTGGCGGCACCTCGCTGCTCGGCGAGACGCTCATCAGGTCGACCGGCCGTCCGCTGCGCGACTACGCACGCGAAAAACTCTTCCAGCCGATCGATGCACCCGATTTCGAATGGCTGGATGCCGGTGTCAGCGGCAAGCTCGGCGCTTTCGGCAGCCTGCGGATGCGACCGCGCGATGCCGCCAAGCTCGGCCGCCTGCTGCTGACCGACGGCCTGTGGAACGGCAGGCAGGTGATACCGGCCGGCTGGGCTGCCGAGTCGATCAAGCCGCGCATCAACGGCGAGGGGCTGTTCTTCTACGGCTACCAGTGGTGGCTCGGCCGTTCCTTTCGCAATGGCGGCGAACTCACCTGGGCGGCCGGTGTCGGGCTCGGGGGCCAACGCCTCTACGTCGTGCCCGCACTCGACCTCGTGGTCATGATTGCGGCCGGCCACTATCGCGACGGCCTGCAGGGCCCGATCCCCTTCGGCATCTTCAATCGCGTGGTGCTGCCAGCCGTGAAAGACTAGGACATCAAGGCCATCGAAAGCGTGTTCTCGTAGCGCCGTCCGATGCAAACTGCCTTCCGGTGCCGGCCTTCCGTCTCGAAGCCGAAACTTCTGTAAAGGGCAATCGCATTGGCGTTGGTTTCTCGCACCGTCAGCTCGATGCGCGTGAAGCCAAAAGCAAGAGCCGCATCGAGCGTGCGCTGCATGAGCCTGCGCCCGATCCCCTGTCCCCGGTACTTCGGCAACAGGCCCATGCCCAATGTCGCGCAGTGGGCGGAGACGTCCTTCGGGAGTTGGGAAGCACGTCGCACCAGCCGCCTATCTCTTCCTCGGCAACAACGACGAACTGCGGCAATCCTTCCTTGATGTTGTTCAGAACGAAGAGCTGCATCTGCTCGAGTGGCGGCGCTTCCAGGAACGAGAGGAATTTCTGCTCCCGAGCCACTGCATCCAGCGTCGCCCGAAAACCAGGTATATGAGCCTCGGCAATTGGCCTGATTTCATAGGGCATGGATCTCACATCGTCGCAAACATGGCGACGGCCGCCGCCGTCATCACGGCCGTTGCCGACCAGCCGAGCACCACCTGCCAGCGCGCAGCGACGAAGCGGCCCATCAGCTTGCGCCGGCTTGCCATGATCATCATCGCCACCATGATCGGCACGACGATGACGCCATTGACGACCGCGCTCCACAGCAGCGCCTTGATCGGATCGAGCGGCGAGAAGCCGATGCCGACGCCTAAAACGATGGCGAGCCCGATCACGACATAGAACGGCCGCGCCTCGTTGAGCGGCCGCTCCAGGCCGACGCGCCAGCCGCGCGCCTCCCCCACCGCATAGGCAACCGACCCGGCGAGAACCGGAACGGCGAGCAGCCCGGTGCCGATCAAGCCCAGGCTGAACATCAGGAACGCCAGGTCGCCCGCGATCGGCCGCAGCGCCTCGGCAGCCTGCTCGGCGGTCTGGATGTCGGTCTTGCCGTTGGCATGAAGGGTCACCGCCGTCGTCAGCATGATGAAGAAGGCGATCAAATTGGAGATCGCCATGCCAACCCAGGTTTCCCAGCTGATGCGATTGAGCTCGCGCGCCGCCTGCTCGGGGTAATAGCGGAGCGGCGCGGCCTCGGGGTCGGCTTCCTCCTCCTCGACCTCCTGCGAGCTTTGCCAGAAGAAGAGATAGGGACTGATGGTGGTGCCGAAAATCGCGACGACCAGCGTCAGGGTATCACCGGTGAGCTCGACCTTGGGCAAGAAGGCGCCAGCCGCCACCGCCAGCCAGTCGATCTTCACCGTGAAGACAACGCCGACATAGGCGAGCAGAGAAAAGGTGAACCACTTCAAGAGGCCGACATAGCGGTGATAGGGCACGAACACGATCGCCAGCAGGGAAAACACCGCGAAGCCCAACATATAAAGGTGCCCGCTGCCGCCCAGCACCAGTTTCGCCGCCGCGCCCATGGCGGCGAGATCGGCGCCGAGATTGATGGTGTTGGCGACGAACAGCAGCAGCACGAGCAGGGTGACTATGCCACGCGGAAAAACCTCGACCATGTTGCCGGCCAGCCCGCGGCCGGTGACGCGGCCGATGCGGGCACTGACGGATTGCACCGCCACCATCAGCGGCAAGGTCAGGACCACCGTCCACAGCAGCCCGTAGCCCGCCCGCGCGCCCGCCTGCGAGTAGGTGGCGATGCCGCTGGGATCGTCGTCGGCCGCGCCGGTGATCACCCCCGGGCCCAACCTTCTGAACAGAGTCCCGAGACTCCATCGCGAGCTGGGCCGGGGTTGAGCCATCGTCATTGCAGCGTTCGGAACGGCTCCGGGCCCTTGTAGGTTCCGATGTAGCTGATGTGGGTCACCAGCCCCATGCCGGGCCGCCACAGGTGCAGCGCCAGACCGGGCGGTTCCATCATCAGCGAATGCGGCGTCCCCCGGTGAAGATCCAGAGTCGCCTGATGGGCGGTGCTCGGAGCGATCGAGGCCATCGTGCCGGCCCAAAGCACCTGGATCGGCCGATGAACATGGCCGCACAACACCCGCTCGACGTGGGCGTGGCGCCGGACGATCGCCGCCAGCCGGTCGGCGCCGACGTTGACCTTCATGGCGTCGAAGGCGTCGATGCCGCAGTCGAAGGGCGGATGGTGCATGAACAGCACCGTGGGCCGACTGCTTTCGCCGAGCCGTGTCTCCAGCCAGCCAAGCCGCTCCTCGCACAGAGCGCCGTGGCCCTTGCCCGGCACCAGCGTGTCGAGCGCGATCAGCCGCACCGGCAGGTCTTCGATGACGTACTGCAGGAAGCCGCTTTCAGGCAGATAGGCGTGATCGCCGAACGCCTCGCGCATGGCGTCGCGGGCATCGTGATTGCCGGGGATCAGGTAGACCGGCATGGACAAGGGCGCCAACAGGCGCCGCAGCAGGGCGTATTCCTCGGGCCTGCCGCCATCGACCAGGTCGCCTGTGGCAATAACCACGTCAGGTCTCGGATCGAGCGCCATCACATGCGCCACAGCGCGCTCGAGAAAGCCCGTGGTGTCGATGCGCTTGTACAAGAGCTCGCCCGGCGGCTTCACGTGCATGTCGGAGATTTGCGCAATCAGCATGGCGACCCTCATGGTCTTCCGTACCGTAAGAAGTCAACCCCTGAACCCATTGACGATCGGGTAGCGTCGCTCACGGCTGATGATGCGCGAGGTGATCTTCACACCGGGCGGCGCCTGGCGCCGTTTGTACTCGGCACCTTCAAGCAGACGCCACACCTTGTCGACGGTGGCGCGGTCGTAGCCCTCGCCCGCGAGCTCCTCGGCCGACAGGTCGCGTTCGATCAGGCCTTTCAGGATGGCATCCAGCACCGGATAGGGCGGCAGCGAATCGGAATCCTGCTGGCCAGGTCGCAATTCGGCCGACGGCGGCTTATCGATGATGCGCTCGGGAATCACCCGACCCTGGCGGCCCAGCGCACCCTCGGGCAGGTGCGCATTGCGCCAGCGGCACAGCTCGAACACCGTGGTCTTGTAGACGTCCTTCAGCACGTTGTAGCCACCGCACATGTCGCCGTAGAGCGTGGCGTAGCCTACCGCCATCTCCGACTTGTTACCGGTCGTCACCACCATGCCGCCGAGCTTGTTGGATACCGCCATCAGCACGACGGCGCGGGCGCGGCTCTGGATGTTCTCCTCGGTGACGTCTTCCTTTCGGTCGCCGAACAGCGGGACCGTCATGGCGCGGAAAGCCTCCATCGCCGCCTCGATGCCGACGATGTCGTAACGCACGCCGATCGCCGCGGCGCAGGCTTGCGCGTCCTCCAGGGAATGCGCGCTGGTATAGGGCGACGGCATCATCAGCGTGTGCACGCGCTCGGGCCCCAGCGCGTCAGCGGCGACGGCGGCGGTCAGCGCCGAATCGACGCCGCCCGACAGACCGATCACGACGGAAGGAAAGCCCGTCTTGTTCACGTAGTCGCGCAGACCCAGGGTCATCGCCTGGTAGACCGATTCGCAGTCGCTCAGTTCGGGTGCAATCGGTCCGGGCTGGCATTCCCAACCCTCGACACCGCGGCGGAACTCGATGGTCGCGACCTGCTCACGGAACGAGACGAGCTTGGCCTTGAGCGAGCGGTCGGCGCCCAGGGCGAACGAACCGCCGTCATAGACCACCTCGTCCTGGCCGCCGACCTGATTGAGATAGACCAGCGGCAGGCCGCTCTCGACGACACGCTTCACGGCAAGCTGCAGGCGCACATCGGTCTTGTGGACCTCGTAGGGCGAAGCGTTGGGCACCAGCAGGATTTCGCCGCCGGTTTCGGCGATGCATTCGACGACGTCGGGGGTCCAGACGTCCTCGCAGATCGGCACACCGATGCGTACGCCCCTGACGACCAGCGGTCCCGGCATGGGGCCCGGGGAGAAGACTCGCTTGTCGTCGAACACGCCGTAGTTCGGCAGATCGACCTTGTAGCGCTTGCCGACGATCTCGCCTTTGTCGAGGCCGATGATGGCGTTGTAGAGCTTGCCGTCCTCGTGCCAGGGCGTCGCGACGAACAGCGCCGGTCCGCCATCCCTGGTATCTGCGCACAATGCCTCGACTGCCTCGTGGCAGCGCTTCACGAACGAGGGCTTGAGCACCAGGTCGTCGGGAAAGTAGCCCGCGAGGACGAGTTCGGCTGTCAGCACCAGGTCGGCGCCCTGGTTTGCCGCTTCGGCGCGGGCGGCCCGAACCTTGGCGAGATTGCCTGCGACGTCGCCGACCTTGGGATTGAGCTGGGCGAGCGCGACCTTGATCGTCTGCGTCATGTAGTTATGCTAAATTTGAGCATAATATCTGTCAAGGCCCTTCGTGAGCTGGAAGCCGGCGCGCCGCAGATTGTTCGCTTATTTCGCGGCTACGACCTCGACTTCGACCAACATGCCGGGATCGGCCAGCCCCTGCACGATCAGCAGGGTCGAGGCGGGAAAGGGCGCCTTGGGGAAATAGCGGTCGCGCGTCGCACGGTAGGGCGGGATGAAGCGGCTGTCGGTCAGGAAGACGTTGACCTTGACGATGTCGGAAAGTCCCATGCCGGCGCTCTTCAGCACCTGGACGATATTCTTCCAGACCTGATCGACCTGTTTTTCGATGCCCGCCTGCAGCTTGCCCTTGGAATCGACGCCGACCTGGCCGGAGACATAGAACAGGCGTGCGCCCTGGGGCACCTCGGCCCCGAGGCTGTAGTTGCCCGCCAGCGACACCGACTTGGGATTGTGAAACTTGATGGCCATGGTGATCTTCCCCATCTATTAGCTTGTCATATCGAGCGAAGCGAAAGATCACACGCGTCAAGCAGCTGACGCCAGGTCCTTCGCTTCGCTCAGGACAAGAGCACTCTCAGGTCGGACGGGATGACGTCAAGCGCCAAGCCAATACATATCGTCGGGGGCGGCCTCGCAGGCTCGGAGGCAGCCTGGCAGATCGCGTCGGCCGGCGTGCCTGTCGTGCTGCACGAGATGCGGCCGGTGCGTGGCACCGATGCCCATCTCACCGACAGCCTTGCCGAGCTGGTCTGCTCCAACTCCTTCCGCTCCGACGATGCCAGCAACAACGCAGTCGGCCTGCTGCACGAGGAAATGCGCCGCGCAGGCTCGCTGATCATGCGCGCGGCGGATGCCCACAAGCTGCCGGCCGGCGGCGCGCTCGCCGTCGATCGCCATGGCTTCTCGGCCGCGGTACAGGACGCGCTGCTCACCCAGCCGCTTGTCGAACTCAGGCGTGAAGAAGTTGCCGGGCTGCCGCCGGCCGACTGGGACAGTGTCATCGTCGCCACCGGCCCCCTCACCTCGCCCGCATTGGCGGAGGCGATACGCGCGCAGAGCGGCGAGGACGCCCTCGCCTTCTTCGACGCCATCGCGCCGATCGTGCATTTCGACAGCATCGACCGGTCGATCGCCTGGAAGCAGTCTCGCTACGACAAGGGCGGGCCGGCCGGCGACGGCGCCGACTACTTCAACTGTCCGCTGAACAAGGAGGAGTATGACGCCTTCATCGCGGGCCTGCTGGCTGGCGAGAAAACCGAGTTCAAGGAGTGGGAAGCGAACACACCCTACTTCGACGGCTGCCTGCCGATCGAAGTGATGGCATCGCGCGGGCCGGACACGCTGCGCTTTGGTCCGATGAAGCCCGTCGGCCTGCGCGACCCGCGCACCGGGCGACGACCGTGGGCCGTGGTGCAGCTCCGCCAGGACAATGCGCTCGGCACGCTGTGGAACATCGTCGGCTTCCAGACCAAGCTGAAGCACCGCGAGCAGACCCAGCTGTTCCGCACCATCCCCGGCCTGCACAACGCCGAATTCGCCCGCCTGGGTGGCCTGCATCGCAACACCTTTCTCAACAGCCCGCGGCTTCTCGACGCCACGCTGAAGTTGAAGGCGATGCCGCGCCTGCGCTTCGCCGGCCAGATCACGGGCTGCGAGGGCTATGTCGAAAGCGCGGCCGTCGGGCTGATGACTGGCCGGTTCGCGGCGGCCGAGCGGCTTGGCCTGCAGCCAACCACACCGCCTGCAACGACGGCGATGGGTGCCCTGCTCGGCCATATCACGGGTGGTGCCGACGCCACCACCTACCAGCCGATGAATATCAATTTCGGCCTGTTCCCGCCGATCGAAGGCACCCTGCGCGGCAAGGAGCGCAAGCAGGCGCTTAGTGCACGCGCCCTGCGCGATTTCGATCGCTGGCTGGCGCCGACGTCGCTCGCAGCGGAGTAGCGCTTCGCAACGTTTGGTAACCAAACGTTATTTCCTTCGAAGTCGCGATTGCTGTCTGATGATGCCGTCGACGTCCTTCGGCGGAGAGTCGTTTTGCAAAGCACGATCAACCTGATTGCCGACAAAGCGGAGCGCGTGTCCCTGCAGCTCGACGTCATGCGCGAGATTCGCCACCAGCTTCTTCCCTACCAGGTCGGCGACAGACCGATCACGGGGGGAACTGTCATCTCCGATGGTTCGACCATCGATTCGCTGACGCTGATGGACATGATCATGGCGCTCGAAGACCGCTTCGACGTCACCCTTCCTCTCAATGTCATCGCCGAAATCCGCACCGTGGACCAGCTCGCCGACACGATCCTGACATTGTGCGGCCGGGCCTGAAGGGCTCCATCTGATAGCCCCATGAGATAACCTCGCGCGCACACCGGCGCTGGCGCAGGCATGGTGCCCGACAGGTGTATCTACACGAGTAATCCATGAGTCCCGCCGAGCGCCGGCAGATGATGCTGGCCGGGCCGATCGTGCCCACCATTCTCGCCCTCGCCATGCCCAACGTGCTGAACGTGGCCATGCAGAGCCTGGTCAGCATTTCCGACGGCTGGTTCGTCGGACAGCTCGGCATCGTCGACCTCGCCGCCCTGGCGCTGGTGTTTCCTACCCAGATGACGCTCGGCATGATGTCGGCTGGCGCCATGGGTGGCGGCATCTCCTCCTCGGTGGCGCGCGCACTGGGCGCCGGCAATCGTGCTGCCGCCGAAGCAGCGGCCGTTCATGCGCTCGCCATCGCGCTCGCCATGTCTGTCCTGTTCGCAGTCGTGTTCGTGGGCTTCGGCCGAACGATCTACGGCGCTCTCGGCGGAAGCGGCGCCGCGCTCGATCGTGCCGAGGCCTTCGCCACCGTCCTGTTCCTGGGCTGCGCCGCCCACTGGGTCGCCAACTCCATGGCCTCGGTGCTGCGCGGCACCGGCGACATGAAGACTCCCGGCTATGCTCTGGTCGCCACCGCGGCGCTACAGATCCCCCTGACCGGCGCGCTGACCCTGGGTTGGTTCGGCCTGCCTGCGCTCGGCATCCGCGGGCCCGCCCTGGCCGCCGTGATCTCCTTCGCCCTCGCCGCCGTCTGGATGCTGAGCAAGCTACTGGGCCCCAAGGCGGCGCTGCGCCTGCACTGGCCGCAGGGCGGCTTCAAGTGGGTGGCCTTCCGCGACATCCTGAAGGTTGGCCTGATCGCGTGCCTCGTCGTCATCCTGACCAACGGCACGGTGCTGGTCGTCACCGGCCTGATCGGTCGTGAAGGCGACGGCGCCATCGCCGGCTACGGCATCGGCAGCCGCCTCGAATACATGCTGATCCCCATCAGCTTCGGCATCGGCGCCACGCTGACCGCCCTGGTCGGCACCAACATCGGCGCGCGGCAGTACGAGCGCGCCCAGCGTCTCGCCTGGACAGGTGCCGCGATGGCAGGCGGCATCGCCGCAGTGATCGGCCTGGTGGTGGCGATGTGGCCCGACCTCTGGCTCGGCCTGTTCACTGCCGATCCCAGGGCGCTGGCCTCGGGTCGGCACTATCTCAGCATCGTCGGCCCGGCCTATGGGTTCTTCGGCGTCGCCATGGCGCTCTACTTCGCCTCGCAGGGGACCGGCGAGATGTACTGGCCGGTCGCGGCCAACCTCACCCGCATCACCATCGCCGGCGGCGGCAGCCTTCTCGCCCTCGACCAGTTCGGCTGGGGTGTCTCTGGCCTCTACGCCTGCGTCGCGCTCGGCATCGTTGCCTTCTCGGCTCTTCTCGTCTTCTCGACGACGCGGCGAGCCTGGACGGGAGCTTGATTCGGGGCGACAAGGCCCCAATGAAGAAGGTACTCGTCATCGGCATCGGCGTCGGCGATCCCGACCAGCTCACGGTCCAGGCCGTGCAGGCGCTGAACCGCGTCGACGTCTTCTTCGTCATGGACAAGGGCGCCGCCAAGAAGAAGCTGCGCGCGCTTCGCGAGGAGATCCTGCGGCGGCACGTCCCGGGCCGCAGGTATCGCATTGCCGAGGCGCAAAGTCCGCCGCGCGATCCCGCGCCCGCCAACTACCGCGCCTCGGTCGATGAGTTGAACCAGGCCAAGCAGGCCGTGTTTGAGATGCTGATCGCCAAGGTGCGGGACGGCGAGACCGGCGCCTTCCTGGTGTGGGGCGATCCCATGCTCTACGACAGCACCATCCGCAATCTCGATGCCCTGAAGGAAGGCGGCCTCGCTTTCGACTACGAGGTGATCCCAGGCATCACCGCGATCCAGGCGCTGGCCGCGGCGCACAAGATCCCGCTCAACCGCATCGCCGAGGCCGTGACGATCACGACGGGCCGCAAGCTGGCCAACGGCTTCCCACCGGGCATCGACAGCGTCGTCGTGCTGCTGGACGGCGAGGACACGTTCAGGCGCTTCGTCGACCAGGACGTAGACATTTATTGGGGCGCCTATCTCGGCACGTCCGACGAGATCCTGGTCTCCGGAAAGGTCAGGGACGTGGCCGAGGAAATCCATCGTCGGCGCAGCGACGCACGCCGCGCCAACGGTTGGATCATGGACACCTATCTGATGCGCCGGGGGACTACGCCATCTTCCCGATGATCGCCTTCATGTCGCCCGCCGAGAACAAACGCAACGTCTGGGTACGGATGTTGCCCAAAGCGCCGGCGCTCAAGGCCAGGGATGTCACGGCGAGGTCGTCCGATGCCTCGAGAATGGTGACGATGTCATACTGGCCCTGCGCCCAGTAGAGTTCCTTCACCGTCACCCCGCATTTCTTGGCCATCTCCTTGAACGCCTCGGCCCGCTTGGGCGAATCCTTGGCGCCACGGACACCCTGTTCGGTAAAGCTGCCCAGCACGCAATAAGTCGCCATTGCCATCTCCCTCGATCGATTGGGAACGGACTCAACGCGTACCACCCACTTGGCGGCTGCCTTCTGGCAGCCCTTAGACATTATCCGCTGTTCCCCATCGACGCGACAGGCCCAGTTCGGAGGCGATCACCCGAGCCGCAGCAGCGGTATTGCCGTGGCCGCCAACAGCACCGCCACGATGCGCGTAGGCGTAAATGGTTCCTTCAGCCAGACGACGGCGATCAGGATGGCGAAGACGGCGCTGGTATCGCGCAACGCGGCAGAAGGAGCGATCGGGGCATGGCCCCACACCCAGAGGATCAGCAGATACGATGCGACCGAGGCGACCGCCGCCGGCACGGCGACCGACCATTGTCCCTCGAGC
Organism: uncultured Rhodospirillales bacterium; assembly: GCA_902825855.1. Classification (GTDB taxonomy): domain Bacteria; phylum Pseudomonadota; class Alphaproteobacteria; order Reyranellales; family Reyranellaceae; genus Reyranella. The sequence continues at coordinate 32,033 of CADECW010000020.1, read as the reverse complement.
TGCATCCACGGCGAGCCGTTGCGGCGCTGGCGCCAGCACATGGCCGCGGCATTGGTGACCGATACGACGAAGCCATAGGCCCAGGGCGACTCCGCCGTGCGCACGCCTTGCGCGTCACACAGGATGTAGCCTGCAGCGCCGAAGCCGGCCACGAGGATCCAGGCCAACGCCTGCAGGGGCACGCCGCGGCCGCGCACGGTGTCCCAGGCCAGCACGGCGAGCGACAGGGCGATGATGGCGATGCCACCCATCGCCGCCGGCCCGGGCCAGCCGCCGGCGACCACCGCCACCAACGGCACGACCAGCACGATCGCGATGGCGCGGACAACGGGATAGACCAGGCCGAAGCCGCCGAGTTCATATCCCCGCAACAACGCGGTTACGGTGACGACGTTCAGCAAGGTCGATGCGACGATCCACGGCCATGCAGCCAGCGGCGGCAGGCCGGACCACAGCAGGCCCGGGAGAACGAGCAGCGCACTCAGGAGCATCTGCGCTGTCATGGCGCGCGGTGGATCGCGGCTCGCCTTCACGGCTGCATTCCAGCCGGCATGCAGCAAAGCGCTCGCGAGCGCGGCAGCGACGTCGAGTGCGTCCATCAGCCGACCTCAGCCTTGGGGCCGATGGTCGATGATCACGGCATAACGGGCAGGCTTGGCCGTCCGATTGCGGAACGTGATCGGGCGGTCGACCACCATGGCGAGGCAGTCGCCGGCGCCGAGTTCGTGGCGCGCCCCGCCCATCGTCACCTCGAGCGTTCCCTGCAGCACCCAGATCTGCTGATGCATTACACCGGGTCGCGGCCCGGTCTCGTAGGCCACGCGCGCGCCGGCCGGAAAGACGACCTCAACGATCTGCATCGGTGAGGGAAAGCCGGGCGGCGAGACGTTGCGCCGGACGTAGCCCGAGGCGGGATCGCGCCATTCGAACTGGTTCTTGCGGCGCGACACCGGATCGGCCGGGGCCGCGGGCGCATCGAACAGCGACGCCAGCGGCACGCCGAGACTGGTGGCAAGCTTTTCGAGCACCACGGCGGTGGCGCTGCTCTGGCCGCGCTCGATCAGCGAGATCATTGAGCGGCTCACGCCCGAGCCCTCGGCCAGTGCTTCCAGCGACAGGGCGCGCTCGGCACGGATCAGGCGCACGCGCGAGGCTATCCGTTCATTGATATCCATCATATTGGATGATTGTCCAGTATAATGGATGAATCAAGCCCTATGGCATGGATCGAGCCTCTACGGCACCGGGCACGGCTTCACGTTCCAGATCTCGGCGGCGTATTGGGCGATGGTGCGGTCGCTGGAGAACTGCCCGGAGCTTGCGATGTTCAGGATCGCCTTTCGCCACCACGCCTGCGGGTCGGCATACAGGTCGAGCAGCCGACGGTCGGCCTCGAGGTAAGAGGCAAGATCGGCCAGGTGCATGAAGTGATCGCGAGCGAGCAGCGGTTCGCGCAATGGCTCGAAGATGCCCGGTTCGCTGCCGTTGAAGTGATCGGAGAAGATCGAATCGAGGGCCTTGCGCGTCTCCGGCTCGTTGTCGTAGTGCCACTGCGGCCTGTACCAGCCGCGGTTTTCCGCCACCTGCTTCGCGCTGAGCCCGAACAGGAAGAAGTTTTCCTCTCCCGCCGCCTCGGCCATCTCGATCGTGGCACCGTCGCGCGTACCGAGGGTCAAGGCTCCGTTCATCATGAATTTCATGTTGCTGGTGCCGCTCGCCTCGTAGCCCGCGGTCGAGATCTGATTGGAGACATCGGTCGCCGGTATCAGACGCTCGGCAAGCGACACGCAGTACTCGGGCAGGAACACGACTTTCAATCGGCCCTGCATCGCCGGGTCGGCGTTGATCGTCTCGGCCACGCTGTTGAGAAACTTGATGATGAGCTTTGCCAGACGATAGGCGGGCGCTGCCTTGCCGGCAAAGAAGAACGTGCGCGGCGCCATCTGAAGATCTGGTGTCTCACGCAGCCGATTGTAAAGGGCGACGACGCGCAGCCCGTTCAGTAATTGGCGCTTGTACTCGTGGATGCGTTTGACCTGGCTGTCGAAGATCGAGTCCGGGTCGACGGAGACACCGGCAGTCGATGCCAGCCAGTTCGCGAAACGCGACTTGGACTGGCGCTTTGCCTGGCGGACGGCATCGCGAAAGCCCGTATCGTCGGCGAATGGCTTCAACTTATCGAGCCGGGCCAGGTCGGTGATCCAGCCATCGCCGATCGCCTCGCTGATCTGGCGGGCGAGGGTCGGGTTGGCGACGAGAAGCCAGCGGCGCGGCGTGATGCCGTTCGTCTTGTTGTTGAAGCGGTCGGGAAACAGATCGGCCAGATCTTTCAGCGTGGACGAGCGCAGCAAACCCGAATGGATCGCCGCGACCCCGTTGGTGCTGTGCGAGCCGACTACGGCAAGGTGGGCCATGCGAATTTTACGCTCGCCGCCTTCCTCGACCAGGCTTATCCGCGCGACCCGCTCCTCGTCGCCCGGGAAGCGTGCGCGCACTTCGTCCACGAGCCGCTGATTGATGTTCAGGATGATCTCGAGATGGCGCGGCAGCATCAGCTCGAACCATCTCAGCGGCCATTTCTCCAACGCCTCGGGAAGCAGAGTGTGATTGGTATAGGCCAACGTTCTCTTCGCAATGTCCCAGGCTTGGTCCCATCCGAGGCGGGCGTGATCGAGCAGGATCCGCATCAGCTCCGGAACGGCCAGGCTGGGATGGGTATCGTTGAGCTGGATAGCGGCCTTCTCCGGCAGCGCATTCCAATCGCCGTTATGTCGACGGAAGCGCCGTACGAGATCCGCCAGCGAGCAGGCGACCAGGAAATACTCTTGCACGAAGCGTAGACCTCGCCCGAGGGTCGTCGAATCGTCGGGATAGAGGACCCGGGTGATCGAATCGGCGGCGAGTTGCTGGGCGAGCGCAGTCACGAACGCACCGGTGCTGAACGCTTGCAGGTCGAAGACGTCGGGCGTTTCGGCCGCCCATAGCCGAAGCGTATTGATGGTTCGGCCACCGTAACCCACGACCGGGCGGTCGTAGGGAACGCCCAGCACGGTGGACGGCCTGCCGAACTTCGCGCGTAGCGTTCCCTTGTGCACCTGGAACGAGCAACCGAGCTCGATCTCGACCGTCTCCTGAAGCCGGGCGACCTCCCAGGGATCGGGATGCCTCAGCCAGTTGTCGGGGTGCTCGTGCTGCCAGCCCTTCTCGATGGTCTGGCGGAAGATGCCGTACTCGTAGCGCAGCCCGTAGCCCATCGCCGGAAGCTGCATCGTGGCCATCGAATCCAGAAAGCATGCCGCAAGGCGGCCCAGGCCGCCGTTGCCGAGCCCGGCGTCGGGCTCCTCCTCGACGATAGCCGTCCAGTCGAGCTTGTTGTCGTCGACGATGCGTCTGACGACGGGATCCAGGCGGAGGTTGAGGATGTTGTTGGACAGTGACCGGCCGACAAGGAACTCCAGTGAAAGATAGTAGACCCGTTTGGGATTCTCCCGATCGTACGTCCGCTGCGTGCGCTGCCAGCGCTGCGCGAGGATGTCCCGCACCGAACGGGCCAGCGCGTCGTACTGCTGGCGCACGCCCGCCTCGGCACTGTCGGCAACGTTATCGAACACCAGATGGCGCTTGAACAGCGCGTCAGCCTCGCCGTTCAACTCGATCTCTCCGCCATACTGCTCGAGAAACTCAGGAAGCCCCGGCATGTTCCACTCTTCGACCCTCAGACATTATCGGCCTCGGTCGAGCCGCCGCCACCGGACGCGGCGCGCCCTCCCCACCGCCAGCCGCTGATCTCCGGCATGTCGTCGCCGTGGCGGGCGATGTATTGGCGATGCTCGATCAGCTTGTCGCGGATCGCCTGCTTGGCATAGGCCGCTTGTGCACCGAGGCTCGGCACGCGGTCTATCACGGCGCCCACCAGATGGAAGCGGTCGAGACCGTTCAGCACGCACATGTCGAACGGCGTCGTCGTGGTGCCCTCCTCCCTGTAGCCGTGCACATGGAGATTGGCGTGGCTGTGGCGCCGATAGGTCAATCGGTGGATGAGCCACGGATAGCCGTGGAAGGCGAAGATGATCGGCTTGTCGGTGGTGAACAGGGCGTCGAAATCGGCGTCGTTGAGCCCATGCGGATGCTCGCTCGGCGGCTGCAGCGTCATCAGGTTCACGACATTGACGACGCGCACCTTTACCTCGGGCGCGTGCCGCCGAATGAGCTCGACCGCCGCCAGCGTCTCCAGCGTCGGCACGTCGCCGCAGCACGCCATCACGACGTCGGGCTCGCCACCGCGGTCGTTGCTGGCCCACTCCCAGATTCCGAGACCGGCCTGGCAGTGACTGATTGCCTGGTCCATCGTCAGCCATTGCGGTGCCGGCTGCTTGCCGGCGACGACGACGTTGACGTAGTTGCGGCTGCGCAGGCAATGATCGGTCACCGACAGCAGGCAATTGGCGTCGGGCGGCAGGTAGACACGCACGACCTCTGCCTTCTTGTTCACGACGTGGTCGATGAAGCCGGGATCCTGGTGGCTGAAGCCATTGTGATCCTGTCGCCAGACGTGGCTCGACAGCAGATAGTTCAGCGACGCGATCGGGCGTCGCCACTCGATATGATTGCAGACCTTCAGCCATTTGGCATGCTGGTTGACCATCGAATCGACGATGTGAACGAACGCCTCGTAGCATGAGAAGAAGCCATGGCGGCCGGTCAGGAGGTAGCCTTCCAGCCACCCCTGGCATTGATGCTCGCTCAACACCTCCATGACCCGGCCGTTAGGCGCGAGGTGGTCATCCGACGGCTCGATCTCGGCGACCCAGGTGCGGTTGGTGACGTCGAGGACGTCCTGCCAGCGATTGGAGTTGTTCTCGTCAGGACTGAAGAGCCGGAAATTCTTCTGGTCGTCGTTGAGCTTCATCACGTCACGCAGGAAACCGCCCATGACGCGCGTCGCCTCGGCCGTAACGACGCCGGGCGACGCCAGCTTGACGGCATAGTCGCGGAAATCCGGCAGCCGTAGGTCGCGCAGTACATTCCCGCCGTTCGTGCGGGGATTGTCGCTCATGCGCCGCAGGCCCTTGGGAGGAAGCTCGGCCAGCGCGCGGTGCAGACGGCCGCCACCGTCGAAGAGCTCGCCAGGTCGATAGCTCTTCATCCATTGCTCGAGGATGCGCACGTGCTCCGGATTCGAGTGCATCTCCCCCATCGGCACCTGATGGGCGCGCCAGTAGCCTTCGCTGCGCTTTCCGTCGATTTCCTTCGGACAGGTCCAGCCCTTGGGCGTGCGCAGCACGATCATCGGCCAGCGCGGACGTTCACCCGAACCATGCTGCGCCTTTGCCTTGATGTCGCGGATCTCGGCTACGACCGTGTCGAGAGTGGCGGCCATCAGCGGGTGCATTTTTTCCGGGTCGTCTCCCTCGACGAAATGCGGCGTGTAGCCGTAGCCGCGGAAAAGCTGCTCCAGCTCCTCGTGGCTGATGCGGGCGAGGATTGTCGGGTTGGCGATCTTGTAGCCGTTGAGATGAAGGATCGGCAGGACGGCACCGTCGGTCGCCGCATTCAGGAATTTGTTCGAATGCCAGCTCGTCGCCATGGGCCCAGTCTCGGCCTCGCCGTCACCGACGACGCAGGCGACGATCAGATCGGGATTATCGAATGCGGCTCCATAGGCGTGCGACAGCGCATAGCCCAGTTCGCCGCCCTCGTGAATCGAGCCCGGGGTCTCGGGCGCGACATGGCTGGGTATGCCGCCGGGGAACGAGAACTGGGTGAACAGGCGCTTCATCCCGGCCTCGTCAGCGGAAATGTTCGGATAGACCTCGCTATAGGTGCCTTCGAGGTACGCGTTCGCAACCATGGCCGGACCGCCGTGGCCGGGACCCGCGACATAGATCATGTCGAGATCGTATTTCCTGATGATCCGGTTGAGATGGACGTAGATGAAGTTCAGTCCGGGCGTCGTGCCCCAATGGCCCAGCAGCCGCGGCTTGATGTCCTCCTTGGACAGCGACCGCTTCAGCAGCGGGTTGTCGTAGAGATAGATCTGACCGACCGACAGATAGTTGGCTGCGCGCCAGTATGCGTCGATCAACGTCCGTTCCTGGTCCGACAAGGCGTCCACCATGACTCGCCTCCTGTGCGTCCGGGCGAAAGATTAGGCGAAGCGGTCGGCAAGTCGAGGGTTCGCCCACGGATATCACAAGGGTGCCGAGGACCTCGCGGCAGCGCACAAATCCGCGCGGCCCTCGACCTCGCGTTTCAGAATCTCGGCGGTCCAGGATCCTGATTCCAATCGGGATCGCTCGACGGGCTGAGCGGCTTGTCGCCGACGAGAAGTCCCTTGCCCGGAATGAAGTTCACTTCCAGGCGAATGCCGTCGGGATCCTCGAAAACGATGTAGTAGTAGCCGGGCGCCCAATCGCCGGCCATCGGCCCGCGGTCGATGTGGGCCTTCATCTCGCGCAATTTGTCGGCGACGCGGTCGACATCCTCGCGCGTGCGAGCCCGTATGCAGAAATGATGCAGGCCGATCCGGTTGGCAACGAAACGCTCGCCTTCGTGCTCCGGCGCGCAGCGCTGGATGCCGACCGCGGTGCGGCCGCCGACGTGATACAGGAAGTTGTTGCCGTCATAGACCTTGGTGAGGCCGAGGAAGGGCAGCAGCTCCGCGTAGAAGGCACGCGCCTTGTCCCACTGGCTGACCGTCAGGATGACGTGCGCCATGCCGTTGATTTCGATCATGTTGGCCTCAGTCGATGACCCAGAATTCGTGCGGCAGCTCGACCGTTACGTCGAAGTTGGCTTCGTGGTCCTGCGCCTTGTGCAGGTGATAGCGCTTCTGGTCGACCTCGACGATGGCCCGGGTCTCGTGGCGCTCGATCACCGTGCCGCCGAACGGGTCGCCGTCAGGCAGGCTGCCGTAGAAAGTGTCGCCCGCGCGCAGGGTGGGGACTTCGGCCTTGTCGATCTTGTCGCGCTGCAGCACCAGCACAGATCCGGTGCTGAGCGTCTGCATGAGGAGCGACGCCTGCCAGTTCGCCATCCAAACCTCCACCCGGATTTTCCTTGAACGCGCCCGAGCATAGCGTCTTCGCGGGACGGATGTGCTAACAAAGCTCTCGTGCACGAATTAGCGGGAGGACGACCATGAGCGCAACCACGGGACTGCAACTTCGCTCCCTCATCACGAAGAGCGGCGAGCTCGAGCTGTCGCTGGTGGAAATGCCGATTCCCGAGCCCGGACCCGACCAGGTCGTGGTCAAGGTCGAGGCGACGCCGATCAACCCGTCGGATCTCGGCCTGCTGATCGGGCCGGCCGACATGAGCACGGCCAAAGCCTCGGGCAGCGGCGCCGGCGCCAAGGTGACGGCCAAGGTGCCCGAACACGCGCTGCCCTTCATCGCGGCGCGCCTCGACCAGGCGATGCCGGTCGGCAACGAGGGCGCGGGAACCGTGATCAAAGCGGGCTCGTCGGAGGCCGCCCAAGCCCTAAAGGGTAAGATGGTGTCGGCGGTCGGCGGGTCGATGTACTCGCAGTACCGGCTTCTCAAGGCGACCGACTGCCAGCCGCTGCCGGCCGGCACGACAGCGGCCGAAGGCGCCTCCTGGTTCGTCAACCCGCTGACCGCGCTCGGCATGACCGAAACCATGAAGCGCGAGGGCCACAAGGCGCTGGTCCATACCGCCGCCGCCTCCAACCTCGGGCAGATGCTGAACAAGATCTGCCAGGAGGACGGCATCCCCCTGGTCAACATCGTGCGCAGCGCCGAGCAGGCGAATATCCTGCGCGGCATCGGCGCCAAGCACGTCCTCGACTCGACCTCGCCGAAGTTCATGGACGAGCTGACGCAAGCGCTGGTGGAGACCGGCGCCACCATCGCCTTCGACGCGATCGGCGGCGGCAAGCTCGCCAGCCAGATCCTGACCGCCATGGAGCTGGCGCTCAACAAGACCGCAAAGGAGTACAGCCGCTACGGATCGACGACGCACAAGCAGGTCTACATCTACGGCGGCCTCAATACCGGCCCGATCGAACTGACGCGCAACTATGGCCAGGCGTGGGGCGTCGGCGGCTGGCTGCTCACGCCCTTCCTGCAGAAGATCGGCCGGCCCGGCCAGGCGCCGCTGCGCGAGCGTGTGGTGAAGAACCTGAAGACGACCTTCGCCAGCCACTACACCAAGGTGGTGTCGCTGCCCGAGGCGCTCGACCTCAAGAACATCGCCGTCTACGGCAAGCGCTCCACCGGCGAGAAATTCCTGATCAACCCGAACAAGTGAACGCGGTGGCCGATTGATGGCCACACCAAGGCGTTGGAAGTCGATGCGCAACCTGCGAGCCCTTCCCCCGTTCTAGGACGAACGGATTTCGAGGAGGTATTCATGTTGCGCATCAAGTCGTTTGCTATCATCGGCGCACTGGCGCTGACCACCGCGGCTTGCGGCGACCGCCCGGTCGACCGCGCACTGACCGGCGGCGCGATCGGCGCCGGCGGCGGTGCCCTGGTGGGTGCGGCCGCGGGTAATCCGGTGGCTGGTGCAGTTGTCGGCGGCCTGGGTGGCGCTGCCATCGGTGCTGCTACGGCGCCGCGTCAGTACTACTACTAACTCACGCGCTTCCGGTGACCGCCGCCGCATCATGGTTGTACAGCCAGCCGATGTTGGCGATCGATCGGTCACCTGAAGTGGCCATAGCATCGTCGCGCTTCCTCTGCTCCGTACCGTCGGGCAGATGGAAGCGCGATCGATTCGCGGCACTCGCCTCCTGAAGGCGCGTCGCCCGCGGTTTGCGCAGTTCCTCGTAACGCAGCAGTGCTTTCTGCATGTCATTGGGCGTTGCCACCAGCAGCGCGGCCAGTGCCGCACCATCCTCGATCGACTGCGCGGCGCCCTGGGCCATGAAGGGCAGCATCGGATGGCACGCATCCCCCAGCAGCGTGACGCGACCGTCGGTCCAGCGCGGCAACGGCAGGCGATCGTGCAGCGCCCACACGAAGGTTTCGGGGAAGGCCTGAATCAGTTCGCGCACGGTGGGATGCCAGCCCTCGTAGCGTGCCAGCGCCTCGGCAACACTTCCCCTCGTGGTCCACGACTCATCCGTCCACGTACCGTGTTCGGTGACACAGACCACGTTCATGAACTGCCCCGACGCTACCCAATAGTGCACGACGTGGCCGTCCGGTCCCATCCAGTTGTGTGAAGCGACCTCTATGCCGAGGTGCTTGATGCTCTCGGCCGGCACCAGGCCGCGCCAGGCGACGCAGCCGGTGAAGCGCGGCTTCTCCGGACCGAAGCTGAGATGGCGCACACGGCTGTGGATGCCGTCGGCACCAACCAGAAGATCGACCTCGATCGAAGAGCCGTTGTCGAAGCGCGCGACGACCCGCTCCGCCTTCTGCGCCAGCTCGACCAGCCTGTGGCCGACATGCAGTCGCTCAACCGGCATGGCGTCGCCCAGGAAACCCGCGAGATCGCCTCGGTGGAAATGATAGTACGGCGCGCCGAAGACCTTCTCGACCTCCGGTCCCAGCGGCGCCCTCTGCAGGGTGCGGCCGTCGTCCCATCGGCGCTGATTGACGGCGGCGGGCCGCACGCCGACGCGGTCCATCACGGGCTTCAGGCCGAGCCGCACCAGCAGGCGCGAGGCATTCGGGCTGATCTGGATGCCGGCGCCGATCTCACCGATGCGCGGCGACTGCTCGTAGACATGGACGTCGAGCCCCGCCTTCAGGAGATGCAGCGCCGCGGACAGTCCGCCGATGCCGCCGCCGATGACCGCGATCTTCATGCCTGCTCCGCCGTTTGCCGCCGCGCATGGCTCGCCAGAAGCTCCTTCACGCTGACACCGGCGATCTGCATGCCGTTGAAGTTGCAGTTCGATGTGATGACGGTGTTGCTGAAGTCGATATCGTCGAACCTGGCGCCGGCCAGGCTGACGTTGGCGAAGGAGGCGTTGGCGAGCGTCAGGTCCTTGAACAACGCGTTGTCGAGCGGCGTGCCGATGAAGACCTTGGCCTTGTCGCCGGCCGTCTTGGCGATGACGCGGCGGCCCGGGTCGAACGGCTTGGCGGTGCCGCCCAGCTGGCCTTCCAGCGTCTGCAAGCCGAGTGGCCCGCCGGCGACCCAGGCGGCGAAGTCGATGCTGCAAGGCCTGGCATCGCCGCCGACGCCGACCTGCATCCGCCGCTCAGCCGGCGCGCAGACGATCGTATGCAAGGTGCCGGAACCGGTCGTGTAGCGATGGTCGAAGACTGCCGAGAGCGAGTCGTTGAGCGCCCTGAACAATCGGTCCGCCGGCAATCGCTCGCGCGAGAACCGCTCGAGCACCGGGAGATGCCGGTAGGAGCCTGGATTGCGCCGGTTGAAAGCCTGCTGCGTCGGCGACAGGAAATGGTTGCTGCAGCCGAGCTGCTCACCGTCGCGCACGACGACCGCGGCAGGCGACGCCTCGACCACCGCAGCATGGCCGCCGGCATCCATCAGCGAATAGTTGAACGACAAGCCATGGGGAATCCGCCGCAACATCGCGACGGCTTCGCGCGTCGTTGCGCACTGGTCGAGCACGACGCGCACGATCAGGATGCATACCAGCCCCGGCCGCGCCGCCGCCTGGCTCACCTGGTGCAGGCCGACGCAGAGCCCGTGCTCGTTCATGCCGTCGACGCGGCCGGTGAATCGATCGGAGAAGCCGATGCTGGCATGGACGCCCTTCGGCTGGATGGCGACCAGGAGGCGGTCGTAGCGGCGGACATCGTAGTCGTAGTTGCGTCCGTAGAGTCCCGCGCTCATCACTGCCGAGCAGCCGCGCGGCGGATAGCGCAGGCGGCCGTTGGAGTATTCCGCGACGGCGCGCTCGAGAGGAATCCTCAGGCCGTCGGCCAGGCCGTTCAGCTCCTCCCAGATGTTGGGTGCCCAGGCTTTCAGGGCGGCTTCGGCATTCCGAAGGCTGAAGGCGAAAGGCCGCCGCTCCTTGCGGCGGGCATAGGCTCGGCCGCGCGTCGTCTTGAGGAACGCCCCGGCAAGCTGCCTGCCGACATCGTACGAACTGCCCCGGCATTCCAGCACATCGACACGCCACGCCTTGGTCATGCGCTCCCGCTCCTCCGTTTGCCCCGACATGCTCTTGCGGTTGGCGGTGGATCGTCAATCGACCGGCCGGCATATCCGGTCCGCAGCCGTCGAGCTTTATCGCAGGCGCGGCGAGCGCTACACTTCTTGAATTGCAATTTCAATTTGCGTGCAGCGCGCTCGCCCACACGGCTCGGCCGTCGGTGCAGCCATTGCCGCGCCAGGCGACATGCGTGTCGGGCCGCACCAGCACGAGCCTCGCCCCGTAGATCGGCGCCACCGGATCGTCGACCATGACGATGTCGAGCGGCACCGGCGCGGCATCGATCAGCGGCGACGGATCGGCGTTGCCGAAGACCAGCAGCGTGAACCACGGGCCGAGCCGGTCGTAGAGCGCGCTGCCGTCGCGCAGGAACGTGCTGGGAAGCCGCGCGCCGGGCGCCGTCGTCGGCTCATACTTCACGGGATCGGGCTCGACGCCGTCGTAGCGGTAACCGAATTCGACGCCCCAGCTCTCGTTCTCGGCGTTGCCCAAGGCCGCGATCTCGCGCGCCAGCAGGTCGGGATCCGAGATGCGCTCGTAGAGTTCGCCGATCTTGATGCGCACGCCGGTGTGACGCTCCGACGCCAGCCGGTTGCGATAGCCGACCGGCCGGCGTTCGGCTTCGTAGGAAGCAAGCAAACCTGGACCGGCGAAGCCCTTCAGCGTCGCGGCAAGCTTCCAGCCGAGATCGACGGCGTCGCCGATGCCGGTGTTCATGCCGTAGCCGCCGGTCGGGATATACTGGTGCGCGGAGTCCCCCGCCAGGAAGACGCGCCCGCCCTGGTAGCGTTCGGCCACCAGCAGATGCGTGAACCAGGGATTGGCGACCAGGATCTCGCGGGCGAACGGCCGGCCGACCCACGTCTCGAGCACAAGATCGGGATCGAGGTTGGGCACGTCGACGCCGGGCGGCGGGCGCGTCTGCAGGGTCCAGGTGTCCTTGTCGTCCTGCGCGATCAGCGTGCCGCGCGCCGTCTGGTAGTGCCAGGCGATGCCGAAGGCCTGCAGGATGTCGCGCGCGTCGCTGTGGAAATGGATCATGTAGCGATGCGCGACGGCGGCGCGGCCCTCCAGGCCGATGCCGAGCTGGTCGCGCACAATGCTCGAGCCGCCGTCGCAGCCGGCGAGGAAGTCGCAGCGCACTTGTTCCGCGGCGCCGGTCTCGACGGTACGCAGGGTCGCGGTCACGCCGTCGCCATCCTGCTGGAAATCCTCGAAAGCGACCCCCCAGCGGGCATCGACCAGCGGGTCGTCGAGTATGGCGGCCTGCAGCACAGGCTCGATCACGACCTGGCTGACGCGCATCGCCGGCTCGCGCGGCTGGCTGCCGTCGTTTCGTGCGAGGATCTGCGCGCGCTTCTCGATGACGCTGGGGTAGCGAAAGCGATGCAGCTCGCGGCCGGTCAGGGAGGTGATCCAGGAGACGTCGAAGTTGTTCTCTTCGGGCACCGCCACGGCGCGCAGCTTGTCGGCCAGCCCGAGGCGACGGAACAGCTCCATCGAGCGGCCGTTGGTGATGTCCATCTTGGGGTGCCGCGTCGTCGCGGCGTTGCGCTCGACCAGCAGGCAGCGGATGCCGAACGCGGCGAGCGTGCGGGCGAGCGTCATCCCGACCGGCCCGCCTCCGGCGATGAGGACGGGAACGCGCTTCATCGCACGAGGTTCTTCACTGAGCTCAGGACGCTTGCTTCGCGAGCGCTTCCTTCTCGGCCATCTTCTGTTTCAGCTGCTCGGGCGTCAGACGGACGATGTGTTCGTTCTGATGGCTGTAGATGTCGTACTTCTGGACGTCTAGATCCTCGAGCACGATCTCGCGCGACAGCACCTTGCGCTTCCACTCTGCATGCTCGCTCTCGGCGGCATGGAACTCCGGCATGACCTCCTCGGCGAACAGCTTCAGCGAATCGCAGATGTCCTGGTGGCTGGTCTTGCCTGCCTGGTTCAGCAGGATCACCTGGTCGACGCGGCTCTGCTGGAACAGGCGCAGCTTCCTGCGGATGGTCTCCGGCGAGCCGATCAGCCCACAGTCGAGCGCCTTGCGCTCCTCGGGTCCGCCCTTCCAGCTCTGGTATTCCTTCCAGAGATCGGACGTGCCCGGCGCGTCGACACCCTTTCGGCCGTAGTACGACAGCGCGAATATGAAGAACGTCCAGCCGGCGGCCTTTGCTTCCGCTTCCTCGTCGGTGGCGGCGCACATGAACCCCGACACCATCGCCACGTTGGGATTGCTGGGATAGTCGGTGAGCTTCGCCGGGTTGTTCAAGAGGTTGTTGTAGTACTTGTGCACCCAGGCGCGCGCCGCCTCCGGCGTGACGAAGGTGAAGCCGAGCGCCCCCATGCCCCATTCGCCGGCCTTGCCGATGGTCTGGATGTTGGAGCAAGCGACCCAGAGCGGCGGATGCGGCTTCTGGTAGGGCTTGGGAATGACGTTGCGCGCCTCGAAGTCGTAGTACTCGCCGTGGAACTCCCAGTTCTCCTTGGTGAACATCGGCACGATCGCCTTGACCGCCTCCTGCCAGCGTTCGCGCTTGTCACGCACGCGGATCTTGAAGGGATGGAGCTCGGCCGGCCCAGCCGCCTCGCCCATGCCGAGATCGACGCGGCCGCCCGACAGGAGGTCGAGGGTCGCGACGCGCTCGGCGACGCGATGCGGCTGGTTGGTCGTGAGCTGGACGACGCCGTGGCCCAAGCGGATGCGCTTGGTGCGCTGGCTGGCGGCGCCGAGGAAAACCTCGGGCGCCGAGGAGTGCGAGTACTCCTCGAGGAAGTGATGCTCGACTTCCCAGGCGTAGTCGTAGCCCAGCCTGTCGGCGAGCTCGATCTGAGTGAGAGAGTCCTGCAGGAGCTGGTACTCGCTTCGTGGTCCCCAGGGCCGCGGAAGTTGATGCTCGTAGAAGATGCCGAACTTCATGGTCACTTCCCCTTGCAGAACCCGGCGATGCGGTCGATCAGCGTCGGCAGGAAGCCGCCCGGCAGATCGTGGCCCCAGCCCGGGAAGGTCTCGAGCTTCGCCGCCGGCACCAGCCGCGCGACGTCGCGGCCGCACTCGACCGGCAGCAGCGGATCGTCCTCGCCATGCAGCACCAGCGTCGGCACCTTGATCCCCTTCAGCATCTCGACACGATCGCCGGAGGCGAGGATTGCGAGATACTGGCGCGCTCCGCCCTCGGGATACCAGCGCCGGTCGACATTCTTCTCGACGAACGCGCGCGCCTCGGCTTCCGGGATGGGATAGCCCGTACCGGCTATGGCACGACGTACCTTCATGCCGTGCGCGACGCGTTGCTCGCGGCTCGATCCCTCGGGTTGCGCGGTCAGCATCGCCAATGCCTCGGGCTTTCCCTGCGGCAGGCCGGACCGACCGCTGGTCGACATGGTCGACACCAGCGAGCGCGCACGCTGCGGGTACTGAGCGGCAACGATCTGCGCGATCATGCCGCCCATCGAGATGCCAACGACATGCGCGCGCTCGATGCCCAGCGCATCGAGCAGGCTCACGGCGTCGGCCGCCATGTCGTTCAGGACATAGGGCGCCTCGGGCTTCTTGCCCGCCATCAGCTTGCCGAAAGCTTCCATCAGGTTGGGCACGCCCCAGGAGCCGAAGTCGGTCGACAGGCCGGTGTCGCGATTGTCGTAGCGGATGACGTAGAAGCCTTGCTTGGCCAAGCCCTCGAAGAACTCATCCGGCCAGATGGTGAGCTGGCCGCCCAACCCCATGATCAGCAACAGTGCCGGGTCGTTCCTGCTGCCCGCCGTCTCGTATTCGATCTCGATGCCGTTGGCCTTGATGCGCGCCACTTATGTCGCCTTCCGTGCTGTATTGAGCGCCGTCGCCAACCAGGCGACGGACTTGACGGCGGCCGCCATGGCCGCCTCGTTCGAGGCATAGGCGGCGGCGGAATAGTACGCAACCGGTGTCCAGGCGCCGGCATCCTCGACGTCGCGGCGGAACTCGTCGAAGCCGAAGCTGCCGTCGGGCCGGCGAAACAGGTCGACGCAGCGATCGTGCTCGCCGTTCTCGATGCTGCGCAAGACGACCCACGATTTGTCGATGCGCTGGGACATGCCGATCAGTATCGGCCGCGCTTCGCTGCCCACCAATAGGCGAGCGGCTTGCGCCAGGCGCCGATATCGCCGAGCGAGATCGCCGGCAGCAGGATCGGCAAGGACGCAGAATCGATCTCGCGTCGCAGCGCGCGCGCTTCGGCGAGCAGCGCATCGCGCTCCGGCCCCTTGCCCATCAGCCACGCCGCGCCGACCGCGCGCGCCGCTCGGCGGCTCGCGTCGTCGCCGACGCCTAAGACGGAAATCTCGAGGTCGGCCAGCGCATGGCCGGCGCGCAGCACATCGAGCGGGCCTTCGATCTCCTCCTCACACGCATCGATCAGGGCGATCAGGTCCTCCGGCCGGAGACGATGCCGCCGCACGGTTTCGCTCAGCGACTCGACGATCGGCTGCGCACGTGGCTTACCGGCGCGCGACGCCTCGGCGACGGCCTCGCGCCACCATTCCAGTCGAATGCGCGCCAGCATCGGTTCGCGCGTCACGGTGCGCGTGCGTGCCAGCTCGTGATCGAAGGCCAGCAGTGCAAGCAAATCCGAGCGCGCAGGCTCGGGCGCGAACAGCGCGCCGAGGAAGCGATCGCGATCGGCGCCGCGCACGAGGTCGAGCACGTAACGATGCGATGCCGCAGGCGCGAGGTAGGCGTCGCTCATGCAGAAGATAAGCCCAGTGTGCGACCGTTGAATGCAGAAGCATCTGCGCGTACAATGCGCAATTGGAGATTCACTAGGCCCATCAACAAGATAAAAGGGATAGCTGACATGGGTGCCATCTTCACATCACCAGGACGAACCGTCTCCGCCGGGGTCGTGCTGATCATTGCCATCGTCATCGTCGTCGGTCTCGTCACGGGGCAGATGGCCAAGGTCGATCACTCCTATGCCACCTTCATCATGCGCTGGCTGCACGTGATCAGCGGCGTGCTGTGGATCGGCCTCCTGTGGTACCTCAACTTCGTGCAGGTGCCGACCATGCCGACCATCCAGCCGGTCGAGCATCGCGCAGCGATCAGCAAGTTCATCGCCCCCAACGTGCTCTTCTATTTCCGCTACGCCGCGCTCGCCACCGTGATCACCGGCCTGCTGCTGGCGTGGATGCAGGGTTACATCCTCGATGCCCTGATGCTTCGGAAGAACTTCGTGATGATCGGCATCGGCATGTGGATGGCGCTGATCATGGCGTTCAACGTCTGGTTCATCATCTGGCCGAACCAGCAGAAGATCCTGGGCCTGGTCGAAGCGACGGCGGAGCAGAAGGCCGCCGCCGCCAAGCCCGCGCTCTACGCCAGCCGCTTCAACACCATGTTCTCGATCGGCATGCTCTACTGCATGGTGGCGCAGCAGAACGCGCCCGTCTGATCGATCGCGGATCGAGGATGGAAGCGGGGCCTAAGGGCCCCGTTTTCTTTGGCCGTTTTCCATGGCTGGGGCGCCAGCGAGCCTTGACCCCCTACATGTTGCGAATTGTGGGCAATAATATTACAATACAATCGTGGGCATTCGCCCTGGCCGCCCCTCGGCCGTCACTTAATGCCGCGCGTTCCCCTCGCATAGTCGCGCAAGCTTCCGCGTTCAATCCTCGACGATTGAGTGAACGGAGGAACAACAAGTGCTGGAGATGTTCGACAAGGCCAAGGCCTGGATCCTCAAGATCACGGAGCTCGGCCTGCTGCTGGTGGCGCTCGCCATCGTGCTGCAAATGCTGTTCGGCAACGCCGTGCCGTTCCTGGGCGGCGATGTCGTCGGCAACCTGCTCAAGCTCCTGACGGCGCTGGGCAGCAACGGAGTCGTAGGATTGGTGGCGATCGCCATCATTCTCTACCTGTTCAACCGCAAGTGACCCCGCGTACCCCCTCAAAATAAGAAACGACAAGGAGTTGGACATGGAATGGTTCGATCGCGGCAAGATGGTGATCCTGCGTCTCACCGATCTTGCTATTGCCCTGCTCGCGCTGGGCATCATCCTGCAGCTTCTGTTCGGCAATGCGATGCCCTTCCTCGGCAACGACATCGCCGCGAACATCATGACCTTCATCAAGGGTCTCGGCGGGCAAGGCCTGGTGGGCCTCGTCGCCATCGCCGTCGTGCTCTACATCCTGAACCGCAAATAGTTCGACGCGGTCCTGCCTGGAGGAAGCCCCGCCGCCCGCGGCGGGGCTTTCTCAAATTGGAATGAGCGCCGCCGCGACACGCCGGCCTTCGGCCAGCAGCACGTTGTAGATACGGCAGGCGGAGCCGGTGTCGACCACCTCGAGCGACAGACCGGCCGACTTGAGCGACGCGCGCAGCGCCGGGGGCGTGAACACGGCGCGCGGACCACAGCCCACGACCAGAAGCTCGGTCGGCGTCGGCGCCTCCTGGAGCGCAGCGAGGTTGTCGAGGGCGAGGTCTTCGGCGCGCGCGACGTTCCAAACCGTGGTCCTGCCTGGCGTCACCAGCACGGGCGAGCGCCATTCGCGGTCGCTGATCATGAAGTGGCCGGGACCGTAGCTGCGAATCAGCTGGACCTGCGAGAAATCCGGAGTCGGCAGGGTCTTGTCGGCCGAACCCTGCGGCGGCTTCACGCCTTGGCCTTCTCGGCCTTCTCCGCGTCAATCCGAATCTGCTCGGGCCTGAGGTTCAGGTAGACCAGGCAGGCCGACGCGACCCAGATCGACGAGTAGGTGCCGACGATGACGCCCCACAGCATGGCGATCGAGAAGCTGTAGAGGACGGGCCCGCCGAACAGCACCAGCGCCAGCACCGCCACGAACACCGTTCCCGAGGTCATGAGGGTGCGCGCCAGCGTCTCGTTGATCGAGAAGTTCAGCAACTCGATCAGGCCCATCTTCTTGTAGCGGCGCATGTTCTCGCGCACGCGGTCGAAGATCACGACCGTATCGTTGATCGAGTAGCCGGCGATCGTGAGCAACGCGGCCAGCGCCGTCAGGCTGAAATCGAGCCGCAGCAGCACGAACAGGCCCACGGTGCACAGCACGTCATGCAGCAGCGCCACCAGGGCACCGACGCCGAACTGCCATTCGAAGCGGAACCAGACGTAGATCGCGATGGCGGCCAGGGTCGCCAGCACGGCAAGGATGCCGTTGCGCATCAGCTCCTCGCCGATCTTGGGGCCGACCGATTCGGTGCCGCGCAGTTCGTAGTTGGCGCCGATCGTGTCCTCGACCAGCTTGATCGCCACCTGCTGGCACCATTCGGCGCGCTGGTCCTGCGTCATGTCGATCTTGGCGGTGTTGACCGTGCCGCGCGGCAGCTGCCGCTCCTGGACGGTAAGGCCGACCCGGCTCACCGCCTCGCGCCAGGCGACTGCATCCATCGAGCTGGGTGCCGTGAATTCGACATCGCCGGTGTTGGCAGGGCCCGGCTTCACGCTCCAGCCGTCGCCGGCGCGCCTCTTCATGACGCGGTCGGCGTTGGCCACGCACTGGTTGCTGCCTTCCTGGCGCTGGACGCGAATGAGCGCGGTGCTGGCGTCGCCGAACTCCTGCAGCGACACTTCGCCGACGCCGAGATGGCCCAGGGTCGAGCGCAATTCGTCGAGTTGGACCGTGCCCTGCTTGGCGCGCACCTGGATGGCGATGCCGCCTTCGAAGTCGATGCCGAAATTGAGGCCGAAGATGAAGACGCCAACCAGCGACGCGACGTTGATCACCGTCGACAGGATCATCGCGATCTTGCGCTTGCCCAGGAAATCGAAGTTGGGCCGGGCGCGGATGAGGTGGTGGGGTCTCCACAACATGTTGACGCCTCAGATCGGCAATGCGGTCGGCCGCCGCCAGCGCACCCAGAAGGCCAGCAGCATGCGGGTGAAGATGGTCGCCGTGAACAGGTGGGTGAGCAGTCCGAGCGTCAGGGACGTGGCGAAGCCCCTGATCGGGCCCGACCCGAAGCCGAACAGCAGGACGCCGGCGATCAGCGCCGTCAGGTTGGAATCGATCACCGCCGTCAGCGCGCGCTCATAGCCAGTGGCAAGCGCGCTGAACGGCGTGCGGCCGTTGGCGCTTTCCTCGCGCACGCGCTCGTAGATCAGCACATTGGAATCGACCGACATGCCGACGGTCAGCACCAGCCCGGCGATGCCGGGCAAGGTCAGCGAGGCGCCCAGGATCGACATGCCGGCGAACACCAGCAGCATGTTGACCATCATGGCGAGGCTGGCGAAGCCGCCGAACACCGGTCCGTAGACGACCAGCATCAGGATGATGACCAGCACGGTACCGACCAGGGCGGCAACCGTGCCGTCGCGGATGGCGTCGGCGCCAAGATCGGCGCCCACGGTACGCTCCTCGATGATGGTGAGGGTCGCCGGCAGCGCGCCCGAGCGCAGCAGCAGCGCCTGCTCCTGGGTCTGTTGCGTGGTGAAGGTGCCGGTGATGATGCCGCTACCGCCGCAGATCGCACTCTGCACGACGGGCGCGCTGATGATCTCGTTGTCGAGCTGGATGGCCAGCCGCTTGCCGATATTGGCGCGCGTGGCGGCGCAGAAAGCGCGGCCGCCCGCGGCATTGAAGGTGAAGCTGATGATCGGCCGGCCGCCCTGCTGCTGCTCGAAGGTCGACTTGGCGTCGTCAAGATCCTCCCCGCCGACGATGACGCGTTTCAGGACCGGCAGGCACTGCGGCTGGTAGCGTCGGCAGATCTGCTCCGGGCTCATGCGCGGGTTGGCGGCCTGGATCTCGTCCCACGCCCTGGGATTGCTGCGCCGGAGTTCCTGCATGCCTTCGCGCGTCGGCACCATCATGGTGGTGGGAGGCACGGCGCCGGCCGGCCCCGCCGCGGCGGCGTCCTCGTTGACCAGGTGGAAGGTGAGCTTGGCGGTCTGGTTGATCTTGCGCTTGAGGTCGGTCGTGTCCTTGATGCCCGGCACCTGCAGCAGGATGCGGTCGTCGCCCTGGCGCACGATGGTGGGCTCGATGGTGCCCGTCTCGTCGACGCGCCGCCGCAGGATCTCGATCGACTGGTCGATCACTTCCTTCTTGCGGCGGAACAGGTCCTGGTCGGCGTAGGCCAGCCGGATGGTATCGCCGCTGCCCGACACGGCGAGCGAAGGGTCGACGGTGCGGATCGCCTCGATCGCCTTGGCGCGCTGGCTCTCGTCGCGCAGCACGACGATCACGGCGCGCCCCTGCTCCGTGGTAATGTCCTTGAACGCCACCTGCTGCTTGCGCAGTTCGCCGCGTACCGAGTCGCCGAGGTTGGTCAGGCGCTCGTTCAGCACCGAGCGCAGGTCGGCCTCCAGCAGGAAGTGGGCGCCGCCGCGCAGGTCGAGGCCGAGGTTGATCCGGCTCTGCTGGTACCAGCCCGGCAGGTGGTCGAGAACGACCGCCGGCAGAACGTTCGGCAGGGCGAACAGCACGGCGAGCGCCGTGAAAGCAATCACGGCGAGCGTCTGCCAGCGCTGGAGATTGAGCATGTCGACCTACTTGGCCCCTGTGGCTACTTTTTGCCACCCCCGAACAGGCTGCCGAGCAGGCTCTTGCGCTCGGCCGCCGGCGCGGGCGGCGGCAGCATCGGCTTCTCGTCGTCCTCAGCCTCCTTGGGCCCGCGCACGGACTCGCCGCGGGCGACGATGTCGGTGATGGTCTGCTTGATGATGCGCACCCGCACGCCTTCTGCGAGTTCGACCTGGATCTCGTTGTCCGAGATGACCTTGGTGACCAGGCCGATGATGCCGCCGCCGGTGACGACGCGGTCGCCGCGCTTGACGCCCGACAGCATCTCGCGCTGCGCCTTGACCTTGGCCTGCTGCGGGCGGATCAGCAGGAAATAGAAGACGACGAAGATCAGGATCAGCGGGAAGAGCTGGACGAGGAAATCGCCGCCGCCACCGCCACCCGTCTGGGCCCATGCCTCCGATATCAACATCTTCTGCTCCCGAGTCTTCGATCTTTCCGGCCGTCGAAAAGCGCGCGGACTATAGCGACCCCGCCCCGCTTTGCAACGCAACTGCGGAAGCGTATGGTCGCCCCCTTTCAGGCCCCCGGCAACGATGGATCAAGACCTTAAAGCCACGCTTTCACGCATTGTCGCAGCGCTCGACCGGCTTGCTCCGCCCGCCCCCGCCACCGCCGATATCGCCACCGCCGAAGCCTATGTCTGGCATGCCGCCGGCCACCGCCTGGAAGCCGTCCCAAAGGTCAACCGGGTCGACCTCGACCTGTTGATGGGCGTCGACCGCCAGAAGGAGATCCTGCTGGAGAACACGCGGCGCTTCGCCAAGGGGCTGCCGGCCAACAACGCCCTGCTGTGGGGCTCGCGCGGCGCCGGCAAGAGCTCGATCGTGAAGGCGGTGCACGCCCACGTGAACCGCGAGATGGGTGGGCCACCGGGCCCCCTGGCCCTGGTCGAGATCCATCGCGAGGACATTCCTTCGCTGCCGACTCTGCTCGCGATGATCAGGACCTCGCCGCGCCACTTCGTGGTGTTCTGCGACGATCTCTCCTTCGACGGCCAGGACGCCGCCTACAAATCACTGAAGGCGGTGCTGGAAGGCGGCATCGAGGGCCGGCCGGACAACGTGGTGTTCTATGCCACCTCCAACCGCCGCCACCTGATGCCGCGCGACATGATCGAGAACGAGCGCTCGACGGCGATCAATCCTTCGGAGGCGGTCGAGGAAAAGGTCTCGCTCAGCGACCGCTTTGGCCTGTGGCTGGGCTTCCACAATGCCGACCAGGACACCTTCTTCGCCATGATCGAAGGCTACGCCAATCACTACAGGCTCGGCGTGCCGACCGAGCAGCTGCGCAAGCAGGCGATCGAATGGTCGGTGACCCGAGGCGCGCGCTCTGGCCGCGTCGCCTGGCAGTTCATCCAGGAAGTGGCAGGGCAACTCGGCAAGAAACTGGAGTAGCGATGGGCAACCCCGAAGACGTGATGTTCTCGCCCGCGGTCAAGGCGGAGCAGATGCGTCTGGGGTCGCGGCCCCTCTTCGAGGACCGCGAATGGAAGACCGGGATCACCGACGACCTGCGCCAGTTCCTCGGAGTCATCGACACCTTCTTCCTGGCGACGGCCAGCGCCGACGGCCAGCCCTACATCCAGCATCGCGGCGGACCGCCAGGATTCCTGAAGACGATCGGCAGCCACACGCTCGCTTTCGCCGACTTCGCCGGCAATCGGCAGTACATAACGCTCGGTCATCTCAAGGAGAACGACCGCGCCCACATCTTCATCCTGCATTTCGCCACCCGCCAGCGCGTCAAGCTGTGGGGACGCGCACGCGTGGTCGAGGGCGACCTGGAGCTGATGGAGCGGCTGGTCGACCCGCGCTACAAGGCGCGGCCCGAACGCGCCATCGTCTTCGCCCTCGAAGCATGGGACGTCAATTGCCAGCAGCACATAATCCCGCGCTACAGCGAGGCTGAAGTTGCTCCCGCGGTGGATCGTCTGGCGCAACGCATCAAGGAGCTGGAAGAAGAAGTCGCCCGCCTCAAGGGCTCATAGGGCAACACAGGCACGGTCCTTGCTTCCTTGGGCTGCCGAAGGGGAAGCCTTATGAAAAAGCCACAGACCATCGCCTTGGACCGTCGCACGATTCTCGCCATCGCGGGTGCCGCCACCACCATGCTCGCCGCGCCGCGCATCCTGCGGGCCCAGAGCAAGGAGCTCGTGGTCGGCGGCGCCGCCAGCCACAAGAACTTCGTCGAGACCATCATCGCGCCGGTGGTCGAGAAGAAGTACTCCTGCAAGATCGTCTACGAGGGCACCCGTTCGCTCGTGAACCTCGAAAAGATGCAGAAGAACAAGGACAAGCAGTATCTTTCTGTCGTCCAGATGGACGACCCGGTGATGATCCCCGCCGTCGCCGAGGGCCTGCTGGAGAAGATAACGGCGGCCAAGGTGCCGAACATCGCAGCCCTGAAACCCGGCACCGTCCACATGGACGGCATGTGGGTGAACTACCTGCAGCCCTGGCTCGGCATCGCCTACAATCCCACGGCCATGAAGTCGCCGCCGACGTCGTGGGCCGACGCCTATGATCCCAAGTACAAGGGCCGCGTCATCGTTCCCTCGCTGCAGAACACCGAGGGGCTCGCCAACCTGTTCATGGCGGCCTTCCTGGCGACCGGCAAGCCGATGCCCGAGGCGCAGAAGGACATCGACGCCGCGTTCAAGAAGCTCGTGACCATCAAGCCCAACCTGCTGACGGCCTATACACAGATGCCGCAGGCCTACAATCTCCTGGAGCAGGGCGAAGGCTTCATGATCTCGAGCGCGATCTCGCAGGTGGCGCTCGAGCGCAAGCAGGCCGGCGCGCCGGTCGACATCGCCGTGCCGAAGGAGGGCATCTTCGCCATGCCCTCTGGGGTGGCGCTGGTGAAGGGTGGCCCGCAGCCCGAACTTGCCGCCGCCTACATCAACGAGATGATCGGGCCGGAGGTGCAGGCCAAGCTCTCGGCGGTCACCTTCTCGTTGCCGACCAACAAGGACACGCCGGTTCCGGCGGGCATGCCGACCAGCGCCACCATGTTCGGGGTCGACTGGCAGTTCGTCGCCGACAACCGGGCCGACTGGGTGAAGCGCTGGGATCGCGACATGGCGATGTAGTCGCCAGCCGTGGCCGCCGATTCGTTTCTCGACATCGCCGGCGCCGAAAAGTCGTTCGGCGCCGCAACGGTGCTGGGCGGCGTCGACCTCAGGGTCGCGGCCGGCGAGTTCGTCTCCCTGCTCGGCCCGTCGGGCTGCGGCAAGACCACACTGCTTCGTATCATCGCCGGGCTTCTTGCCGCCGACCGTGGAAGCGTGCGCCTCGATGGCGAGGACATCACCGCCCAGCCGCCGCATCGGCGTGATGTCGGCGTGGTGTTCCAGAACTATGCCCTGTTCCCCCATCTCAGCGTCGCCGAGAACGTCGCCTTCGGCCTGAAGGCGCGGCGCCGCGCCGCGGCCGACATCGCCCCAACGGTCAGGCGCTTCCTCGATCTGGTGCACCTCAGCGACTTCGCCGATCGCTCCGTGCGCGCGCTGTCGGGAGGCCAGCAGCAGCGCGTCGCCGTCGCCCGCGCGCTTGCCGTACGGCCCAAATTGCTGCTGCTCGATGAGCCATTCTCCGCCCTCGATCGCAAGCTGCGCGAAACCATGCAGATCGAACTGCGTCGGCTGCTGCGCGAGCTCGGCACCACGGCGGTTTTCGTCACCCACGACCAGGACGAGGCGCTGACCATGTCGGACCGCATCGCGGTGATGAATCGCGGCGCCATCGAGCAGCTCGCCCAGCCGCAGGCCATCTACCGTTCGCCGGCGACAGCCTTCGTGCTGGAGTTCGTCGGACTTTCCTCGCGGCTCGCCGGCAAGGTCGTCGGGCGCCTCGACGAAGACATGGTCGCGGTCGAAACCTCGGTCGGCCGCCTGGCGGGACGCGGCAGCTTCGTCGCCGGCAGCGACGTCGTGGTCGCGGTGCGGCCCGAACGCATCGCCGTCAACCAGCCCGGCGACAACCTGGTGCGCGCCGAACTGCGCGACGCCGTCTTCCAGGGCTCGAAGGTGCAGCTCCACTTCGCCAGCGCCGAGGCCGACCGGCTGCTGGTCGAGACCGCCGACCTGCACGGCGGCCTGCCCGCCCCAGGCACGGCGATGCAGCTGGCCTGGTCGCGCAGCGACACCCTGATCTATCCGGCGCCATGAGCACACGAAGCGCTTCCGCCTGGCGCGACCCGGTGGC
The DNA here is from genome assembly GCA_902825855.1 of uncultured Rhodospirillales bacterium. GTDB lineage: Bacteria > Pseudomonadota > Alphaproteobacteria > Reyranellales > Reyranellaceae > Reyranella. The sequence goes on along the minus strand of CADECW010000020.1, from coordinate 7,207 downwards.
GCTGCTCGCCCTGCCGGCGGTGCTCTACCTGCTGGTCGTCTACGCCTATCCGCTGCTCTGGCTGCTCATGAAGAGTTTCAGCGGTCCCGCCGGCCCGACGCTGCAGCCCTACGTCGCCTTCATGAGCGACCCGTTCAACTGGCGCGTCATCGGCAATACGCTGCGCGTCGCTGCCTGGGTGACGGTGCTCTGCTTCGTCATCGGCTATCCGGCCGCCTTCGCCCTCGCCCGCGCCGGGGCCGTGCTGCAGATCGTCATGCTGGTCTCGATCATCCTGCCGCTGTCGATCGGCGCCGTGGTCAAGGCCTTCGCCTGGCAGATCGTCCTGCGGCGCGACGGCGTGGTCAGCCAGGTCATGCTGGGGCTTGGCCTGTGGGACGAGCCGCAGCGGCTGTTGTTCACGGAAACCGGCCTGGTGCTGGGCGCCGCCAACATTTTTCTGCCCTTCATGATCCTGCCGATCTATTCCGTGGTGAAGCTGATCGATCCCCGCCTGAGCGAGGCCGGCGCCACCCTGGGCGCGACGCCGGTCTACCGCTTCACGCACGTGACCCTGCCGCTCACGCTGCCGGGCGTCGTCTCGGGCATCGCCTTCGTCTTCTCGCTCAGCGTCTCGATGTTCGTCATCCCATCGCTGCTGATCGGCGACCGCTTCCAGACGCTGTCGACGCTGACCGGCCGCTCCTTCCTGCTGATGCGCAACGAGCAGCTCGGCTCGACCACGGCGGTCATCCTGCTGGCGCTGGCCGTCGCGATCGTCGTCGGCTCGACCTGGCTCGCCCGCCGGCTCGGCGGCAGCTCATGACGGTGCCCGCATGACCGCCATAGAACGGGCGACGCGCTACTTCACATGGTTCATCGCGGCCTTCACCGTGGTGTTCCTGATGACGCCTCTGGTCGTCACCATCGCGGTGTCCTTCGGCTCCTCGACCGTCTTCACCCTGCCGCCGCCCGACTGGTCGCTGCGCTGGTACGAGCGTCTCGCCAATACGCGTGGGCTTCTGCCGGCATTGGTCACTTCCCTGCAGGTCGCGGCGATCTCGACCGCGGTGGCGCTGGCACTGGGCACGCTCTGCGCCATCGCGCTGGTGCGCGGGCGCTTTCCCGGGCGCGAGGCCATCTCGACCTTCCTGGTGTCGCCGCTGATGCTGCCCGGGCTGGTGATCGGCATCGCCATGCTGCAGGGCTTCAAGGCGATGGGCCTGCGCGACATCTACGTCAGCCTGCTGGTGGCGCACGTCGTCATCACCCTGCCCTACGTCGTGCGCACCGTCGTCGGCGCGCTCAGCCTGTTCGATTTCTCGCTGATCGATGCCGCTCGCACGCTCGGCTGCAACTATCCGCAGGCGCTGCTTCGCGTGCTGGTTCCGGCGCTGGCGCCGGCCTTCCTGACCTCCGGCATGTTCGCCTTCCTGGCTTCGATGGATAACTACCCGATCTCGATCTTCTTCACCGATGCCTGGACCAAGACCCTGCCGATCCAGATGCTGCAATATGTCGAGGAGCGGCCCGATCCCACCATCGCCGCCATCTCGGCAGGCCTGGTGCTGCTGGCGGTCGTGGCGCTGGTGATAGGCGATCGGCTGGTCGGCCTGCGCAAGCTCGCCGACTTCTAGAACTGGGTTAGACTTCCCGGCATGAAGATCCTGATCGCCAATCCCAACACATCGACAGGCGTCACCGACCGGCTGGTCGCCGCCGGCCGGATGGTCGCGAGCCCCGGCACCGAACTCGAGCCGATGACGGCTTCATACGGCGTGCCCTACATCGCCACCCGGGCCGAAGCTGCGATTGGCGCGGCTGCCGCGCTCGACATGCTGGCGGAACGCCGCGGTACGATGGACGCCGCCATCATTGCCGCCTTCGGCGATCCGGGCCTGGGCGGCGCACGCGAGCTGTTCGACTTCCCGGTGGTCGGCATGGCGGAGGCGGCGATGTTGATGGCCTGCACGCTCGGCCGGCGCTTCGGCATCGTGAGCTTCTCGCGTTCGCTCGAGCCATGGTTCGCCGAGATCGTCGCCTGGCACGGGATGACCGGGCGATGCGCCGCCATCCGCACCCTCGACGAAGGATTCAAGTCGATCGACGACGTGCAGGAGGAGAAGGAGGCCGTGCTGATCGATCTCGCGCTCGGCACCGTCGCCAACGATGGCGCCGACGTCGTCATCCTGGCCGGCGCGCCGCTCGCCGGCCTCGCCGGCAAGATCCGCGATCGCGTGCCGGTGCCGCTGGTCGACGGGATCCAGGCTGCCGTCGTCATGGCTGAAGGGTTGATCCGCCTCAAGCCGCGCAAGGCGACGGCGGGCACCTATCGCCGTCCGGGACCGAAGGACTCCAAGGGCCTTTCGACGGCCCTCGCCAGCGTGATCGGCCATCGTGACGGTCCTCGTGACGCGTGATCTGAAAGGCTACGGCCGTACACCACCCCACGCGCATTGGCCGCATGGCGCGCGCGTCGCCGTCTCCTTCGTCATCAACTTCGAGGAAGGCGCGGAGATGTCCCTCTCCGCCGGCGATGCCTTCAACGAGAAGGTCTACGAGGTGACCGACGAGATCGCGGGCGTCGCCGACCGCTGCATGGAGTCGCATTTCGAGTACGGCACCAAGGCAGCCTGGTGGCGCATCGCCGATGCCTTGGCTCGGCTCGGCGTGCCCGCCACCGTCAGCAGCTGCGGCAAGGCCGCAGAGCTTTCGCCCTGGCTGATCGAGGACGCGGTGGAGCGCGGTCACGAGATCTCCTGCCATGGCTGGCGCTGGGAGAGGCATGCGCACATGAAGGAGGCCGACGAGCGGGAGGCAATTGCCCGCACGGTAAAGGTGCTGACCGGCATTGCCGGCACGCGGCCGGTAGGCTGGCACACGCGCTCCACGCCGTCGCCCAACACGCGCCGCCTGCTGGTCGAGGAAGGCGGCTTCCTCTACGACAGCGACGACTATTCCGACGACCTGCCGTTCTTCGTCGACGTGTCGGGCAAGCGCCATCTCGTGCTGCCCTACAGCTTCGACACCAACGACATGCACTACCACCAGGGCTTCCACCGGTTCGTGACGGCGCGCGACTTCGCCGAGTACACGACCGATGCCTTCGACACTCTGTGGGCCGAGGGCGGCCAGGCGCCCCGGATGATGTCGATCGGCCTCCATTTGCGCATGATCGGCCGCCCCGGCCGCATCGCCGCCCTCGACCGCATCGTGTCGCACATGAAGGACAAGGGCGGCGCCTGGTTCGCCACGCGCCGCCAGATCGCCGAGCATTGGATTGCGAGGCAGGACTATCGCAAATGACCAATTTCCTCGTCATCCCGAGCGAAGCCGCCCGAAGGGCGGCGTAGTCGAGGGACCTGTTCTTGTCGACGCATCAACAGAAAAGGTCCCTTCGCCGCGCTGCGCTCGGCTCCGGTCGCGATGACGGGTGGGGAGGCGATGCAGCAACAATACAGTTGCTTCGCTCTGGTCGGGACAACGGCAAAATTTCCCGTCATCCCGAGCGGAGCCGCCCGTAGGGCTGCGTAGTCGAGGGACCTCTTTTTGTCGACCCTTCAAAAGAGCAGGTCCCTCCACTTCGCCTCGCTGCGCTCAGCTCCGGTCGGGATGACGGGGGTGGCGAGCCATACACGATAGCCCTGCGCATGAAGGTGAAGCGTCGACTACTTCCGCGGCCGCACGATCTTGACGGTCGACGTCGCATGGACGACCAGGCGGCCCTTGTCGTCCCTGATGTCACCGTCGAGGAAGCCGACCGAACCGCCCCAGCGCACCACGCGACCTTCGGCGGTCACGACGCCCGGGCCGGCGGCTTCGAGGAAACTGATCTTGAGTTCCAGTGTCGGCACCGCATTGGCGAAGCTGCCCTTGGCCATCGCTGCATGAGCCATGGCCGTGTCGACCATGCCGGTAAGGAACCCGCCCTGGCAGATGCGGCCCTGCGAGTGGCAGAAGGCCGGAACGATCTCGAAGCGAAAGCGACAGAAGCCGCGCTTCGAATCGAGCTCGATGACCTCGCCGTTCAGGATCTTGACCGGCTCGGTGGTACGCGCATTGAGGACTTTCAGCGCCTCGGCATCGCTCAGCGCGCCGATGTCGACGCCGGCGAAATCAGGATGGGTCGAGTTCATGCGGCGCGGACTATATCGAACGCGCGCCTGCGCGCACCTTTTCGAGAAGGTCGATCAACGACCGGATTTCGGCGGCCGAAAGCTGCGAACCGATGCGCTTCTCATGCGCGCGCACCAGCCGGGCAAACCGAGCCAACGCCTTCTCCCCGTTGGGCGTCAGCGCAAGGGCATGGGTGCGGCCATCGGTCGGCGAGCGGTGGCGCACCAGCAGCCCGCGTTCCTGCAGTCGGTCGAGGATCGGCACGAGGGTCGAGCGGTCGATGCCGAGCGCCCGCGCCAGCGACATCTGGCTGAGCCCCGCATTGCGGTCGACCAGCACCAGCAGGCCGAACTCGCCCGGCGTCAGAGCCTCGCCCGCCTTGGCGAAGGTGTCGGAGAACTCGTCGAACACCGCCGACTGGGCGCGGCGCAGCACGTAGCCCAGCAACGATGGTAGAAGACCGCGATCCAGCGAGGCGGAAGGTTTGGCAGGTGGACGGCCCATGGCCGGAGTGGTAAACGCAGATTGTTTGGGGATCAAACAAATTCGCGCGTTTTCCCGATGAGCGTCAAAGTCCGTATCGTCCAGGCCGAGCGTACCATCGAGGTTCCGACCGGGGCCACCATCCTGTCGTCCGCGCTCGATGCCGGCATCTCCTATCCGTTCGGCTGCCAGTCCGGCAATTGCGGCGCCTGCAAGTCGCATCTCGTCAAGGGCGAGGTCTCGATGGCGGGCTACTCGGAGTTCGCTCTCAGCGACGCGGAGAAGGATCGCGGCCTGATCCTCGCCTGCCGCGCCGTCCCTTGGGCGGACAGCGAGGTCGCCTGGCTGGACGAGGACGACCTGATCGTCCATCCCCGCCGCCTTCTCGACTGCGAGGTGGTGGCTCTCGACGACGCCACGCACGACATCAAGCGCATTCGCCTGAAGATCGTCTCGGGCGGACCTTTCGATTTCTCGGCCGGCCAGTTCGCTTCGGTGACGTTCGAGAACTGCCCGCCGCGCGACTACTCGATGGCCAACGTGCCGGGCGATCCGATCCTGGAGTTCCACGTGCGGCTTGCGGCGGGCGGCGCAACCTCCACTCACGTCGGCGAGAAACTCGAGGTCGGCCATCATGTGCGCGTCGAGGGTCCGTTCGGTCCGTCATATCTGCGCGAGACGCATCGTGGGCCGATCATCGCCGTCGCCGGGGGCTCGGGCATGGCGCCCATCAAGTCGGTGGTCGAGCGCGCCCTGCAGCAGGCGCTGCCACAGCACATCTACTTCTATTTCGGCGTCCGCAGCGAGCGCGACCTCTACCTGCACGATCATTTCGCCAGCCTGGCCCAGACCCACAGGAACCTGCATTTCATTCCGGTACTGAGCGAAGGCGAAGGCGCAGAGCGCCGCCTCGGTCTGGTGCACGAGGCGCTCGCCCAGGACTTCGACGAGTTCGATGGCTGCAAGGCTTACCTCGCAGGTCCGCCGGTCATGGTCGAAGCGGCAAGCAGGCTGCTCGAGCAGCGCGGCATGCGCCGCGCCGATATCCATGCCGACGCCTTCTACACTGCAGCCGAGATGGCGAGCGCCGGCAGGAAGACGGGAGCGGAACTATGAGCGCCACGAGTCCGGCAGGAACCGGGACCGGCCTTCTCGAAGGACGTGCCGCCATAGTCACCGGCGCCGGCCGAGGCATCGGCCGCGCCATCGCCGAATCGCTGATCGCCGAAGGCGCCGGCGTCGTCGTTGCCGACAACGGCGCCTCGATCGGTGGCGAGGACGGCGATCCGACGGTCGCCCGGGACGCGGCCGCGACGCTGGGCAGAAAGGCGGTTGCCTTCGCCGACAGCGTCGCCTCGCCCGGTGCGGCGAAGGCGCTGGTCGAATTGGCGGTGAAGCATTTCGGCGGCATCGATATCGTGGTTAACAACGCCGCCATCCTGCGCGACGCCTTCGTCTTCCGCGCCGATCCGCGCGACTGGGACGCGGTGATCCGAAACAACCTCTCGGCTGCCTTCTATCTGATCAACGCCGCCTCGGCGGTGATGCGAGACCAGGGCAAGGCAGGGCGCGGCGGTGCCGGCGGCTACGACTGGGGCCGCATCGTCAACATCGTGTCGTCGGCCGGTCTCTACGGAAATCTCGGCCAGGCGGCCTATGCCAGCGCAAAGGCAGGACTGTTCGGCCTGACGCGCGTCACGGCGATGGACCTCGCCCGCGCCCAGATCACCGTCAACGCCGTTGCGCCATTCGCGCGCACCCGTGTCACCGACATCATCCAGCCCGCCAACGCGGCGCAGAAATCCTACAAGGAGCGCGCGCTCAAGATCGGCGCGCACCATGTCGGCAACCTGGTGACGGCGCTCTGCTCGCCGGCCGGCAAGGGCATCACCGGCCAGTTGCTGGGCGTGCGCGGCCGCGAGGTCTTCCTGTTCGGTCAGCCGCGGCCGGTCGCGCGCATCGAGGCCGGCAGCACGCTGGCGCAGGATCTTTGCGGCAAGCTTGCGGACAAGTTCACCGACCTCACCACCGATCTCGAAGCCTTCAATACCGAGCCCCTCGTCTGAGGAGCCGCCATGAGCGATCCCATCGTGGTAAGGACCGTCGAGGACTTGAAGGACGCTCCCGAAGAATATCGCGAGGCCGTGGCCAAGCTGGTGATCAGCCACGCCGTCAACGAGCTCTACGGCGCTCAGGTGTTCGACGAGCCGGCGATCGCCTACGCGCCGACGCCTTACGCAAAATGGCTGACCTGCCGTGTCGCCATGGAAGAGTACGGCCATCACGTGCGCTTCAAGCAGCTCGGTATGCAGATGGGCATCCAAGAAGAGCGCATGATGCCGGGCCCCGCCAAGCGGCCATTGTCTATCTTCGAGTTCCCGGTCAAGACATGGGAAGAGTTCGTCGCCATCAAGCTTCTGGCCGACCTGGCCGAGATCCTGCAGGTCGAGGACCTGCTGCACTGCACGTTCCATCCGCTGCGCGATCTCGCCCGCGCGACCATGCCGGAAGAGCGCTTCCATGCGCAGTTCGGCGAGGACTTCACCGCCGAGCTGGTCAAGACGCCGGAAGGCAAAGCTACGCTGCAGGCGGCGATCGATGATTACTTCCCCTGCCTGCCGTCGTTCTT
>CADECW010000019.1:50328-70165 GCA_902825855.1 uncultured Rhodospirillales bacterium | reverse complement strand
CGAAGCCGCCCGAAGGGCGGCGTAGTCGAGGGACCTGTTCTTGTCGACGCATCAAAAGAACAGGTCCCTCCACTTCGCGCTTCGCGCTCCGGTCGGGATGACGGCGTTGTGAGGCTCTACTTCTGTGCGTACTTGCCGCCGGTCTGCGGCGTGTGCGGGCCCTCGCCGCCCTTGTCCTTGTGCTGGGAGCGCGTCGTGCGGGCCCAGGTGCGCTTCAGCTCATCCTTCACGTTGAACTTGAGCGTGCCCACCTTCTCGATGGTGAGCTCGACCTTGTCGCCGTCCATGAAGGAGTGCAGGCCGCGGTGGTTGGTGCCGGTGGCCAGGATGTCCCCGGGATTGAGCGTGTGGATCGAGCTCGCCCATTCGATGGAGCGCGGGATCTGGTGCGCCATGTCGTTGGTGTTGAACTTCTGCATCACCTGCCCGTTGTTGGAGAGGCTGATACCGAGGTTCTGCGGATCGGCGATCTCATCGGCAGTGACGATCCACGGACCGATGGGCGCGAAAGTGTCGCGCGACTTCATCTGGAAGAAGACGTTCCCAGGCGGAGGCAGGCCGCGCGCCGAACCGTCGATGAAGCAGGTGTAGCCGAAGATATGCTTCATGGCGTCGGCCTGGCTCACGCGGGTGGCGGGCTTGCCCATCACCAGTGCCAGCTCGGCCTCGCCCTCGAAGATGCTGGCCGGCACATCGGGCAGCACCATGGTATCGCCGTCGCCGATCACCGCCGAAGCAGCCTTGTGGAAGGCGTTGATCTGCGGCTTCTCCTTGAGCGTGCCGTCCTCCATGTAGTTCACCGCCATGCAGACGATGTTGCCGGGCTTGGGTACCGGCGGACGCAGGCGCACGTCTTTCAAGGGCACGGCCGTGCCGTCGTTCGCTGCCTTCTCGACCTTCGCCTTGTAGCTGTCCCACTTGGCGATCAGGCCGATGATCAGGTCCCGGCTGTCGATGTGAGGGATGTCCTTCACCGCGTCGGTGACGTCGACGACGCTGTCGCCCTTGACGACACCGAGTCGGTAGTCGTTGAAATAGCAGATCTTCACTTCGGTTCTCCCTCGAACACTTTCTTGGCGACGTTGGCCGCCGACATGGCGACCGGCCATCCGCCGTAGAAGGCGAGATGGGTGATGAGCTCCAGCAGCTCCTCCTTCTTGACGCCGTTGTTGATGGCGCGCTGGAAGTGGCCAACCTGCTGCTCCGTACGGTTCAGCGCCACCAGGGCGGCGCAGGTGATCAGGCTGCGGTCGCGCTTGGAGAGGCCCGGCCTCTCCCAGACGTCGCCGAACAGCACATTGTCGGTCAGGTCGACGAGCTTGGGCGCAAAGGCGCGCAGCGCATCGCGGGCAGCCGACGAATCGGCGGGTCGCTTGGACATGGTTCTTCACTCCTCTTCTACTGTAAACTCCAGATCAGGGACTGGCGTGGCCGATGAAACGCTCCGGGGGCCGCTCGCCCCACTGCGACTGGAAGCCCTCCTCCACACTCAGCAGATGGCCGCCGTTGGCCGCATTGAGGCGATCGGTGTCGGCCCAGCGCTCGTGGACGCGGCCCCACGGGTCGCACCAGTAGTCATAGACCTGGCTGCCCAGCAGATGCCGGCCGATACCCCACATGTGCTCGTACTTGCCGACCTTCTTGATGTGCTCGTGGTCCTGGAACACTGCGTCGATGTCCTGCGCCTCGTAGGAGACATGGTTGAGCCCCGTCTTCTCGTTGTGCACGCAGAACAGGACGTGGTGGTCGACATATTCCTCGCCGCGGTCGAGCCTGCTGAAGGCACCGATCACGTTCTCCTTGTCGCCGGCGTAGACGTCGTCCGAGCGGATCATGCCCAGCGTCTCGCGGAACCAGGTGACGGTCTCCTTCACTTTCGGCGTCGACAGCACGCCATGACCGATGCGCTGGATCATTGTCGGCGACTTTGAAAGCCGCATCAGCCGGCCCTTGCGTCGCAGCGGATCGCCGCCGGTGTTGACCGGATCGCGCTCGACCTTGGTCGGCGGCACGGTCGACATGCCGTGGATGACCTCGATCTGGTAGCCGTTGGGCTCCTTCAGCCGCACGCGCTTGCCACCGCCCGGCTCGTTCAGCGTCTCGATGCCCGAGGCGCCCGGCAGCTTGGCGAGCCGGCCAAGGTCGTCCTCGCTTGCGGCGTGATAGGCGAAACCGATGAACCTGGTGCCGCCTTTATGCACCGCATGCAGGTGATGATGGCCATCCGCTCCGCGCATGTAGAGCGCGTCGGATGTGCGTTCGGCGCGAACCAGGCCGAAATGGGTGAGAAACTCCTCCATCTCGTCGAGGTCGGGCGCTTCCATGCGTGGGAAGGCGAATTCGGCAGCTTTGATTGCGACCATGGGTTCCTCCAGTCTCAAGCCATCGTCTTGAACTTATCGGGCAGACGTTCCTCGTTGCCGAGCGCCACGCGGCGCACGCCATCGCTGTCGGGGCTGGCCGGGAAGCCCACCGCGTTGCGCGGCGCGGGCACCTCGACCACCTTGTTGGAAAGACGGCCGACGCCCGTCACCTCGACGTCGATCGTATCGCCTGCCTCGAGCGGACGCGAGTTAGCGGGCGTACCGGTGAGCAAAATGTCACCGGGCAGGAAGGTCATGTGACGCGCCAGGTCGGCGATCAGGTAACCGCAGTCGAAGATCTGCTCGCTGATCGCGCCTTCCTGCACCATCTTGCCGTTCTTGTAGGATCGCAGCGTGGACTTCGTGATGTCGACGCCGGAGACCAGGCCCGGGCCGATCGGACAGAAGCCGTCCATGCCTTTCACCCGCAGCATCGAGCCCGAGTCGGTGTCGCGGAAGTCGTGACAGCCGAAATCGTTGGACGGCGCGAAGCCCGCGATGCAGTCCCATGCTTCCTCGCGCGACACGTTGCGCGTGACCTTGCCGAACACGACGGCCATCTCGCCCTCGTAGTTCACGTACTTGTAACCTTTGGGCTTGATCAGCTCGCCCTTGTGGGCATTGAGCGCGGTCAGCGGCTTCTGGAAGTAGGTCGGCGACTTGGGCGGCGTGCGCGTATCGTTGAATTCGTAGTAGCGCGAAATGTAGTTCACGTGCACGCAGATGATCTTGGTCGGCGTGCAGGGCGGCAGGTGCACGACCTCGGCCTCGCCGCAGCTCCGGCCGTCGGAAAACACGATGAGGTTGTCCTTGAACTCGACCCAGTATCCGCTGCCATCCTTGAGCACATGCCGCACTTCCTTGCGTAGCCCTTCGAGAACGCTCATCTGTTTCCCCTCCTCAAAAGACGCAGGTTGGCGCGCGGGCCACTGGTCGGCCCAAGGACGACACGCACTCTCATCCCGCCTTCGCCTCCTGAATCGCGCGCCACACGTTCTGCGCCGTAGCCGGCATGGCCACATCCTTGACGCCGAGCGGCGCCAGCGCATCCATGATGGCGTTCATGACCACCGGCATGGCACCGACTGTGCCGGCCTCGCCCGCTCCCTTGGCGCCCAGTGGATTGTATTGTGTGGGCACCGGATTGCTCTTGATCTCCATGCTCGGGATCATCTGGGCGGTCGGCATGGCGTAGTCGAGGAAGCTCGCTGTGAGCAGCTGTCCGCTTGCGCGGTCCCACACGACCTGCTCGCTCAAGATCTGGCCGATGCCCTGGGCGACGCCGCCATGGATCTGGCCTTTCAGCCCGATCGGATTCATCACCGTGCCGACATCGTCGACAACGGCGTAGCGGTCGACCGTGACGGTGCCCGTCTCGGGATCGACCTCGGCCTCACAGATGTGGCAGCCGTTGGGAAAGGTGTCCTTCTGGCCTAGGAAGGTGGCGTTTTCGTAGAGCCCACCCTCGAAGCCTTTCGGCCACTTGGTCGGGTTGAACGCCGCCATCGCCACCTGCTTCAGCGTCACGGTCTTGTCGGTCCCCTTTACGGTGAAGCTGCCTTCCTTGAATTCGATGTCCTGCTCGCCTGCTTCGAGCAGATGGCCGGCGATCTTCTTGCCCTTGTCGATCACCTTGCCGGCAGCCATGAAGAGCGCCGAGCCGCCCAGCACCGTCGAGCGCGAGCCGTTGGTGCCCATGCCGAACGCGACACGGTCGGTGTCGCCGTCGATATACTGCACGTCCTTCGGATCGATCCCGAGCCGCTCGTTCAGGATCTGCTTGAACATGGTCTCGTGACCCTGCCCCTGCGCCTTGGTGCCCATCAGCAGCGCCGCGGTGCCGCTGGGATTGAAGCGGATCTCGGCATATTCCGGCTGCGCCGTTCCAGCCGCCTGCTCGATCGCATTGACGATACCGAGGCCGCGCAGCTTGCCGCGCTTCGCGGAATCCGCCTGGCGCGCCGCGAAACCGTCCACGTCGGCAAGCTTCAGCGCCATGTCGAGATTCTTCTCGAACTGGCCGCAGTCGTAAAACGGACCGACCGGGCTCTGATACGGCAGCGCCGATTCCGGCAGCATGTTCTTGCGTCGCAGCTCGATGCGATCGACACCGAGTTCGCGCGCCGCATCGTCGATCACCCGCTCGATGAGGTAGATCGCCTCGGGCCGTCCGGCGCCGCGATAGGGCGCCGTCGGATTGGTGTTGGACAGCACGCCGACGACGTTGATGTAGGCCTTGGGGATCAGATAGACGCCCAGCACGGTGCCGATCATGCCGAACGGCGACAGCAGGTTGCGGTCGGAGCCGACATAGGCGCCGATGTTGGCCAGCATGTTGAGCCGCAGCGCGACGAACTTGTTGTCCTTGTCCAGCGCCAGCTCGATCTCGCCGATATTGTCGCGGCCATGCTCGTCGGCCATCACCGCTTCGCTGCGCTCGCAGGTCCATTTCACCGGACGCAGCAGCTTGCGCGCCGCCCACAGCGTCAAGCGATGTTCGACATACTGCCAGCCTTTGGTGCCGAAACCGCCGCCGACGTCCTGGGCGATCACCCGCATCTTGCTCTCGGGCACCTTGAAGACGTTCTGTGCCAGCATGTTGCGCACGCGATGGGGATACTGCACGTCGGCATAGAGGATCAGGCGATCCTCGCCCTGGTCGTAGACGCCGAGCGTGCCGCGCGGCTCCATGTACTGGGCGTGTACGCGCGTGATCACGTAGCGCCGCTTGATCACCCTGGCCGCGCCCTTGATCGCCTCGTCGGTGCCTGCCTTGTTGCCGCGCTCGACATTGTTGGAGATGTTGTCGGGGCAATCGTCCCAAACGACCGGCGCGCCGGGCTTCACGGTGTCCTCGGTCGCGGTCACCGAGGGCAGTGGATCGTAGTCGATGTTGACCAGCTCGGCCGCGTCTTTTGCCTCGGCCAGCGTGTCGGCCACCACCATCACCACGGGATCGCCGACATATCGCACGCGATCGGTCACCAGCGGCGGGCGCTGCGGCGCATACATCGGCTTACCGTCGGGACGCTTGCGCGGCATGTTGGCCTTGGGCATGCCGAGCCCGTCGGCCACCACGTCATGGCCGGTCAGGACCGCGACGACGCCAGGCGCCTTCTTCGCGTCCTCGATGTCGATCGAATTGATCCTGGCGTGGGCGTGCGGCGAGCGCACGAACACGGCGTGGGCCTGCCCAGGCAGATTGACGTCGTTGACGAAGCGACCCTGGCCGCGCAGCAGGCGCGGATCCTCGAAGCGCAGGACAGGCTGACCGATACCGAATTTGCTCATGATTTTCCTCGTACTGCGCGCACTTTACGACTGGTTGACGACGTGGGCGAGCGGCCGCCAGCGGGCCATGTCCTGCTCGACACGGTTGCGGAATTCACTCGGTGTGCTGACGCGTGTGTCGTTGCCCAGCTCCTCGAGTTTGGCCTTGATCTCGGGCTTCGCCATCGCCTGGCGAAGCACATCGTTCAGCCGATCGCGCAATGCGGGCGCAAGTCCCGCCGGCGCGGTGAAGCCGAGCCACGACACGACGTCGTAGTCCGGCGCCAGCGTCTCGGCGACAGTCGGTACGTCAGGGAAGCCCCCATGCCTTTCCTTCGACGTGACGGCAAGTGCCCGCAGCTTGTCGGTCTTCAGCATGGGTTGGGCGTTGGAGAAGGTGATGACCTGCATGTCGAGCCGCCCGCCCATGAGGTCGTTGTAGGGCGCCTGCAGTCCGCCTCGGTATGGTACGTGGGTCATCCTGGCGCCGGTCTGCGACAGCAGCAGCTCCATCGCCATATGCAGGGTCGAGCCGATGCCCGAGGTCCCATAGGTGACCTCGTTCGGCCGGCGCTTGGCCTCGTCGAGAAAGGCCTGGACGGACTTGAAGCGCGATTCGGGCGCCACGGTGAAGACGAACGGAAAGCGCGTGACGATGGCGATGTAGTCGAAGTCGCGCAGTGCGTCGTAGGACAGCGTCTTGTCCGTCGCCGAGACGACAGCCTGGCCGCCGGTCATCAAGTAGAGCACGCTGCCGTCGGACTTCATGCGTGCGACCTGGCTCGCCGCCAGCCGCTCGGCGGCGCCGGGCTTCGGTTCGATCACGATCTGCACGCCGAGGATCTCGGTCATCGGCACCGACAGGTGACGCGCGATGGTGTCAGGATTGGAGCCGGCATCGTAGCCGTGGATGACGCGGATAGGGTTGATGGGCCACGCCTGCGCCCGTACGACGGCCGGCGCGGCGATCGTTGCCGCGGCGGCGATGATCGTGCGGCGGCTTATGCGGGCGCAGGTCCGTGCCCCGCTGGCGCGCGGTCCAGAGGCCCGCGCTCCCGTTGACCATCTATCCATGACGCCCTCCGTCAGCTCTTGCGCCGCTTGGCGACGCGTATCGTGTTCAAGGTGAGACCGGGCACTTCGGACGCCGCCTGTTCGACCGTGGTGCGGATGTGCTTCTCGATCAGTGCGCAGGAAAGATCGACGTCGCGCGCCAGCACCGCGTCGCGCAGTTCGAGATGCTCGTTCCGGCGGCGCGAACGGGCATGGATCATGGTCAGCCAGTGGTAGCGCCGCGCCTGATCGAACAGCTCACTGCGGAAATGCAGCGACCACGGCGAGGTGCAGGTGGCCACCAGCGAATCGTGAAAGCGCTTGTGGCGCTTGCCCCATTCTCGCTTGACGCTGACCGGATCGTTCATCTTGGGTGGGGCGAGCTTGCTCAGCAGAAAGTGGGCGCTGACGATCTCGGCCTCCCAGGCGTCGGTGCCATGACGGATCGCGTCGGCCAGCGTGCGGGTCTCGAGATAAACGCGGAGCTCGCTGAGATCGAGGAAGTCAGCGAGCGAGATCGGCGCCACGCTAAAGCCGCGGCCGGCTTCGGTGCGGGCGAGCCCCTCCGACACCAGATGCGACAGCGCCTCGCGCAAGGTGCCGACGGACGTGTCGTAACGTTGCCGCAGCTCGCCGAAGCGCAGGCGCTGGTCCGGCTCCAGCACGCAGTCGATGATGTCCTCACGCATCCGGCGCAGGACATCGAAGGTTGCGGCGTCTTCAGCCAGCACGTCCTGAGGTGCGGTGGTGGCGGCGGCGCGGTCGACGATGTCGAGAGGCATCTTCAGGATCTTGGCCATGGTCGGTCCTCAAACGCCGAGATAGGCTTCACGGATGTGGGGTTGCTTCAGAAGGTCCACCGGCAAGCCGGTGCTGACGATGCGGCCCTGCTCGAGTACATAGGCGCGGTCGGCGACGTCGAACGCCTTGAGGACGTTCTGCTCGACCAGCAGGACGGCGGCGCCATCCTGTCGAACGCGCATGATGATGTCGAACATGGCGTCGACGATGGTCGGCGCCAGGCCGAGCGAGGGCTCGTCGAAGAGCACGATGCGCGGCCGCGCCATCAACGCTCGGCCGATAGCCACCATCTGCTGCTGGCCGCCGGAAAGCTCGCCGGCCGGCTGGCGACGCTTGTCGCGCAGGATGGGAAACAGGTCATAGACCCGTTCGAGCGATTGCCGGCGACTGGCCCGCGCAGCCGCGAGATAACAGCCGAGCTCGAGGTTCTCCTCGACCGACATCTTGACGAACAGGCGCCTGCCCTCCGGAACCAGCGCGATGCCGTGGCCACAATAGTCGTGGGCGCGCACGCGGGTCATGTCGACGCCGTCGAAGCGCAGCTCGCCGTTGCGAGAGCGCAGCAGCCCCGCCATGGCGTTGATCAAGGTGGTCTTTCCGGCGCCGTTGGGGCCGATCACCGACACGATCTCGCCCGCATCGACGTCGAGCGAGACGTCCCAGATGGCGGTGGCGTCGCCGTAGCCGACATGAAGGTTGCGGGCTTCAAGCAGCATAGGCCTTGCCCAGGTAGATGCTGACGACACGTGGATCGCGCATGACCTCGCGCGGTGCCCCCAGCGCGAAGAGCTTGCCCTCATTGAGCACGGCGACACGGTCGGAAAGTTCGACGACGGCGCGCATCAGGTGCTCGACGAATATGATGGTGGAGCCCTGCGCGCGGATGGCACGCACCAGGCGGATGGCGTTGTCGATCTCGGCCGGGTTCAGCCCCGACAGCACCTCGTCGAGCAGCAGTAGCTTGGGCCGGGCAGCGAGCGCCCTCGCCAGTTCCAGGAACTTGCGCTCGTGCAGGTTCAGGCCGGCGGGCAGCACTTCCTCCTTGCCGCCAAGGCCGGTGAAGCCGATCCAGTGCATCGCCTCGTCGCGTACCTCGGCCTTGGAGCGCGCCGGCCCGCCGAAGGTGGCGCACAGCGCCACGTTGTCGAGGACGGTCATGTTCACGAACGGCCGCGGGATCTGATAGGTGCGCGCCACGCCGCGCCGAGCGATCTCGTGCGCCGGATCGCGGCCGATCTCGGTTCCGTCGAGGGTGATGGTGCCGCTGCTGAGCGGATAGAAACCGGAGATGACGTTGATCAGCGTGGTCTTGCCCGACCCGTTGGGCCCGACCAGTCCGAAGATCTCGCCGTCGCGTACGTCGAGATCGACGCCGGCCAGCGCCTGCAGGCCGCCGAAGCGCTTGGTCACTCCCCTCACCTGCATGATGACGCGCTCGCTGATCTGCGGCTCGGCCGCCGGCACGACGGGGACGACTTCGGCCCTTGTTGCCACGGGTGCCACGTGGCGGCGCTTCAGCCAGGCCTGGAAGGCGGGAATGACACCGTTGGGGAGCCACAGGATTGCGACGATCAGGATCAGGCCGACGATGGCGCGGCCCATGATGGCCTCGCCACCGCTGATGAAGGCGTAGAGCAAGGCCGTGATGAAGGTGGCGCCGATCGCCGGGCCCAGCCAATGGCGCGCGCCGCCCAAAACGCTCATCAGCACCACGTAGAGCGGCACGGTGAGCTCGAACGTGCCGGCCACGGTGATGAAGCCGACATACATGGCATGCACGCCGCCGACGGCGCCGGCGATGGCGGCCGCGAGCGCGAAGGCCACGATCTTGTAGCGGAAGGTGGGCACGCCCTTGGCCTCGGCCACATCCTCGTCGTCGTGGATGGCGAACAGGCCCATCCCGAGTCGCGCATGGGCGACCCACCAGGCGACGACCATGGTGAGCAGGCATAGGCCGAAGCCCAGGATATAGATCGTGCCGGTCGGCGTCGGCATGAGGTTGGGCAGCGGCACGGCGCTCATGAACACGCCGCCGCCGCCGTCAATCGGCGTGTTGAGGATGATGGTGGCGATGACGAAGGTCACGGCGAGCGTCAGCAGCGCGAACAGCTCGCCGCGCAGCCGGCGCAGGCGGAACACGATGGCGCCGATCCCCGCCGCCAGCAGTGCCGCCAATGCGGCCGCGATCGGCACGGTGACCAGGAAGGGCACGCCGAACTTGGTGGTCAGGGCAGCCGTCGTATAGACGCCGACGCCGAAGAAAGCGGCATGACCCAGGCTGAAATAGCCGGCGAAGCCGCTCAGCAGCGCCCAGCTCGTCGACAGCGAGACCCAGAAGAAGATCAGGTAAATGAAGGACTCATAGAAAGCCGGCATCCTCGCCATCGGCAAGAATGCCAGGGCGACGATGGCGAGCGCCGCCACCGCCTTCGGCAGGTCGCGGGCGGCGTTCACAGCCATTCCGGGTCCCACAGCAGGATGGCGATCAACACCGAGAAGGACACGACGGGCGCCCAGGCGGGCGCGAAGACCGCCATGGCAATCGACTCCGACGCGCCGATCAGCATGCCGGCAAGCAGCGCACCGAGCGGATTGCCCAGGCGGCCGATGATGACGACGGCGAACACCACGCCGAGCCACGCCCATATCTGCGCCGGCGCCAGCGTGGCGATCAGTGCGATGAAGGTGCCGGCGATTGCGGCGTAGGCTGCACCCATGCCCGACAGGAGATAGGCGAGCTTCTTGTGGTCGACGCCGTAGGCAGCGGCGATGTCGGCATCCTCGGCGGCAGCCCGCAGGGCTTTCCCGACATAGGTCTTGCGCAGCCATAGCCAGGTGCCCCAGGCCAGAACGCCTGCCACGAGGCAGAGCACCAACTCGAGCACGGGAATGTAGAAGGCGCCGACTTTGATCGACATCGTCGAGTAGTGCGTTTCAAAACGTCGGTAGTCGGCGGTCCAGTAGAGCTGGATCGCGACTTCCAGGATGACGGCGAAACTGAACGTGATGAGCAACGAGGCGAGCTCGTTCACCTTGAACCTGTCGAACAGCCAATGCTGGGCGAGGCCGATCAGGAACATCGCGGGCACGACGATCATTGCCGCCCACCATGGCGCCACATGATAGGTCGTACCGAGCTCGTACGTCAGGTAGGCGGCGAGGAAGGCGAGCGCAAAGTGGCTGAGATTGACCAGCCGCAACAGGCCCCAGCTCAGGCTCAGCCCCAGCGCCAGCAGGCCGTACATGCCGCCGGCGAGCACTCCGGAGATGAGAGCCTGGCCGAGGAGCGTTGCGCTGGGCACTACGCGCTCACCAAATCGTCATCCCGGCCGGAGCCGAGCGCAGCGAGGCGAAGCGGAGGGATCTGTTCTGTCGACGCTTCGACGAGAAGAGGTCCCTCGACTGCGCCGCCCTTCGTGCGGCGTCCCTCGGGATGACGGCAAAATTGGTCATACGCGATTGAGAGGACGACGAGTGCGGACGGCAAGCAAGACATCAGGTCGAGATCAACTTCACCCCGGGCGCTGCAAACTGCTTCGGCCAGACGACCTTCCACTGCTTGTCCTGCACCTGGCGGATGAGCTGTGCCGGTTCGCCGTGATTGTAGAGGCCGTCGAACTTGGTCGGACCGTAGACAGTTGTCACGACGTTCTTCTTCAGCCACGCGGCGATCTGTTTGTCCTCAAGGCTTTTGGCGCCATTCACGCCGGCCTCGAGGATCTGCCAGGAGGCGACCATGCCGGCAGCCTGCGCATCGATGATGGGATACGGCAGGTTCGCCTTGGTGGCGCGCTCCTTGTAGAGCTCGGCGATCTTCTTCATCCCCGGACGGCTCATGAACGGCTCATCAGGCTCGAGGAAGGTCGAACACCAGACGAGATTGCCGTCCGGCGACAAGGCCAGCGGCCCCGGCGCCGGATAGAGATGGAAGCTGGTCTTGGGCGTGTAGTCGAGCTTGCGCAGCGCCTCGAGAAGCTGGTTGCTCTCCAGCCCCAGCGAGCCCACCCACAGGAAGTCGGCATTGGCCTCCTTCACACGCGCGGCGATGGCGCCGAAATCCCGGTTGCCCGCCTCGTACTCGAGATAGAGCGGCACCTTCACGCCGCGCTTTTCGGCCTCCGTGCGCATGCCCTGGGCCATGAACTGCGCCGACGGGAACTTGCTGGTGACGATCACCATGGTTCTGGGCGGCGTCGGCAGGCTCGCCATCGCATCTAGGATCACGTTGGGATAGGTCTTGTCCGGCTCGGGCCCGAACGGCGTCGCCGGGAAGGCCATGTCGTAGGTCTGCAGCTTGGGGATGCCCATGCTGCTCTGGATCATCACCTTGCCGTAGCGCTGGGCCACGCCCATCGCCGCCAGGATCGGCGCGGTGGCGTAGGGACCCATGATCAGGTCGACCTTGTCGACGGTGATCAGCTTTTCGTAGAGGCTGCGCGCCACGTCGGGCTTGGATTGGTCATCGAGCATCACATATTCGACTGGCCGGCCCAAAAAGCCGCTTCGGCCGTTGATGTCCTCGACCATGATCTCGGCCGCGATCTTGTGGATCACCGCCGTCTGGGCGAGGAAGCCCGTCAGCGACAGCGTGCCGCCGACTTTAACCGGCTGGCCCGAAGGCGCCGCCCGCGCGATGGCGGGCGCCGCAAGCGCGGCCGACGCACCGATCAATCCGCCCAACACTTGGCGACGGCGCCACGCACCCATCCCGTTGTTCATCCTGTTTCCTCCGCACTCGGTGCATTTTTCGTGTCGAAGCACCGTTGTCCGGATGTTGGGACAACGCCGGCGCGCTGTAAACGGTCTTTCGAAACTTTCGCGATTTTCGAAGATCGTTACCGACCGGTTACTCCCAGGAACCGTTCGAGCGGCGCCGGGTCGGCCAGCAGCGCGGCGCTGTCGCTCTGATGCACAATGCGGCCGCGCTCCAGGATCAGCGCGCGATCGGTGATGGGCAGGATCTTCTGCGCATGCTGCTCGACGATGATGGCAGCGAGCTTGTCCTCGCGGAACAGCCGCGTCAGCGCAGCCAGCAGCTCCTGCACGATGATCGGCGCCAGCCCTTCGGTCGGTTCGTCGAGCAGCAGAAGGCGCGGATTGGTCGCGAGTGCACGGCCGATCGCCAGCATCTGCTGCTCGCCGCCCGACAACGAGGCGCCGGATTGGTGTTGCCGCTCGCTCAATCGCGGAAAGAGGCCGAACACGCGGTCGAGCGTCCACGGTCCAGGCCGTGCGACGGCAGTCAGATTTTCCCGAACACTGAGCGAGCGGAAGATGTTGCGCTCCTGCGGCACCCAACCGATTCCCAGCCCCGCGCGCATCTCCGGCGCCAACCTGCCGACCTCGCGGCCGCCGAACTCGATCGAACCGGAGAATCGCCGCGTCACCCCGACCAGCGTGTCCACCAGCGTTGTCTTGCCGACACCGTTGCGACCCAGCACCGCCAGCGCCTCGCCCTCGCCCAGGCGTAGCGCGACGTCGGTCAGCACGACGGCGCGGCCGTAGCCGGCGGACAGGTTTTCGATGGAGAGCAGGTCAGCGATCGCGGCTCTCCCCGAGATAGACGGTGCGTACCCGGGCGTCGGCGGCGATGGCGGACGGGTCGCCCTCGGCCATAAGTGCCCCATCGACCAGCACCGAAATGCGCCGCGCGAAACTGAACACCAGGTCCATGTCGTGCTCGATCAGCAGCACCGATACGTCGTCCGGCAAAGCTGCGATGGCGTTCAGGATGTCGCGCCGCTCGGCTTCGGGAACGCCGGCGGCCGGCTCGTCGAGCAGCAGCACTTTCGGCGCGCAGGCGAAGGCGGCGGCGATCTCCAGCAGGCGCTGCTTGCCGTAGGGCAAGGTGTCGGTACGCAGTTCGAGTACGTCGGCCAGCCCGAAGCGCTCGGCCACCTGCATGATCTCCGCGCTCACCGCCTCGTCGGCGCCGACGCGCCGACGCCAGTCGCGGCCGAGCCGGCGACGCTCGCCCACGGCAAGAGCCAGGGTCTCGAGCGGCGTCAGGTCGCCGAAGAGCTGGTTGATCTGGAACGTCCGCACCAGGCCGCGACGCACACGTGACTCGGGCTTGAGCCGGGTGATGTCCTCGCCGCCCAGCACCACGCGCCCGGACGATGGCGCGAGCACGCCGGTCAGGAGGTTGACGAAGGTGGTCTTGCCCGCGCCGTTCGGACCGATCAGCGCGTGCCGTGCCCCCTTCTCCAGCCGGAACGTGACGTCCTTGGTCGGCACGATGCCGCCGAAGGTCTTCATCAGGCCAATGGTCTCGAGCGCAGTTTCCATCACCGCCTCAGCCGCGCCAGCAGGCCGCGCACGCCGCCACCGATGCCGAGACTGAGGCGCTCTCGGCCGACGAGGGCCAGCACCACGAGGAAGAGGCCCATCCAGAACATCCAGAATTGCGGCGAATTCGACGAGAGCGTGTCCTGCAGGATCTTGAACACGATGGCACCCGCGATACCGCCATAGAGCCAGCCTGTGCCGCCGATGATCAAGGTCAGCAGCACGTCGGCCGAGCGCTGGAACTCCAACACCTCGAGCGAGACGTAAGCCGTGGTCTGGGCAAGCAATGCTCCCGCGGCGCCGGCATAGGCGGCGGCCAGCGTGTAGACGGCGATCAGCCGGCGATTGACCGGCACGCCGAGCGCGCCGGCCCGTAAGGGGTTGCGCCGTATCGCCATCAACGACAGACCGAACGGCGAGTGCACGATGCGGCGCGCCAGCAGAAAGAGCACGAACAGCGTAGCGAGGCTGTAGGCATAGGCGGTGCGGCCGTAGAGGTCGAACTCGAAGTGGCCGAGCAGCGGTCCGACCGCCATTCCCTGCAGCCCGTCGGCACCGCCGGTCCATTGCGGCAGCGCATTGGCGATCTCGTGCAGCACCAGGGCCACGCCGAGCGTCACCATCAGGCGCGTGAGGTCGGTGCCGCGCAGCACCAGGAAGCTGGTGACGAAACCCATCATTGCGGCGGCAACGACGGCGGCGGCGAGGCCGGCCAGCGGATCGGGCGTCACCATCTTGCACAGGATACCGGCGGCATAGGCGCCGGTGCCGAAGAAGGCGGCATGGCCGAGCGAGATGATGCCGGCGTAGCCCAGGATCAGGTCGAGCGACAATGCGAAGAGAGCGAGGATCGCGACCTCGTTCAGCAGCAGGTGCTTGCCGGGCGGCAGGAAGACTGCCGCGCAGGCCAGAGCCCAGAAGAGGATCTCCGCTTTTCGCCAGCGGGCGCGACGTGCCAAACCGTCTGCCGCGCTCATCGGGCACCTCTCATCGCGCCCTGGCGAACAGGCCGTTGGGCCTGAGCACCAGCACGACGATCAGCACGGCATAGATGACGAAGCCGCCCAACGCCGAGGAGAGGTAGTACTTGCCCGACACGTCGGCAACGCCCAGGAGCATCGAGGCGACGAACGGCCCCATGATTCCCGAGGTGCCGCCGACCGTGACCACGATCAGAAAGTAGATCATGAACTTCAGCGGAAAGTACGGATCGAGGCCCAGCAGCTCGACCCCGAGCGCGCCGCCCAGCCCCGCCAGTCCGGACCCGACTGCGAAGGTCGCGGCGAATACGATGCTGACCGGGATGCCGAGGCCTCGCGCCACGCGGGCGTCGTCGACGGCGGCGCGCAGGCGACTGCCGAAGCGGGTGCGTGTCAGCCCGGCCTGCAGTCCGATCGCCAGCATGCCGCACACCACGATCAGGAACGAGCGGTAGAGCCCGACACTGACACCCAGGATTTCGCGCCGGCCTTGCAGCCATTCGGGAAGTTTGATGTTGCGCTGGCTGGAGCCCATCAGGAAATCAGTGAGGGCGACAGCCATGAACACCAGGCCGATCGAGAACAGCACCTGGTCGAGGTGCGAGCGGCCGTACATGTGGCGATACAGCGTGCGCTCGAGCACCAGTCCGAGCACCGCCGCCACGACAAAGGCGGCAGGCAGGCAGGCCAGGAACGGCCACCCGGCACGATCCATCAACACCACAGTGACGTAGCCGCCCGCCATGGCGAAAGCGCCGTGGGCCAGGTTGACGAAGTTCATCAGGCCCAGCGTCACGGCAAGCCCACAGGCAAGCACGAACAGCAGCATGCCGTAGGCCACGCCGTCGAAGAGGATGGTTGCCACGGTCGGCGCCTATTTCGCCACGTCAAGAACCCGAGCGCACGGGGCAGGACGACAGGACTACTTCTTCGCCGCCTTCACCGGGTCCTTGACGTTCGGGATCGTCGCGAACTCGACGTTGTAGAGCTCGCCGCCCACCTTATCGACCTTGCGGATGTAGATATTCTGGATGATGTCGCGGGTGTCGGCATCGATCGAGATCGGGCCGCGCGGGCTTTCCCAGGCCATGCCCTTCATGGCGGCGATCAGCTTCTCGCCGTCGGTCACGCCGTTCGTCTTCTTCAGCGCGCCGTAGATCAGCGCCATGCCGTCGTAGCCGCCGACCGACATGAAGTTCGGCCTGAGCCCGTTGTTGGCCTTCTTGAATGCCTCGACATAGGCCTTGTTCAGGGCGCTGTCGTGGTTGGCCGAGTAGTTGTGCGCGTTGATAACGCCTACTACGACGTCACCCATGCCGTTCAGCTGGTCGTCGTCGGTGACGTCGCCTGTGGCGATCAACTTCATGCCCGACTTGTCGAGACCGCGCTCGACGAACTGCTTCACGAACTGCGCGCCGGAACCTGACGGCACGAAGACGAACAACGCATCCGCCTTGGCGTCGGCTGCCTTCTGCAGGACCGGCGCGAAGTCCGGGCTGCGCAGCGGAACGCGCAGGTTCTCGACGATGGTACCGCCGTCGGCCTTGAACTTGTCGCTGAACGACTTCTCCGCGTCGAGTCCGGGGCCGTAGTCGCTGACCATGGTCACGACCTTCTTGATTCCGTTCTTGAAGGCCCACTCGGCCATCGGCACCGATGATTGCGCCAGCGTGAAGCTGGTGCGAACGATGAATGGCGAGGCTTCGGTAATTGACGAGGTGCCGGCCGCCATCACCACCTCCGGCACCTTGGCCTGGGTGGCGATCGGCGCGGTGGCCATGGCCGACGGCGTGATGCCGAACCCCGCGAGGATCGCGACCTTGTCGTTGACCACCAGTTCCTGCGCCAGGCGCTTGGTGACGTCGGGCACGCTGGTGTCGTCTCTGAGGACGACCTCGATCTTCTTGCCGGCGACCGTGTTGCCGTGCTGCGCCATGTAGAGCTTCACTGCGGCATCGATCTGCTTGCCGGTCGAGGCCTGCTGGCCGGTCATGGGCAGGATCAGACCGATCTTCACCGTGTCCTGGGCGAAGGCAGCCGAGGAGATCACCGAGAATGCCGCCGCGATCAGAATTCCACGTCTGCGCATTTGTTTGCCCTCCCAACAATCTCTTTTCTAACCACTAGCACAAAAATCTACGGGATGCTTTATGCTCCCGCCACAAAACACGGGAGCAAGCCATGAAGAGCTACAAGGTCGTCGAGTTCGGCCAGCCGCTGCAGAAGGTCGAGGAGGCCAATCCTGCTCCGCAGGGCACAGAGGTGCTGGTGCGCGTCACGGCGGCCGGCGTCTGCCACAGCGACGTTCATCTGTGGGAAGGCTACTTCGATATGGGCGGCGGCAACAAGGTTTCGACGCAGAAGACCATGAACCCGCCACGTACCATGGGCCATGAGATCGTAGGCGAAGTGGTGGCGCTCGGCCCGGATGCGAAGGATGCCAAGGTCGGCGACAAGGCAGTCGTCTATCCATGGATCGGCTGCGGCAAGTGCTGGTACTGCAACAACGGCATCGAACACCTGTGCCCCACGCCGCGTGCGCTCGGCGTCAACAACGACGGCGGCTACGCCGACCATGTTCTCGTGCCGCATGCAAAATATCTCTACTCTTATGGCAACCTGCCGGTCGAACTCGCCTGCCTCTATGCCTGCTCGGGCATCACCGCGTTTGGCGCGGTCAAGAAGGCGGTCGGCCAGGACGGCGGCAAGCCCATCCTCGTGATCGGCGCCGGTGGCGTCGGTCTGATGGGCGTACGCTTTGCGAAATCGGTCTTGGGTCGCGAGCCGATCGTGGCCGACATCGACGAGAACAAGCGCAAGCTCGCGCTCGAGAACGGAGCCGTTGCGGCGATCGATCCGCGCGACAAGGAAGCGCGCAAGCAGGTGCAGGAACTGACCGGCGGCACCGGTGTGGGTGCGGCCATCGACTTCGTCGGCGCCGAAGCCAGCGCACAGTTCGGCCTGCGCGCGCTCGGCCGCGGCGGACGGCTGGTCATCGTTGGCCTGTTCGGCGGCACCTTTTCGATACCGCTGCCGATGTTCGCCTTCACGGGCTGCCAGATCGTGGGCTCGGTGACCGGCAGTCCGGCCGAGATGAAGGAGATGATGGACCTCGTCACCGGAGGCAAGGTGACGCCGGTGCCGGTCATCAAGCGCAAGCTCGACGAGGCTGACGCCACGCTCCAGGAGCTGCGAAAGGGCCTGATCATGGGGCGGGCCGTCCTGGTGCCATGAGGCAAGCGGCGCGCGCCCTCGTCCATGCCTTCGAGACGGGGGCGCTCAAGCCGCAGCGGGCGTTCTTCCTGCGCGCCGAACTCAGCGCCTTTCGCGACGTCGACGCGGAGCAATCGTTCCGACCGGAATATCTGCGCCTGAAAAACGCCGGCTGGTCGATTGCGCCGCGCATCGAAAGCGGCGCCTACCTGCTCGGCCAGCTCCTGCTGACCAAGCACAAGGAAGAGAACTTCGCAAACATCGCGCGCGCCTGGTCGCTGCTGGCGACAGACGGCGTTCTCGTTTGCTCGGGGTCCAATGACGATGGCGCCGCCAGCCTGGAGAAGCAGGTCGGCAAGGCGCTGGGCCTCGACGGCCAGCTCTCCAAGTTCCACTGCCGCGTCTTCTGGCTGACGCGTACCGACAAGAGCCCGCCCGAGTACTGGCGCGAGCTCGCTTCGCTGCGACGGGTCGGCGACGGCTCGTGGCTCAGCCAACCCGGCATCTTCTCCTGGGATCGCATCGACGACGGCTCCGCGCTGCTCGCCGCACACCTGCCCGATGATCTCGCAGGCCATGTCGCCGATTTCGGCTGCGGCTGGGGCTACCTGGCGCGCGCGGCTGTCGGCCGATGCCGGGGCATCACGAAGATCGACCTGATAGATGCCGAGCATCGCGCCATCGAGGCGGCCCGCGCCAACATCGCGGATGCTCGTAGCTCGTTTCACTGGCTCGACCTCACGCAGGAGCCGGCGCCGGCGACCTACGATGCGATCCTGTGCAATCCGCCTTTCCACGCCGGCCGCGCCGCCGAACCGGGCCTCGGTCAGAACTTCATCGCCGCTGCGGCGCTGGCGTTGCGGCCGGGTGGCGTCCTGTACATGGTCGCCAATCGCGGCTTGCCTTATGAGCCCGTTCTCGAGGCCAACTTCACGTCGTTCGAAACGTTGGCCGATAACAACAAGTTCAGGGTGAGCCGGGCCGTGCGATGACCCGTGCAGTCCTCCTGCGATCAGGATGACAAGACGCCGGCGATCAGGAATTCCTTGTTCCCCTCGGCCCCTTCGATCGGACTTTCCGTGACGCCGAGCACGCTCCAGCCAGGCTGGCCGGCCAGCCAGTCCACGATCGTCTTGCAGACCTCCTCATGCAGCGCCGGGTCGCGTACGATGCCGCCCTTCCCTACCCGGCCCTTGCCGACCTCGAACTGAGGCTTGATCAGCGCCACGAGATGGGCACCTGGCCCAGCCATGGCCAATGCCGCCGGCAGGGCGGTCCTCAATCCGATGAACGAGGCATCGCAGACGATCAGATCGATCGCCTCGGGAACCTGCTCTCGCGTGATCTCGCGGATATTGGTCTTCTCCATCGAGATCACGCGTGGATCGCTGCGCAGCTTCCAGGCGAGCTGATTGGTGCCGACGTCGACGGCATAGACCCTGGTGGCGTCGCGCTGCAGCAGCAGGTCGGTAAAGCCGCCCGTCGAGGCGCCGACATCGAGGGCGATCCGGCCGGCGACGGGAATCGCGAAGTGATCAAGTCCCTTCTCGAGCTTCAGCCCGCCGCGCGAGACATAGGGGTGCGGCTGGCCACGCACCTCGATCGGCGTATCGGAGGCAACGGGATGGCCGGGCTTGTCGAGCCGGCGCTCGCCGGTGAAGACCAGCCCGGCCATGACCATGCGCTGCGCAGCCGCGCGCGTCTCCGCGAGCCCGCGTTCGACCAGCGTTACGTCGAGCCGCGTCCTGGCCATCAGAATTGCGGCGGCGGTGCGCGATGCCAGGCCGAGATCGGGCTCATGAGCCCGACCGCGATCCCGTCAGGCTCCTCGACGATGGCGCAGCGCGCACCCCAGAACGCGTCCCATGG
>CADECW010000019.1:0-50228 GCA_902825855.1 uncultured Rhodospirillales bacterium | reverse complement strand
TCCCGTCAGGCTCCTCGACGATGGCGCAGCGCGCACCCCAGAACGCGTCCCATGGTACCTGCGGGCCGCGGTCGCCGGCGGCAATCATCTCGCCACAAGGCCGATTCACCTCCTCGCGCGAGTGGGCGCTGAAACCCACGACCACACGGCCGGCGAGGTCTTTGCGAGAAGAGCCCGAGTTCATTGCGTTATTCGTCCGCCTTCGTTCGCGCTTGCGCCACTCACTTGAGTCCGAAGCTCAATTTTATCGCAGTGATCAATCCGGTCACGGCGATGCTCGCCAGCACCAACCCGGAGACGCGGCTGATGACCTCGATTCCCGCCTGCCCGATCAGGCGAAGGATCTGCCGGGATAGAACCAGAACGCAGAAGACGACAACCAGGGCGATTGCCACGCGGACCGTCGTCAGCGCCTGCTCGGCGAGCGATCGCGTGTTGTTGTCGGTCAGCAGTACCACCGTCAGCATCGACCCGGTGCCGGCAATTGTCGGGATGGCCAGCGGATAGATCGCCCGCTGCGCCATTGTGGCGGTCGCCGGCATCGCGGCGATCTCCGCGGTGATCTGGCCCAACACCAGTCTCACGCCGAACAGCAACAGGACGATGGATCCGGCCAGCTGAAAGGACGCCATCTGGATATGAAGCGCTTCGAGCAGATGCTGGCCTGCGCAGATGAAGAAGAACAGCACGAGGAAGGCCGCGCCCACCGCATAGCCCGCCACCGACAAAGACTGGCGCCAGGAGAGTCCCGCAGTGGCGGCGAGGAAGACCGGAATGGCCGCCGTCGGATCGAGCACGGCCAGCAGCGTGACGAGTTCGTAGACGAAATGTGTGTTGAACGCCGGTTCCAATTGATCTCTCCAAGCGGCTCGTCCGGATGCCCCGCACGCTCACCCAAGTAGCGGACCGGACCATGTCCTCCGACTGCGCTTCTCCCCGCAGGACGGCCAACACCTAACCACGCCTTGATTGGGGGCCACGCAGCACCGCGTTTGAAGGGAATAATTGTCGCCCGAGGCTCGGCTCGAGGACAAGCCCCAAACGGACCGACAACTGGCTAGCAGAAGCCGGTAGCTGGCGGCAGCATCTCTCGCGCATCGCGTCCAGCCGGACGCCCCGCGCCGACAATGGACGAATGGTCGTCACGCAAAACCTTCGTTGCCCGAAACATCGAGAGATCCGCAGATTATGCTTGCCGGACATCGCTGCTTACAATGTTCAGCTGATTGAGCGTCGGTCGCGTCCGGTCCATGGCGCACACCATGATGAGAGGAAAGAAGCACTTAGCATGAGCACCAAGCTTCTGGAGGGCGAACGCGCCCTGGTCACGGGCTGCGCCGGCGGCATCGGCCGCGGCATCGCCAAGGCGCTTTTGGCCGAGGGCGCCACGGTGCTGGGCAGTGACATTGCAGCACCGCCGGCCGAGGACGGCATCGACTTCCTGGCGGCCGACCTCGGCAAGCGCGACGGCTGGAAAAGCCTGCTCGAGGACGCGCTGAAGAGATTGGGCACGATCTCGCTGTTCGTCCATTGCGCCAGCCCGCGGCGGCTGGAAGCCGACACACCGCTCTCGGTCTCCGAGGCGGCCTGGGACTCCATGACCGACATCAACCTGCGCACGGGTTTCTTTTTGTCGCGTGAGGTCGGCCGTCACATGAAGGACCGCGGGATCAGAGGTCGTATCCTGCTAATCACCTCGCAGCATCGCGAGACGCCGAGAAATCTGCCGCACTACAGCGCGGCGAAGGCCGGCATGACCATGGTGATGAAGGAACTGGCGCGCACGCTCGCTCCCGACGGCATCCGGGTCAATGCCATCGCCCCCGGTGCGATCCCGGGCGGCGGCTTCGTCGCCGACGATCTCGGCGCCCTGGTGGCTCAGATCCCGATCGGCCGGCCGGGTACGCCCGACGACATTGCCCAGGTCGCTGTCGCGGTCTTGTCAGAAAGATTTGGTCGTTATGTCGTGGGCACTACAGTAGAAGTCGACGGTGGCATCGGCCTGATAAGCTGGATTCCTCCCAAGGCTTGACCGTTGGCCCTGGAAGTCCGATTTACCCATCCAGTATAAAGCTTTTTCCAATGGGGGTTCACCATGACGCTTCGCATCAACTCAACCGCGCCTGATTTCACTGCGGAGACGACCCAGGGTCCGATCGAGTTCCACAAGTGGATCGGTGACGGCTGGGCAATCCTGTTCTCGCATCCCAAGGACTTCACGCCCGTCTGCACGACCGAGCTCGGCTACATGGCGGGCCTGAAGCCCGAGTTCGACAAGCGCAACACCAAGATCCTCGGCCTGTCGGTCGACCCTGTCGGCAACCACGAGAAGTGGTCGAAGGACATCGAGGAGACGCAGGGCCACAAGGTCACCTACCCGATGATCGGCGATCCCGAGCTCAAGGTCGCGACCGCCTACGACATGCTGCCGGAAGGCGCCGGCACGACGTCGGAGGGCCGCACCGCCGCCGACAACGCCACCGTGCGCTCGGTCTTCATCATCGGCCCGGACAAGAAGATCAAGGCGATGCTCACCTATCCGATGAGCACCGGCCGCAACTTCGACGAGGTCCTGCGCCTTCTGGAATCCTGCCAGCTCACGGCCAAGCACCAGGTGGCGACACCGGTGAACTGGAAGAACGGTGAAGACGTGATCATCGTGCCGGCCGTCTCCGACGAGCAGGCCAAGGCCAAGTTCCCCAACGGCTGGAAATCGCCGAAGCCCTACCTGCGCATCGTGCCTCAGCCGAAGTGAAGTAAGGACTTTCGAGTTCTTGCAACGAGGCGCGCCACGCAGGTGGCGCGCCTTTTTGCTGAGATAGTGTCGCTTTCAGCGAGAGATCGATATCAACCTCGGGCTCTCTCGGCCCGCTGGCCGAGCGCGGCGAGCGCAGTGGCGACGATACCTTTCGTATCGAGACCGGCCTGTTCGTACTGGCGGGCAGGCGAGGCATGGTCGATGAAGCGGTCGGGCAGGATCATCGGCCGAACCTTCAGGCCGTGATCGAGCAGCCCCGCCGTCGCCAGATACTGCATCGTGTGGCTGGCGAAGCCGCCGATCGCGCCTTCTTCGATCGTGATCAGAACCTCGTGCTCGCGCGCCAGCCGGCGCACGAGATCGGTGTCGAGCGGCTTGGCGAAGCGGGCGTCGGCGACGGTGGTGCCGAGACCCTTGGCGGCAAGATCCTCGGCAGCGACGAGGCACTCGGCGAGGCGCGTACCAAAACTCAGGATCGCGATCTTGCTGCCTTCGCGCAGGACGCGGCCCTTGCCGATCTCCAATGGCGTGCCGCGCGCCGGCAGCTCGATGCCGACGCCCTCGCCCCTCGGATAGCGGAAGGCCGACGGTCTATCGTCGATCTGCGCCGCCGTGGCGACCATGTGCACCAACTCGAGTTCGTCGGCCGCCGCCATGACGACGAAGTCCGGCAGGCAGGCGAGGTAGGCCACGTCGAAGGAGCCGGCGTGCGTCGCGCCATCGGCGCCGACCAGCCCGGCGCGATCGATGGCGAAGCGCACCGGAAGCCTCTGGATGGCGACGTCGTGCACGACCTGATCGTAGCCGCGTTGCAGGAAGGTCGAGTAGATGGCGCAGAACGGCTTGAAGCCTTCGGTGGCAAGGCCGGCAGCGAAAGTGACGCCGTGCTGCTCGGCGATGCCGACATCGAAACAACGCTCGGGGAAGCGCTCGGCGAACTTGTCGAGACTGGTGCCCGAGGGCATGGCCGCGGTGACGGCGACAATCTTCTTGTCGGCCTCGGCCTCGGCGATCAGCGCCTTGGCGAACACCGCCTGGTAGGCCGGCGCATTGGCGACCGGCTTGGACTGCTTGCCGGTGATGACGTCGAACTTCACCACGCCGTGGTATTTGTCGGCGCTGTTCTCGGCCGGCGGATAGCCCTTGCCCTTCTTGGTGACGGCATGGACCAGGATCGGTTTGTCGAGCCGGCTGTCGCGCGCGTTCTTCAGCACCGGCAGCAGATGGTCGAGATTGTGACCATCGACCGGGCCGACATAGTAGAAGCCGAGTTCGTCGAACAACGTGCCGCCCGCAACGAAGCCGCGCGCGAACTCCTCGGCCCGGCGAGCCGCCAACTCGAGCGGCTTGGGCAGCGCCTCGGCCACCGAGCGGCCGAGATTGCGCAGGCTGACATAGGGCCGGCCCGACAGCAGGCGCGAAAGATGGGCCGACATGGCGCCGACCGGAGGAGCGATCGACATGTCGTTGTCGTTCAGCACCACGATCAGCCGGCTGCGCAGGGCACCAGCGTTGTTCATCGCCTCGTAGGCCATGCCGGCGCTCATGGCGCCGTCGCCGATCACCGCCACGACGTGGTTGCTGCCGCCGGCGAGATCGCGCGCCACGGCCATGCCGAGGCCCGCCGAGATCGAGGTCGAGGAGTGCGCAGCGCCGAACGGGTCGTACTCGCTCTCGGCACGCCGCGTGAAGCCCGAAAGACCACCTTCCTGGCGCAGGGTACGGATGCGGCCGCGACGGCCGGTGACGATCTTGTGCGGATAGGCCTGGTGGCCGACGTCCCAGATCAACCGGTCGCGCGGCGTGTCGAACACGTAGTGCAGCGCCACGGTGAGTTCGACCACGCCCAGCCCTGCGCCGAGATGGCCGCCGGTGACCGACACGGCGGAAATCGTTTCCTGCCGCAGTTCGTCGGCGAGTTGGCGCAACTGCTCCGCCTTCAGCCGACGAATATCGGCCGGGACATCAACAGTATCGAGAAGCGGCGTCTGGCCGGTCATGATTCCATCATACTCCCGCGCGGCTGCCTACGCGCGCCGTGCGACAACGAAGTTCGCCGCCTGCCTTAGCAAATCTGCAGCGTCACCGAAGGGTTCCAGGTGGGCGGCAGCCTGTCGCGCCAGCAGGTCGGCCTGCGCCCGAGCCCGCTCGCTGCCCAGGATCGACACGAAGGTGGCCTTGCCCGCCGCTGCGTCCTTGCCCGGCGTCTTGCCGAGCTCGGCCGCGCTGCCTTCGATGTCCAGGAGGTCGTCGACGATCTGGAACGCCAGCCCCAGGTCGTGGGCATAGGCCGAGAGCGCCATACGCGGCGGATCGCTGGCCTTGCCCAGGATCGCCCCGGCGGTGCAGGAGAACGAAATGAGCGCGCCTGTTTTCAGGCGCTGCAGACGGGTAATTGCGCCGATCGAGAGGTCCGGCCTGCTTTCCGCCAACAGGTCGAGCATCTGGCCGCCGACCATGCCGTGCGCCCCTGCGGCCCTTGCGAGATCGCCGACGAGATGAGCGCGCACCCCAGCATCGCCGTGCGTATCCTCGTGCGCCAGCACCTCGAAGGCCAGCGCCTGCAGCGCATCCCCGGCCAGGATGGCCGTCGCCTCGTCGAACTGCTTGTGACAGGAGGGCTTGCCGCGCCGAAGATCGTCGTCGTCCATGGCCGGCAGGTCATCGTGGATCAGCGAATAGGCATGCACGAATTCGATGGCGCTCGCGGTCCTGAGCGCCGCCAACGCGGAGACTTTGAACAACGTTGCGCTGGCCAGCACAAAAAACGCCCGCAGACGCTTACCGCCATCCAGGCTCGAATAGCGCATCGCCTCGTAGACGCGCGCTTCGTCGCTGTCGCCCTTCGGCAACAGGCGATCCATGGTGTGTTCGACCGACGAGGCAGCAAATGCCAGCGCGGCGGCGAAGTCGCGATGCGACGACAGTGGCATGGGTCGCGAGCTAGCTGAGGTCAGCGGGCATGGTGCCGACTGATCCGTCGGCCGAGAAGACGATCTTCTCGACCTTCATCTTGGCCTCGGCCAGCTTCTGCTCGCAGTGCTTCTTGAGCAGCGCGCCGCGCTCATAGGCCGTGATCGCCTCGTCGAGCTTGACCTGCCCGCGCTCGAGCTGCTGAACGATGGTTTCCAGCTCCTTCAGCGCGTCTTCGAACGACAGGCCGACGATATCCTTAGGGAGTACGGGTTCTTTTGCCAATCTCGCCTCGCAGGGGGTGAAAGTGATCGTAGCCGTCGACGGCCCCGCAGTCATCCAGCGCGCGGCTGTAAAAATGCCCATTCCGCGCGGACTTTCGGGCTTTCTCAACTATCGATAGCGAATCACGCATCTGTGACATGGTAGCTTTGCATGTTCGCATGACAAAACCCCCGCGCGCGCATTGCGACAGTTGAAGAGCAATGGCACGTTCCGCCCCGCAACGAAATAAACATCCATTCATAGGAGTAAAACGCGCATGGGCAACGTCAGCCATCTCGTCACGCGAACGGCAGCCTTCGAAAGCTCGGTTGAGAACGGTCTAGCCGAAGCCAGCAGCGGCAAGGACCGCCAGTTCGTCACCGCCCTCGCCCGCGGCCTCGACATCCTGCGCGCCTTCCATGCCGGCGAAGGCATGCTGGGCAACCAGGAGATCGCCCATCGCACCGGGCTGCCGAAGCCGACCGTGGCCCGCCTCACCCATACCCTGACCGAGCTGGGCTACCTCAACTACATCCGCCGTTTCCGAAAGTATGAACTCGGCGCCTCGGTGCTGGCACTGGGTTACGCCGCGATCTCCAGCATGGATGTGCGTCGCGCCTCGCGTCAGCCGCTCGAGCAGCTTGCGCACTCGTTGAACGCCTCGACGGCGTTGGGCGGCCGTGACCGTCATTCGATGATCTATCTCGAAGCCTGCCGTGGCCCGTCGGTCGTGGCGATCACGCACGATGTCGGCACGCGCGTGCCGATGGCGAGCACGGCGATGGGCCGCGCCTATCTGTTCTCGCTACCCGACGTCGACCGCAACAAGCAGATCGATGCCATCCGCCGCCGCTGGCGCGACGACTGGACCAAGGTGAAGACCGGCCTCGAGCGCTCGTTCAAGGAGCTGGCGGATCGTGGCTTCTGCGTCACCTGGGGCGAGTGGCTGCCCGAACTCTGCGGCGTCGGCGCTCCGCTGCGCAACTCCGACGGCACGGCCGCCTATGCCATCAACGCTTCGGCGCCGATCTACCAGATCAGCCGCGACCGCCTCGAAGCCGATTGGGGCCCGCGCCTGGTGAAGATCGCCCGCGACATCCGCACCGGCATGGCGGCGCAGCCCTCGTCGACGACGACGGCGCCGTCGGCAATGCGTCCTGCCACCAACGGGCATCGCCCGCCGCTCTCGGCGATGGTGCGCCGCTAGGCGCACCCTCTCTCCACACCGAGTTCTCAAGCGTATGCCTATCCAACGACCGGCCGATGCGCGGCCGGTCGCCGCCCACGAGTTTCGAGGTTTCAACGGGCTCATCGGCCACGAGGTGGTGGCCTGGCGGCCGGGTTTCGTCGAGATGACCCTCAAGGTCCGTCGCGAGCTCTGCAACGCCAACGGCCTGCTGCACGGCGGCGTTCTGATGACCCTGCTCGATTCGGCGAGCGGCTTTGCCTGCACCTTCAACGAGACCGCGACGGCGCGGCGCCTCAGCGTCACGCTTGCCTTCACCACGCAATTCATCAAGGCGGCGCGCGACGGCGACCAGCTCATCATCTTCGGCGCCTGGCGCCCGTCGACCAGCCAGAGCACCTTCGCGGCCGAGACCGAGATCTACGACCAGAAAGGCGACCTGGTAGCCACCGGAACCGGCACCTTCCGCTATCTGAAGGGCGAGCGCAGCGACGGTGTCCTCACTTTTCTCGACCAGAAGGCGGCGGATTAGCCGCTGCAAGCGTAACGGGGTTGCTTCGGCTCTCGTCTCCTCGACAGGAACAGGAGACCGCCATGACCTTGATCTACTCAATCGTAGCCGTGATTCTTGCCCTCACTGCCCCGGGAGAGCGCAAGGCGCCCCTCGATGGCGTTGCTACGCCGGCCGCCAACACGCACCACGCAGGCTATGGCCTGCCGAGGCTGCCCAGCCTGCCTCGCCTCCCCAGTCTGCCACGCTTGCCGAAGCCCAGGTGGTCGTGAGTCAAGCCAGCAGCGCGTAGAGATCGGTCTCGAGCTTGGCGGGATCGACGCCCTCCCAGGGCATGTAGACTTCCCAATTGATGCCGGCGAGTTCGAGCTTCTCGGCCTCGCACCATGCGAACAGCGTCTGCCAGGCCCCCGGCATGCCATCGAACGACCCCTCGAGCCGGTAGTGCGCAGCGCGGCCTGCCGGGAGATCCGACGGCTCGATCTCGCCGCGGCGCGCAAAGCTGCGGCCGACGATGGTTCCGATCTCCATGTCGAGCGCATCCTTGGCTGGCGTGCGAAAGCGCGTCAGCGGCCGGCCGAGCGGGCCGGCGTCGAGCGACGGCAGCGTCGCATCGAGCGCAGCGCGTGCCGAGCGCTGGGCATTCGGTATCTCCGGGAACGGCACCTTGGCCTTGACCACCGCCGTCAGTTGGCGATCGACCGTCACGATTGAGCATGTCATTAATCGCGGCCTCTTCAGTTAACCTATTGGTTAAGTGATAGAGAACCCGGCCGCCGTCGTCAACAGGCAGGGCATCGCCTGTAACGACCGAGCCCGACGCCTCGTCACCTCGACAAGACAAATGAGGGGGACGATGAAGCGCCTCTTGGCAGCGCTGTCGTTGGCCATTTCCTTGCTGGGATTGGGTACATACGTCGCGGCAGTCGAAGTCGCCTGGAGCAGAGCAGCGAGCGATGCCGCAGTTGCCGGTGACTGGCGACTCCAATCCTCTACCCAGACAGACGAACTCCGACGGCCGATCTGCCGCCGCAACAACTTCGCCAATCTCGAACGTCCGCTCGTCAGGACGGGCCAGAATTGCCTGTGATGGATTGCTCTATTTGACCGTGATTTCCGTGCCGCCCAGCCCGACGAATTCGGTCTTGGCCTTGCCCGGGCCCGGCAGGAAAACCGGGGGATGGACCGAGCCCGTAAGGATGACGTCGCCTGCCTTCAGGTGCTTGCCGTGCTCCAAAAGCTTGTTGGCGAGCCAAGCGAGCGAGATCAGGGCGCTGCCCATGACGTTGGTGCCTGGTCCGGCGCCGATCTCCTTGCCCTCGAACTCCGAGCGACCTTTCAGGCCGGCGAAATCCACCTTCTGCCAGTCCTTCACCTCGGTGCCGACGATGCAGGCGGCTTGGAGCACGTCATCGGCGATGCGGCCGGGGCCGCTCACCTTGGCAACGTCGGCGTAGCGATTCTCGACGACCTCGGCGCCGCAGTGGAAGCTGGCGACATGGGCCTTGATGCTGTCGGCCGTATAGCCGCCGGCCGGCGCGTCCTTGGAGATGCGCGCCACCATTTCACATTCGATGCCGGCCTTGATCGGCCAGCCCTTCTCGAACACCGCGCCAGTGGGCCGCACGCCGCTCTTGTAGATGCCGGCGAACACCGGACCTGAGAGCTTCATCGGCTCGTACTGCGAAGGCAGCGTCAGCGCCACCTTCCAGCCGGCCATGGCGTCCTTGCCGTCGGCGGTCAGACGGTCGTGCACGGCGAACTGGACCTTGTAGGAATCGGCCTCCGACAAGCTCGCCGTGTCGGAGGCGAGGAATGCCATCACCTGCCGACTGCGACGGCCCTCGGCGATGCGGTCAGCGAGAGCAGCGATTTCCTTGTCGTTCACGGCAATGTCCTCCGGTGTCGGCCAGAAGACATAGTGGCGCATAAACCGGGACTAAGAAACCGCCGACACTAGCGCTCTCTTCATACGCGATGGCAGTGCGCTTTCGTTACGCCGCCTTTGCCGGATGATAGTTGCCATAGAAGCTCTGTCCCTTGGCGGCCATGTCGCGCAGCAGCTTCGGCACCTCGAACTGCGGGCCGTAGCTCTTGGCGAACTCGTCGCACTCGGCGACGAAGGTCTTGACGCCAACCTGGTCGATCAGGCTGACGGCACCGCCGGTCTGCGGCGCGAAGCCCAGCCCCATGATCGACCCGACGTCGCCGTCCTGCGGATTGGTCAGCACATTGGCTTCCAGGCAGCGCACGGTATCGACGGCCTGCACATAGAGCAGGCGCTTCTTAATCTCGTCTTCCTTGGCGCGCTTCTCCTCGCCCTCGCCGTAGAGCAGCTTGGGATCGGCCGGGAAGTGCTTTTGCAGCTCCGGCCACAGCCGCTTCTTGCCGTCGGCCGGATACTCATAGAAACCCTTGCCGTTCTTGCGGCCAAAGCGCTCGAGCTTCTTGACCATGAGCTCGAGGATATCCTCGGTGCCAGAGCCCTCGTACTTGTGGCCGGCAGCCTCGGCGTCGCGCCGGGCCTGGTCCATGATCTTCCACGAGAGGTCGATTGCGACCTCGTCGTTCAGCGCCAGCGGCCCAACCGGCATGCCGGCGAAGCGCGCGCAGTTCTCGATCATGGCGGCCGGCACGCCCTCCTTCAGGAGGCGATGGCCCTCGCTGATGAAAGCGCCGCAGACGCGGGAGGTGAAGAAGCCGCGGCTGTCGTTCACGACGATCGGCGTCTTGCGGATCTTCTGCACGAAGTCCATGGCGCGCGCCAAGGTCTCCTGCGACGTCTTCTTGCCGACGATGATCTCGACCAGCGGCATCTTCTCGACCGGCGAGAAGAAGTGCAGGCCGATGAAGTGCTCCGGCTTCGACGACGCTTCGGCCAGGCCGGTGATGGGCAGCGTCGAGGTGTTCGACGCGAACACCGCTTCCTTGGGCAGTGCCGCCTCGGCCTTCCTGGTGGCCTCGGCCTTGACCTCGCGGTTCTCGAATACCGCCTCGATGACGAGCTCGACGTCCTTCAGAGCGCCGAAGTCCGGCGTCGCCGTCACCTTGGCCAGCAGCTCGTCGCGCGCGTCCTGGTTCAGCCGGCCGCGCTTGATGAGCTTGTCGAGCTCAGCGGCGATGTGGGCCTTGCCCTTGTCGGCGGCAGCCTGGTCACGATCGATCAGTACGACGTCGAGGCCCGCCTGCACCGACACGGTGGCGATGCCCGAGCCCATCAGGCCAGCCCCCAGGATGCCGATCTTCGTGTACTTCTGCTTCTCCACGCCCTTGGGCCTCCGCGCGAGCTTGTTCGCTTCCTGCAGGCCGAAGAACAACGTGCGGATCATGCTCTTGGCGACGGGGTTGCGCAGCAGCGAGACGAAGTAGCGGGTCTCGACGCGCAACGCCGAATCGAACGGAAGCTGCAGCCCCTCATAGACACAGCTCATGATCGCCTTGGGCGCAGGATAGATGCCGTTGGTCTTGCCCGCGATCATGGCGTTGCCGCCGATGAAGGTCTGCACGCCCGGCGGGCTCCACACGGCGCCGCCCGGAAAGCCCGGGGTCTTGAAGCCCTTGCGATCCCACGGCTGCACGGCCCGGCCGTCGATAGGCTTGGCGCCCTTGCCGGCGTATTCGGGCACGACCTGTTCGCCCGCCGGCGCCATCAGCCAGGCCTTGGCCTTCGCCAGCAATTCGTTCGCCGGCACGACGTCGTGGATGAGACCGAGGCCCTTGGCAGCTTCGACCGTGAGGTCCTTGCCCTCGAGCAGGATGGGCGCCGCGTTCATCACGCCGATCAGGCGCGGGATGCGCTGCGTGCCGCCGGCGCCCGGCAGCAGGCCGATCTTGACCTCGGGCTGCCCGACCTTGGCCTTCGGGTTGGCCGCGGCGATGCGATGGTGGCAGGCGAGGCAGATCTCGAAGCCGCCGCCCAATGCGGTTCCGTTGATCGCCGCCACGATCGGCTTGCCACCGGTCTCCTGGCGGCGAAAGATCTTCTGCAATTGGCTGAACTGGTCCATCAGCCTGGCGGCGTCGGACGTATCCGTGCCCAAAAGCATTTCGAGGTCAGCGCCGGCGATGAAGTCGGCCTTGGCCGAGGTCAGGATGATGCCCTTGACCTTGGCGTCCTTGAGCGCGTCTTCGAGCGCACCGGTGTAGGCCGTGAGCGATGCCTCGTTCAGCACGTTCATCGTGCGGCCGGGCATATCCCAGGTGATGGTGGCGATGCCGTCGCCGTCGACGTTGTAGTTGATCATGGTCGTGTTCCCTCAGACGCGCTCGATGATGGTGGCGGTGCCCATGCCGGCACCGACGCAGAGCGTAGCAAGACCCGTCGAGAGGTTGCGCCGCTCCATCTCGTCGAGCAGCGTTCCCAGGATCATGGCGCCGGTGGCGCCCAGCGGATGGCCCATGGCGATGGCGCCGCCGTTCACATTGATCTTGTCGTGCGGCATCTTGAGGATCTGCAGGTAGCGCAGCACGACGGCGGCGAAGGCCTCGTTCAGCTCCCAGAGGTCGATGTCCTTCACCGTCATGCCGGCGCGCTTCAGCGCCTTCTCCGAGGCGGGCGCCGGGCCGGTCAGCATGATGGCGGGCTCCGAGCCGATCGAGGCGAAGGAACGGATCTTTGCGCGCGGCTTCAGGCCGGCCTTCTCGCCGAACTCCTTGGTACCGATCAGGATGGCGGCCGCACCGTCGACGATGCCCGACGAATTGCCTGCATGGTGGACGTGGTTGATCTTCTCGACCTCGGGATAGCGCTGCATGGCGACCGCATTGAAGCCCGGCATCATCTCACCCTGCATCTTGAAGCTGGGCTCGAGCGCCGCCAGCGTCTGCATGGTGGTGTTCGGACGCATCAACTCGTCGTGCGCCAACAACTCGACGCCGTTCTGGTCCTTCACCGGCACGATCGACTTCTTGAAATAACCGGCGTCCCAGGCGGCCTTGGCGCGCTTCTGCGATTCGACGGCATAGGAGTCGACGTCGTCACGGCTGAGACCGTACTTGGTGGCGATCAGGTCGGCCGAGACGCCCTGAGGGACGAAGTACATCGGGATGGCGACCGCGGGATCGGTCGGCCAGGCGCCGCCGTCGGAGCCCATGGGCACGCGCGACATCGATTCGACGCCGCCGCCGATCGCGGCCTGGCTCTGGCCCGACATGACCTGCGCCGCCGCCATGTTGGTCGCTTCGAGCCCCGAGGCGCAGAAACGGTTGACCTGCACGCCCGACACGGTCTCGGCATAGCCCGCGACGACCGAGGCTGTGCGGGCGATGTCCGCCCCCTGCTCGCCGATCGGCATGACGCAACCCAGCACGATGTCGTCGACCAGGTGGGTATCGAGCCTGTTGCGGTCGCGAATCGCCTGAAGGGCGGTGACGGCCAGCCGCACCGGGGTCACCTCGTGCAGCGAGCCATCCTTGCGGCCCTTGCCGCGCGGGGTACGGACGGCGTCGTAGATGAATGCGTCGGTCATGGTCGGTCTCCTGTTTCCTGTCGTCCCGAGCGAAGGACCTGATCGTTGCTTGCCGCCGGCATGAGATCGTTCGCTGCGCCCAGGATGCCTGTGCTGCTGTTCGCTGCGTCGTAACCTAAAGCGTCCTTCCGATCAGTTCCTTCATGATCTCGTTGGTGCCGCCGTAGATCTTCTGCACTCGCGCGTCGGCATAGAGACGCGCGATCGGGTATTCCCACATGTAGCCGTAGCCGCCGAAGAACTGCAGACACTGGTCTATCAGCTCGCACTGCAGGTCGGTGGTGTAGTACTTGGCCATCGCCGCAGTGGCGACGTCGAGTTCGCCCTTCAGATGCCGCGCGACGCAATCGTCGACGAACACCCGCGCGACCTGCGCCTTGGTCTTGAGCTCGGCCAGCTTGAAGCGGGTGTTCTGGAAATCGATGATCGGCTTGCCGAAGGCCTTGCGCTCCTTCACGTAGGCCACCGTGTGCTCCATCGCCGCCTCGATGGCGGCAATGGCCTGGATGGCAATGACCAGGCGCTCCTGCGGCAGTTGCTGCATGAGCTGGATGAAGCCCATCCCGGATCCGCCAAGCAGATGGTCGGCCGGCACGCGCACATTGTCGAAGAAGAGTTCGGACGTGTCCTGCGCCTTCATGCCGATCTTCTCGAGATTGCGGCCGCGCTTGAAACCTTCGGTCTTGGTCTCGACGGCGATCAGCGACGTGCCCTTGGCGCCGAGCTTGGGATCGGTCTTGGCGACCACGATCACCAGGTCGGCCAGCTGGCCGTTGCTGATGAAGGTCTTGGATCCGTTGATCACCCAATGATTGCCGTCCATCACCGCGTTGGTCTTGACCGCCTGCAGGTCCGAGCCGGTGCCGGGTTCGGTCATGGCGATGGCGGTTACCAGCTCACCTGAGCACGCTTTGGGGATCCATTTCTTCTTCTGCTCTTCCGTGCCGTAGTGCAGCAGGTAGGGCACGACGATGTCGTTGTGCAGCGAGAAGGCAGGACCCGAGGCGAGCGCCCGGCCCTGCTCCTCGATCAGGATGGCGCTGTACAAGAAGTCGGCACCGGCGCCGCCGTACTCCTCGGGCATGGTCATGCCGAGGAGCCCCTGCTCACCTGCCTTGCGCCACAGCGCGCGCGGGACGACGCCTTCTTCCTCCCATTTCATGTGGAAGGGCGTGACCTCTTTCTCAAAGAACCGCCGGCAGGTGTCGCGAAACATCTGATGCTCGGGCGTGAAATGCGCGGCCAAGGCGGTCACGTTACGGTCCTCCGACGGTCGTTCGAGCAGGCTTCTTGGCGGGACTTTGATCTGCCGGCCGCCCGCGCGCCAGCACCGGGGATGTAGTTTACCTTTACGTAAACGTCAACCTGTGGCGGCCGCAGAGCGGGCTGGGGAAACGCAACGTTCGGTCACACACGCCGAGGCGCGAGGCTACTTGGTGAACCGGATCGTCACCTTGCCGAGCGGCGCACCAAAATCGGCTACCACGGTGCTGCCCGGCGCGACGATGTGAAGACCGGTGCAGGTGCCCGCAGCAATCAGTTCACCGGCCCGCAGGCCCGTCGCCAGCCTCGACATCTCGTTGGCAAGCCAAGTGAGCGCTGTCAGCGGATGGCCGAGCACGAGTCGGCCAGTACCTGCACCTTTCTGCTCGCCGTCGACCAACAGGACGACCTCGTGGCCTGCAAGATCGAGGTCACGCCAGGCCTCGAAGGGCTGCCCGGTGACGACTCCGCCGTTGAAGGCGTTGTCGGCGGTGATCTCCTCGATACGGCGCGTCCGCCATTCAGAAAGGCGTGTGTCGCAGATCTCTATGAGCGGCACGACGGCGTCGACCGCGGCGCTCACCTCGGCGCGCTCGTAGGCTGCCGCCCGAGCAGGCAGGTCCTTGCCAAGACGAAAGCCGAACTCCGCCTCGACGCCGACGACGAAGAAGCGGGCGGCCGGGATCGCGGCGGGTTGCTGCCAGTGCGCGTCACGGAACAGCACGCCCGCGATCGGTCCCGGGGAATTGACCAGCCTCTGCGACTGCTCGGAGGAGCAACCGACCTTGTGGCCGATGACGGCATCGCCCCAGATTGCTCCAAATGCGGCCTGGACAGCATAGGCGTCGTCGAACGTCCGCACCTGCGGCAGCCCCGGCACCGGCTCGCGAGCACGACGGCTGGCCGCCAGAAGACGTGCCGCATCGACTGGCGAGGAATCTGTCATCGCATGGCTCCCGTCAGCAGCGTGGC
This sequence comes from uncultured Rhodospirillales bacterium, assembly GCA_902825855.1. Classification (GTDB taxonomy): domain Bacteria; phylum Pseudomonadota; class Alphaproteobacteria; order Reyranellales; family Reyranellaceae; genus Reyranella. The sequence goes on along the minus strand of CADECW010000019.1, from coordinate 34,893 downwards.
CACCGAAGGCACGAACACGACGAGCATCAGCACGCCGAATACGATGACCGAATAGGGAAAGGCGGCAGCCCAGACCTGCCGCATCGTGATCTCGGGCGGCGCGACGCCCTTCATGACGAAAAGCAGCAGCCCGAACGGCGGCGTCAACAGGCCGATCTGCAGCGAGATCAACAGGATCACGCCCAGCCAGACCAGGTCCATGTTGAGCGCATTGGCGAGCGGCATGAAGAACGGGAACGTGAGAAGCATCATGCTGATCTGATCCATGAAGCAGCCGAGGACGAGAAGTATCGCGATCATGACGAACACTGCGATCAACGGCGTAAACTCGTACTTTGCGATCTCGGCCAGCGCGCCGTCGGTGGCGCCGGAGAAGGCCAGGATCTGTGCGAAGGTCGTGGAGGCCGCGATGATGAAGAAAATCATCGTCGTCACGGCCGCGGTGCTCTTGAGGCTTTCGAACAGGATTTTCCAGCTGAGCGTCCGGTAGCACAGCGCCAGCGCGACCGTGGCCAGGCAACCCAGAGCCGCCGAGTCGGTCGGCGAGGCCCAGCCCATGAACATGCTTCCCATGACGACGATGAAGATGAACGACAGCGGCACAACGTCGATGAAGAACGGCCGCCACCGCTCGACCAGCGTCATGGGCGAGTTTGCCGCTTCGTCCTGAGGTGCGAGATCGGGCCGCATCCAGCACCGCGCCACGATCCAGATCAGGAAGCAGCCGCTCATGATCAGGCCCGGAATGATGCCGGCGATCAGCAGGTCCGACACCGATACCTTGTCGCGGCTGACGCTGCTGGCCAGCGTCGCCAGCAGGACGGTGAGCGCCGAGGGCGGGATCAGCATGTCGACGCCGCCGATCGCCATGATCGGCCCCATCGCCATCGACGGATGATAGCCGCGCCGCAGCATCTCGGGCAGCAGCGACTGCCCGAGCATCGCCGTCGTGGCGATCGTCGAGCCCGACAGTGCCGAGAAGATCGTGCCGCCGCTCACCGCCACGACGGACAGCCGCCCCGGCACGGCCAGGATCAGGCGATCGATCGCGTCGATGGCGCGGAAGGCCATGCCGCTGCGCAGCAGGATGTCGCCCATCACCAGGAAGAGCGGCACCGGCGCGAGGTTGAAGTTGGCGATCGACGCCATCGAGCCGCGGAGGAACGACATGATGCCGTTCTCGCCGCCCAGGAAGACGATTGCGCCGACGATGTTGGTGAGGAAGAAGGCGAAGGCGACCGGCAGGCCGATCAGCATCGCCAGACAAACGATGCCAAGCATCATGGCCAGGGCGGCGGGCCATGCCATCACAAGGAAGCCCGGTCGGTGACGTCATACGAATCGCGCACGACACCCTGGACGCGCATGAAACGCAGGGTGAACTCGATCGCCAGCATCAGGGCGCTGACCGGAATCGCGAGGAACAGCAGCCATTCCGGCACATACCAGGTCTTGTAGGCGACCATGGCATTGCGCCAGGCGTCGCTCACGACAGCGCTTCCGTAGTAGAGCAGCACGAGGCTGATGGCGAAGCCGACCAGATCGACGAGCTGCTCGAGCCGGACCGCCAACCGCTTCGGCAAGGCGACGAACAGCATGTCGACCCGGACATGGTTGCCCTGGCGCAGAACCCAGGGCGCCGCCAGGAAGGTGCCGGCGTACATCAGGTACTCGCTGAGCTCGATAAGCCACGACAAGGAACCGAGCCCGAAGTCGCGCAAGGCGACGTCGATGCAGATCAGCGCGATGATCAGCCCGATTACCAGGCCGAACAGGACACCGAAGAAGCCGATCAGCTTCTCGAAGAGGCGAAGCGCGATGGACACAGGACGAGTCCGTTCGCTCACTCCTTGGCGAAGTAGCCGCGCAACTTCGGACCGTTCTCGGGGCTGATCTTGTTGACCACTGCCCACCCCGCCTCGCGCGCCTCCTTCACATAGCGCTGCTCATCGGCTGTAGAGAAGCGGATCACCTTGATGCCAGCTTCCTCCTGCTTCTTGCGTTCGGCTTCGATCAGGGCGACATCAGCCGTGCTGTTCTCGATCTCCATCGCGAGATCGAGAAGCAGCTTGCGCTGGGCATCGTTCAGTTTCTTCGTCCAGGTGTCGTGGTTGGCCAGCAGCGTGATGTCGGGATGATAGAAGCCGGGATCGACCCGGAATTTCGTCACCTTCTGCCACGAATAGTCGAAGATGCCGCGGGTGGCCCAGCCATAGCCGTCGACCGTGTTTCGCTCGAGCATGGTGTAGACCTCGGGCGGCGTCGAATTGATGCCGGTGCCGCCGAGCTTCTCCACCATCGGCCGGTACATCGGCGTGACGCGAATCTTGAGCCCGGAGAAATCGGGCTTGGCGATCTCCTTGTTGAGGAAGATGTGCGCCCGTTCGTAGTTGTAGAAACGGGCGAGGAACTGTGTGTTGGCTTTCTCGACATGCAGCTTGTTGAGGAAGGCGAGCCCGCCGTTGCTGCGCAGTTCCGCCATCGGCACCTCGATCAACTTCATTGCCTCGGCTTCGGGCAACACGTTGCCGTAGTACGCGCTCGACGTCGTGACGATGTCGATGACGCCGTCCTTCAGGTTTTTTCCGACATCGAACAGCGGCATGACCTTGGGCGCGCCGCCGAGATACTGGATGCGGATCTGGCCCTTGCCCTTCTCGTTGACCGTCTTGACGTACTGCTCGAATTTCTGGGCGTAGATCGACCCTTCCTGGAACGCCGCAACGCCCTTGAGCACGACTTCCTGCGCTGCTGCCGGAATCGACAGGCCCACCATCACCGAGCCCAAAGCCAGGCCCGCTGCGAACCGCCACCGCATCTTCAACCTCGACATGGTCATCCTCCCTCCTTCATGGTGCTGCATATCCGCGTCGTTCAAGCCGCACTCCCTGCAATACTGGCCGCCGCGTGGGCGATCCGCGGACCGACATCCGCCATCGCACGCTCTTCGGAAATCTCGAAGGGCGGCCCGCCGCAATTCACGGCCAGCACGACCCCGTCGGCGGTGACGACCGGCGCCCCGACACCGACGACATCGGCGCGCCATTCGCCGGCCGAAATGCAGAAGCCACTGCGCTCCAGCATCTCGAAGCCATTCTCGATGCCCGCACGAATGGTACGCCACTCGCGGCCGGCGTCGCGCCGGATCCGGTCGAGCAGGCCGCGACGCTCGGACTCCGGCACGGCAAACAGGTAGGCTCGTCCCATCGCTGTCGTGGCCAAGGGGATGCGGGCGCCGAGATCGAAGCGCGCCGGCGGCGCATTGTCGTGGCGTACCGTATCGATGTTGATCATGTGCAGGTGGTCGCGCGCTCCCAGCGACACCGGCAGGCGCGTCGCCTCGGCGACTTCGCGCAGGAACGGATGCGCCGCGATCCTGTACGGCATGCCCGACAACAGGGAATGGCACAGCGAGGCGATCGCGGCGCCCAGCGTATACCGGCCAAGCCGGGGCAAGTAGGCAAGATAGCCCAGCGCCGTCAGTGTCTGGGTCAGGCGGGAGACCGTCGGACGGGAGAGCCCGGTGCGGGCGGCGATCTCGGCATTGCTCAGAGCGCTCTCGCCGGGCCGGAAGGCGCTCAGCACGGACAGGCCACGCGCCAGCCCCTGGACAGCGAGAGGTTCCTCCCCGGCCAGGAGGTCGGTTTCAGCCTTGCGCTGCAACGGCGACAAGCGACCCATGGCGAAAATTGCAATAGATGAAATTGAATTGTCAAACGGATCGACGGTCGTGCATCCGCACGGCGACCGGATGCACGATGGACGGACTGCTACTACGTTGGCGCCAGCTTCTCTGCCGCGTGGCCTCTCGCCCGCGTTCCGGTCTCGCTCGGCACATTGTGCCGGCATTGTGGCGATCACCATGGAAAGCGGCCGATCAGTCAATCGATCCGGATTCCCGATCACGGCCGCCGGACTAAAAGAACCCTGGGTGGATGCTTCGTTGTTGGAGAAGTGTCGTGATATTCGGGATGTCTCTGTCGACTTTCACAGTCGTGCATGTGGTGCTTAGTCTGGTCGGCATCGCCTCGGGCGTGCTTGTCCTTCTACGCCCTTCCGCGTCTCCGAAGGCGTGGAGCCTGACGACGCTGTTCCTCGTGACCACGCTCGCCGCCAGCGTCACGGGGCTGCTCTACGTTCTGGTGCTGCCGCGCTTCCGCATGGGACATGGCATCGCCATCGCTTCGCTGGCGGTCTTCGTGCCGACCTTGATGGCGCTGTGGCGCCATCGGCTGGCTGGGCCATGGCGAGCGATGTATGTCACTGGCGCTGCGACGCTGTTCTATCTCAACGCCTTCATCACCGTGATGCAGGCCTTCGGCAAGATCGACTTCCTGCGCGGGTTGCCGCCTACCAGCCTGGGCTCGCCGCTGTTGCTCGCCCATCTGCTGGTGCTGGCGATCTCGGTGTGGCTCGCCATCCACGCCTTCACCGCCCTTCAGCCCGGCGGCGCGCCGCGGCGCGTTCGCAGGCCCCGGCCGCTGCGCGTCGCGGATCGCTGGAACTAGCCTGCAGCTACTCGATCGTCGTCGCGCTCAGTCCGAGCTGAGCGCGCCGCCGCAGCCACTGGCTCGGGCGGTAGCGATCGTCGCCCGTGATTGCCTGCAACTGCACCAGGATCTCGTGGCAGTCCCTGACGCCGAGCCAGTCTGCCAGTGCCAGCGGCCCACGCGGATAGTTGAGCCCGAGGGTCATGGCGGTGTCGACGTCGGCCGCCGACGCGATGCCGATCATGGCCATCTCGCAGCCGAGGTTCGCGATCATGGCGCACATGCGCTGGGCGACAAAGCCGGGAGAATCCTTGATCAGCGTCACCTTGGCGCCGCTGCGCGCCAGGATGGCGGCAGCAGCATCGCGCACCAGGTCGTCCGCACCGGGCGCCGTCATGATGGTGAGACGCTTGGCGACGTCGCCGGTGAGATCGACCGCCACGGTGCGTCGGGGATCGAGCCCGCGCTCGACCACCGTCGTGGTGCAGTCCTTGCCGATCGGCGCTACCAGGATGGGGCTCTTTCCGTCGTCGGCGGCCAGCGCCTGTGCGCCCGCCGCCAGGACCAGGCCGACCAGCTTCTCGTTGTGGGTGTCCATCACCACGACGCGTGCCGCCGGCACGACCGACGGCAGGTGGTCGGCGCCGGGATCCACCTTGGCGCCCTTGGCATCGTAGCCGTACCAGCCGCCGCCGGTCTTTCGGCCGAGCCGACCCGCCGCGTAGAGGCTCTCGTGGTAGGGGCTGGGGGTCATGCGCCGATCGTGGAAGAAGCCCTCGTAGATGATCTTGCGCGCCGGAAAATTCACGTCGATGCCCGTGAGATCCATCAGTTCGAACGGTCCCATGCGAAAGCCGCAGCTGTCGCGCATGACGGCGTCGATCTGCGACGGCGTGGCCCTGCCCTCCTGCATGATGCGCAGGCCTTCGGTGCCGATGGCGGTGCCGCCGAGATTGACCAAAAAGCCCGGCGTGTCGCCCACCACCACGGGCACGCGTGTCTGGCGCTTGCCCAGCGCGACCATGGCGTCGGTCACCCATTGCGCGGTGTCGGCGGCGCGGATCACCTCGACGAGCTTCATCAACGGTACGGGATTGAAATAGTGCATCCCGCAGACGCGCTCACGATGCTTCAGCGAGCGCGCGATCGAGGCAATGCGGATCGATGAAGTGTTGGAGGCAAGGATGGTTTCGGGCGAGACCGCGGCTTCCAGTTCGCCGAACAGCTTCTGCTTGACCTCGAGGTTCTCGAACACAGCCTCGACGATGACGTGGCAGCTCTTCAGGTCCTCGAGCTTGTCGGCAACAGCCAGATTGGCACCGGTCTTGGCGACATCCTCATCCGTCAGCCGCCCCTTGGCGGCAAGGCCCTTCAGGGTTTCGAGGATCGCAACCTTAGCCTTCTCAGCACCGCCCGCTGCGGCGTCGAACATGACGGCCTTCATGCCACCCTGCGCCGTCACCTGCGCAATGCCGCGCCCCATGGCGCCAGTTCCGACCACGCCCACGACCAGATCGGAGCGGTTCACATCGAGAGCCATACCCTTGTCCTTCCTTTCACCTGCGGTAGCGCGAGCCGAAGCCCCCGCCTCCACTAACCCTTTGCCGCATACCCCACCGTCTTCAGGCCGCCGGTGATCTCGTCGAGGGCCGCCGGGTCCTCGATCGTGGCCGGCATCTTCCACGGCTCACCGTCGGCGATCTTCTGCATGGTGCCGCGCAGGATCTTGCCCGAGCGTGTCTTGGGCAGGCGCGGCACGACGATGGCAGTCTTGAAAAAGGCGACGGGACCGATGCGGTCGCGTACGAGCTGAACGACCTCGCGCACCGTTTCTTCCTTCGGCCGGTCGACACCTGCCTTCAGCACCAGGAAGCCGAACGGCACCTGGCCCTTGAGCTCGTCGGCCACGCCGATCACCGCGCACTCGGCGACGTCGTTGTGGCTTCCCAGCACCTCCTCGATCTGGCCGGTCGACAGGCGATGGCCGGCGACGTTGATCACGTCGTCGACGCGCGTCATCACCGAGACGTAGCCGTCGTGGTCGATGAAGCCCGCGTCGCCGGTCTTGTAGTAGCCGGGATAGTCCGCGAGATAGGCCTGACGGAAGCGATCGTCGGCGTTCCAAAGGGTCGGGAATGTGCCCGGGGGCAATGGCAGCTTGGCCGCGAGCGCGCCCACCTCGCCTTGCCTGGCGACCGGCTGACCCTGCTCGTCCAGCACCTGCAGGTTCCAGCCCGGCGCCGGCACCGAGCAGGAGCCAGGCTTGATCGGCATCGGCTCGAGCCCGACGAAGTTGCCGCAGATCGCCCAGCCGGTCTCGGTCTGCCACCAGTGATCGACCACCGGCACGCCCAGAAGCTTGGTCGCCCATTCGATGGTCGGCGGATCGCCACGCTCGCCCGCCAGGAACAGCGTGCGGAACTTCGAAAGGTCGTACTGCTTCAGGAGCTTGCCGTCGGGGTCTTCCTTCTTGATGGCGCGGAAAGCGGTCGGCGCGGTGAACAACGCCACCGCCTTGTGCTCGGAGATCACGCGCCAGAAGGCGCCCGCGTCGGGCGTACCGACCGGCTTGCCCTCGTAGAGGATCGTGGTCGCACCATGGATCAGCGGACCGTAGACGATATAGCTGTGCCCGACGACCCAGCCCACGTCGGAGGCGCACCACCAGATCTCTCCGGGACTGACGCCGTATAAATACTGCATCGACCAGGCGAGCGAGACGGCATAGCCGCCATTGTCGCGCACCACGCCCTTGGGCTGGCCGGTCGTTCCCGACGTGTAAAGAATGTAGAGCGGATCGGTCGCCTTCACGGGCACGCAGCCATGCGGTTCGGCGGCAGCAACCACATCGTTCCAGTCGAGATCGCGGCCCTTCACCATCGACGCCTCGGCCTGCGGCCGCTGGAACACCAGGCAGCGCGGGATCTTGTGCCCAGCGAGCTCGATCGCCTGGTCGAGCAGGGGTTTGTACTGCACCACGCGCCCCGGCTCGATGCCGCACGATGCGGTCAGCACCAGCTTGGGCGTGCAGTCGTCGATGCGGGTGGCGAGCTCGTTGGCGGCGAAGCCGCCGAACACCACCGAATGCACCGCGCCCAACCGCGCGCAGGCCAACATTGCCATGACCGCTTCCGGGATCATCGGCATGTAGATGATGACGCGATCGCCCTTGCCGACGCCTTGTGCGGCAATGGCGCCGGCGAGTCCCGCCACGTGGTCGCGCAACTCGCGGTAGGTAAAGCTCTTCTTGCTGCCTGTGACCGGCGAATCGTAGATCAGCGCGGTCTGCTGGCCGCGGCCGCCTTCCACGTGGCGGTCCAGCGCGTTATGGCAGGTGTTGAGCTCTCCCCCGGCGAACCAGCGGTAGAATGGCGCATTGGTGTCGTCGAGCACCTTGTTCCAGGGCCTTGTCCAGTCGATCGCCTTGGCCTGCTCGGCCCAGAAGCCCTCAGGGTCGCGGAGCGAACGCTGATGGAGTGCGCGATATCTGTCACCGACGGCCATGGCGCTGATTTCTCCCTTTCCACAGGCTTAGCGTCGCCCATGGACCACCGCAATCCGGATATGTGACCATCCGGCGCGATGCTCTGCCCGACCTATACCAGCTACGGCTTCGGGCCGTGTGTTCATGAGCGTCAGGAAAGCCTTTTGAGGAGAGCGTCATGCGTCGCGTCGTGCAATTGATCGGTCTGGTGCTGCTGCTCGCCGCAGGGGCAAACGCGCAAGGCTGGACAGAGTTCAGCCCGGAGGGCGGTCGCTGCCGCGTCGACATGCCCGGCACACCGACCGTGGCAACGGCGCCGCTCAACGCACCCGGTCAGACGCTCACCATGACCGAAGCAAAAGTACAGGCAGGCGGCGCGACCTTTTTGGTGTCGTGGATCGACTACCCCGACCGCATCGCGCTGTCCGCTTCGAGCGACACGATGTCGACAAGGTCCGCGACGGCATGGCTGCCGGCAACACGCTGCGCGGCGAGCGGAAGCTGACGCTCGGCCGCGCCCAGGGCCGCGAGTTCACCCTTGCCCAGGCCAATGGCACCACCACTGCGGTGCGCCTCTACTGGGCGCGCAATCGGCTGTATCAGCTCGGCGTGACCGGCCGCGCCGGCGTCGAGAGCCAGCCCGAGACGCGGCACTTCTTCGAGTCCTTTGCGCTTGTGAGATCCTAACCCCGACCCACCCGGACGGCAGGGCTATCGCATATGGCTTCCTATCTCCGTCATCCCGACCGAAGCCGAGCGAAGCGAGGCGAAGTGGAGGGACCTTTTCTGTCGATGCGTCGACAAAAAGAGGTCCCTCGACTGCGCCGCCCCTTGGGCGGCTTCGCTCGGGATGAGGGCAAAATTTGTCAAAGCGATAGCCCTGCACCCGGAGGGGCGCCCAAACGCGCGTCGCCTCGGGATGCGGTTGCCTGTTGAGCCAGCGGGAGACGTCCTTGCCCAAGCCCATGATGCACCTGGCGCAGTTCCTGGTGCATGGCCCGACCTACCATAGCGTCGCCATGTGGCGGCATCCGCGCACCGCGGCGGCCGGCTTTGACTGGAGCCAGCCCGAGCTCTACCAGCACATCGCCCGCGTCTGCGAGCGCGGCAAGCTCGACATGCTGTTCTTCGCCGACCTCAACTACATCTCCGACACCTTCACGGGCTCGCTGGGGCCGGCCATCCGCAACGCCACGCAGGCGCCCGAGCACGATCCCATCCCGCTGCTCTCATTCATGGCGGCCGCGACCACGCATATCGGTCTCGGCGCGACCTATTCGGTGAGCCATCAGCATCCGTTTCATGCGGCGAGGCTGTGGGCGACGCTCGACCATCTGACCAAGGGACGCGCAGCGTGGAATGTCGTAACCACGCTCAATCACAACCAATCGGCAAATTACGGCGAGGAGATGAAGGCGACCGACGAGCGCTACGACCGCGCCCATGAATTCATCGAAGTATGCCGCAAGCTGTGGGCGAGCTGGGACGAGGACGCCGTGGTCATGGACCGCGCGGAAGGCATCTTCGCCGATCCCGCCAAGGTCCACCGCATCGACCACGAGGGTCGCTTCTTCCGGTCGCGCGGGCCGCTCAACGTCGTGCGCTCGCCGCACAAGGGGCCGGCTATCCTGCAAGCCGGCACTTCGGGCAAGGGTCGCGACTTCGCCGCGCGGTATGCCGATGCGGTGTTCGCCATCCAGCCCTACATTGCCGGCGCCAAGGCATTGTACGACGACATCAAGCGCGGCGCGGTCGAGGCGGGCCGATCGCCATCGGCGTGCAAGATGCTGTTCGGCGTGCAGCCGATCGTCGGTGGCTCGCGCGCCGAGGCCGAGGACAAGCAGGCCGAACACAACGCGCTGGTGCCGCTGGAAGGCGGCCTGGCAATCCTCTCCGGTCATCTCGATTTCGATCTTTCGACCCTGCCGCTCGATACGGTCATGGCGCACCGCACCGAGCCCAAGCTGCAGCGTATGCAGACGCGCTATCGCACGGGGACGGGCGAGCTTCTGACCCTGCGCCAGGTCGCGAAGAACCATGGCCAGAGCGTCGGACTGCCGCAAATGGTAGGCACACCCACCGAAATCGCCGACCAGCTCGAAGCATATTTCGACCAGGTCGGCGGCGACGGTTTCATGCTGTCGCCGATCTATTGTCCCGGCGCGATCGAGGAGTTCGTCGACCTGGTGGTGCCGGAACTGCAGCGCCGCGGCCGTTTCCGCCGGGAATATGCGGGCACCACGCAGCGGGACCACCTGAACCAGGACTTCTGACCGCGGGGATACATTGTCCGGACCGGTCGTAAATGTCGAAGGACCTGGATTGGAGCGGGAATGCGGGGCATCGGCTATCGGTTGACGGATTTGCTGGTCATCGCGGCCTGCAGCCTGACCTTTGTCGCCGTGGCGAGCCCGTGGCGCCATACGCCCGATGGCCCGCCGATCGGGCTGATTGCCCAGGAGCTCGGCACGACACCCGAGCATTTCCGGCAGGTCGCCGAGAAGATCGTGCCGCGCCACCCCAGCGGCCCGCCACCTACCGAGGCGCAGAAGAAAGAACTCGCCGCGGCCCTCGATGTCTCCGTAGAGCAGCTCGATACCGTGATGGAGAAGTACCGGCCGGACCGGCTGCGGCAGCGCTGACACCGCTCATATTCGGAGCGCGGGCCTTCCGGCCGCACTCCGAACTTGTCGCGTCACTGGAGTAGCGCGCGCTCACCAAAGAAGTATCCTTTCGCCCAAGAAAGCGGAGGAAACGAATGATCGGTCGTCGAATGGCGACGGCAGGGGCGCTCGCCGCCTTGCTGCCTGCCGGCAGCCGCGCGCAGGCCGCCTGGCCCGGCAAACCCATCCGTCTCATCGTGCCCTACGGGCCCGGCGGCTCGGCCGATCAGGTCGCGCGGCTCTATGCCGAGCGATTGAGTAGCGTGCTCGGCCAGCAGGTCATCGTCGAAGACAAGCCTGGCGCATCCGGCGGCGTCGGCGCGGCGATGGTCACGGGCAGCCCACCCGACGGCTACACCTTTCTGCTCGCGCCCACCGCCATCCTGGCGATCACGCCCGGTGTGCGCCAAGTGCCTTACAAGCCCGACGACCTGGTCGCGGTGTGCCGCCTGTCGACGGCTCTGCTGCCGGTAACCATCACCAATGCGCTCGGCGCCAAGAGCTGGCAGGAGTTCGTCGCCCTGGCCAGGGCAAATCCTGGCAAATTCTGGTTCGGCTCTTCAGGCCTCGGCACCATCACGCATCTCACCGGCGAGGTGCTGACGCGCGCCGCCGGCATCAAGATGCAGCACGCGCCCTACAAGACCATCGTCGATGCTACCGGCGACATCTTCGACGGCCGCATCCAGATGGTGTTCGACCCGTCCTTCGTGCCTTACGCCAAGGCGGGCAAGGTGCGCACCGTTCTGGTCGATGCCCCCACCAGGCTCGCCGACCTGCCGGACACGCCGACGGCGCAGGAGGCCGGGCTGGACTTGAAGGGCTTTCGCGACCGCGCCTGGTTCGGCCTGTTCGCCCCGAAGGGCCTGCCGCCTGCCATCGCCCAGCGCATCTCCGACGAGGTCGCACGCATCGCCGACACAGCAGACATGAAGGACAAGCTCCTGATGGTGGCGCAGTTCGCGCATCACCAGTCGCCGGTCGAGTTCACGAAACAGGTCGGCGACGACAAGGCCTTCTTCACGGCGCTGATCAAGGAGCTGGACATCAAGCTCGAATGACCCCGTTTGCGCTGCGATGCGGCGACCGAAGAAATCGACGGGCAGTGCGCACGGCTGCCGTGCGATCTGCGCATCGGCGCCGAGGTCACAGCGAGCGCCGTAGCAAGTAGCCTTTCTCCACGCACACCGATCATGAGCGTGCTGGAGGAAGGAAACACGATGAAGAGACGGAGTCTGATCAAGGCCGCGGGCGTCGGCACGGCGGCGGTCGCAACGCAGGTCGTCACGGCCCCCGCCATCGCGCAGGACACGCCGGAGATCCGCTGGCGTCTGACGTCGAGCTTTCCCAAGAACCTCGATATCGCCACGACGGTCAGCGACGATTTCTGCAAGCGTGTCGCCGAGCTCACGAACAACAAGTTCCAGATCAAGTGGTTCGCGCCCGGCGAGATCGTGCCGGCGCTGCAGGTCGTCGATGCGGTCCAGAACGGCACCGTCGAATCGGGACTGAGCGCCGCCTACTACTATGTCGGCAAGGATCCGACCTTCGCCTTCGCCACCACGCTGCCATTCGGCATGAACACCCGCCATCACAATGCGTGGATGATCTGTGGCGGCGGCCTGGAACTCGTGAACGACTTCCTGCGCGACTACAACATCGTCTACGTGCCGGGCCTTCATACCGGCGCGCAGATGGGCGGCTGGTTCCGCAAGGAGATCAAAACACTGGAGGACCTCAAGGGCCTCAAGTTCCGCATCGCCGGATTTGCCGGCCAGGTACTGACGAAGCTAGGGGTGGTGCCGCAGCAGATCGCCGGCGGCGACATCTACCCGGCGCTGGAAAAGGGCACGATCGATGCCGCCGAATGGGTCGGCCCGTACGACGACGAGAAGCTCGGCTTCGTCAAGGTCGCCAAGTACTACTACTATCCCGGCTGGTGGGAAGGCTGCACGCAGAGCGGCTTCTTCATCAGCGTCAAGGAATGGGAGAAGCTGCCGCCCGGCTATCGTGCCGCCATCAATGCAGTGGGCAGCGAGGTGATGAACTGGTCGCTCGCCAAGTACGATTCCGGCAATCCGGGAGCACTGCGCCGGCTGGTCGCGGCCGGCGCCGAGTTGCGCCCCTTCCCGCGCGAAATAATGGCCGCGTGCTACGACATCGCCTTCGACCAGTACGAGGAGCTGGCGGCCAAGAATCCCAAGTTCAAGAAGATCTACGATTCGTGGAAACCGTTCCGCGACGAGCAGTACCTGTGGTCGCGGGTCGCCGAAAATACATTCGACAATTTCGTCTACGCCCAGCAGGCGGCCAAGAAGCGCTGATCCCGACCGGAGCGCGAAGCGCGAAGTGGAGGGACCTTTTCTTTCCTGATGCGTCGACAAGAAAAGGTCCCTCGGCTGCGTCGCCCGTTGGGCGGCTTCGCTCGGGATGGCGGTAACCCTATCAGATGTTCAACAACTTCAGGCCCTTCTCGCGTGCGCACGCGATCGCGTCCTCGTAGCCCGCATCTGCATGGCGCATGACGCCGCTCGCCGGGTCGTTCCATAGCACGCGCTCGATGCGGCGCGCGGCCTCGGGCGTGCCGTCACAGACGATCACCATGCCGGCATGCTGCGAAAATCCCATGCCGACGCCGCCGCCATGGTGCAACGACACCCAGGTGGCGCCCGACGCGCAGTTGAGCAGGCCGTTCAGCAGCGGCCAATCGGAAACCGCGTCGGAACCGTCGCGCATCGATTCGGTCTCGCGGTTGGGGCTGGCGACCGAGCCAGAATCGAGATGGTCGCGGCCGATGACGATCGGCGCCTTGAGCTCGCCCTTGGCCACCATCTCGTTGAAGGCCAGTCCCAGGCGATGGCGGTCCCCGAGGCCAACCCAGCAGATGCGCGCCGGCAGCCCCTGAAACTTGATGCGCGTCCTCGCCATGTCGAGCCAGTTGTGCAGATGGGCATTGCCCGGCATCAGCTCCTTCACTTTAGCGTCGGTGAGATAGATGTCCTCGGGATCGCCCGACAGCGCAGCCCAGCGGAACGGACCGATGCCACGGCAGAACAGCGGGCGGATATAGGCCGGCACGAAGCCCGGATAGCTGAAGGCGTCGGCGACGCCCTCCTCCAGCGCCACCTGGCGGATGTTGTTGCCGTAGTCGACGGTAGGCACGCCCTGCTTGTGGAACTCGAGCATGGCGCGCACGTGGCCCGCCATCGATTGCTTCGCCGCCTTGGCGACGGCGTCCGGAGCGCTGGCGCGCCTGGCTTCCCACTCGGCCAGCGTCCAGCCCCGCGGCAGGTACCCGTTGATCGGATCGTGCGCCGAAGTCTGGTCGGTGAGGCAGTCGGGTTTCACGCCGCGGCGCAAAAGCTCTGGCAGCACGTCGGCAGCGTTGCCTAAAAGGCCGACCGAGACAGCCTTCTTGTCCTTCGTCGCCTGGCCGATGATCGCCAGTGCCTCGTCGAGATCCCTGGCCTGCTTGTCGAGATAACCGGTGCGCAGGCGGAACTCGATGCTACTCGGTCGACATTCGACGGTAAGGCACGACGCGCCGGCCATGGTGGCCGCGAGCGGCTGCGCGCCGCCCATGCCGCCCAGGCCCGCGGTCAGGATCCAGCGCCCGGCGAGGCTGCCCTGGTAGTGCTGGCGCGCCATCTCGACGAAGGTCTCGTAGGTACCCTGCACGATGCCCTGGCTGCCAATGTAGATCCATGACCCGGCGGTCATCTGCCCGAACATCATCAGGCCCTTGCGGTCGAGCTCGTTGAAATGCTCCCACGTCGCCCAGTGCGGCACCAGGTTGGAGTTGGCGATGAGGACGCGCGGCGCATCGGCATGGGTGCGGAAGACGCCGACCGGCTTGCCCGACTGCACCAGCAGCGTCTCGTCGGCCTCGAGATCGCGCAGCGCCGCGACGATCCGGTCGAAGCTCTGCCAGTCTCGCGCGGCGCGGCCGATGCCGCCATAGACCACGAGCTCGCCCGGCCGCTCGGCGACCTCGGGATCGAGGTTGTTCATCAGCATGCGCAGCGGCGCCTCGGTCAACCAGCTCTTGGCCGAGCGTTCGGTGCCGCGCGGTGCGCGGACGGTGCGGGCGTTGTCGAAACGCGTCGTCATGGCGGGCTCCGGTCGAGGGACGGAAGGATATTGTCGCCGATCGCATCGAGCAGCGCGCCGCGGCCGACCAGGTCGCCGGCGCGCGCGAGATCGGGCTGGAAGTGACGATCGTCGTCTAGGTACGGCACGTGCCGCCGCACCAGGTCGCGCACCCGCTCGAGCATCGGGCTCGAGAGCAGCGGACGATGAAAGTCACAGCCCTGCGCTGCTGCCAGGAGTTCTATGCCGATGATCGAACGGCAATTGTCCGCCATGTCGAGCAGGCGGCGGGCGCCGTGCGCGGCCATGGAGACGTGGTCCTCCTGGTTGGCCGATGTCGGGATCGAATCGACGCTGGCCGGATGGGCGCGCTGTTTGTTCTCGGCGACGAGTGCGGCCGCCGTCACCTGAGGGATCATGAATCCCGAATTGAGGCCGGGCTTCGGCGTAAGGAAGGCCGGCAGGCCGGACAGGGCGGGATCGACCAGCATGGCGATGCGGCGCTCGCTGAGCGAGCCGATCTCGCAAAGCGCGAGCGCCAGGATGTCGGCGGCGAAGGCGACCGGCTCAGCGTGGAAGTTGCCGCCCGACAGGGCCTCGTCGGCACCGGCGAAGATCAATGGATTGTCGGTGACGCCGTTGGCTTCGGTGGCGAGCGTCGTCGCTGCATGACGCAGGATGTCGAGCACGGCGCCCATGACCTGCGGCTGGCAACGCAGACAGTAGGGATCCTGTACGCGCTCGTCGCCGACCAGGTGCGAAACGCGGATGGCGGAGCCCTGCATCACGCGGCGCAGCGCTGCCGCCGCTTCGATCTGGCCGCCATGGCGGCGCAGCACATGGATGCGCGGATCGAACGGCGCATCCGAGCCGCGCGCGGCATCGGTCGACAGCGCGCCGGTCACCAGCGCCGAGCCGAACAGCATCTCGGCTTCGAACAGGGCGGCCAGCGCATAGGCCGTCGAGAACTGCGTGCCGTTCAGCAGTGCGAGGCCTTCCTTCGCGCCGAGCAACAAGGGCGACAGCCCGACCTCGGCCAAAGCCTGGTCGGCCGGAACGATGGCGCCGTCGATCGAGAAGGACCCGACACCGATCAGCGTCGCCGACATATGGGCAAGCGGCGCCAGGTCGCCCGAGGCGCCGACCGAGCCTTGGCTCGGCACCACCGGCGTGAGACCCCTGTCGAGCAGGGCTTCGAGCAGGCGCACGGTTTCGGCGCGGACGCCCGATGCACCCTGGGCAAGGCTCGCGACCTTGAGCGCCATCATCAGGCGCACGACGGCGACCGGCATCGGCGGGCCGACGCCGGCGGCATGCGACAGCACGATGTTGCGTTGCAGCTTCTCGAGATCGCTGGCCTCGATCCGCACGCTCGCGAGCTTCCCGAAGCCGGTATTGATGCCATAGACCGGCTCGCCACGCGCAACGATGGACGCGACGGCGCGTGCCGATCGATCGATGGCGCCGTACGCCGCAGGATCGAGGGCGACCGATGCGCCGCGATAGACGTCGCGCCACGCCGCCAGCGGTACGGCGCCTGGTGCAAGCCGGACAGGACTCATGGAGCGATGGTAACGGTCCTGTCGCCTCCATGCGCTAAGGAAAAATTACGTTTGCTGCGTTCCTCCCTCTGAAAGACTGGAGAAGACCCCGTCCTTTGTGTGAAAGTGCCGGCGTCCGTCAGGCAACGGGAAGCGAGCATGGCCAAGGGCAAGTCGAAACAGGGATCAGGCAAGGGCAGCAAGCCGGCAAAGCGCAAGGCGGCCAAGGCCAAGAAGCCCGCCGTCCGAAAGTCCGTGACCAAGAAGAAGGTGTTGGCGCCGAAGCCCGTTCCGAGTCCGGCACTGCGCCGCTCGGTCAAGAACCGGCCGTCGGTGACACGCATGCCCTCGCCGCGGCCCGCCCCGCACAAGGCGCGCCAGCTCAGCGCCAACATCTACGAGCGCGACCTCGACAAGACACAAGCCAACTACGCGCCGCTGACCCCCCTGCAATTCATCGAGCGTAGCGCAGCTGTCTATCCCGACAGCATCGCGCTGATCCACGGCGCGCGCCGACAGAGCTGGGCCGAGACGTATGCCCGCTGCAAGAAGCTCGCTTCGGCGTTGGAGAAGGTCGGCATCGGCGTCGGCAGCACGGTCGCGATCATGGCGCCCAACATTCCCGAGATGTACGAGGCGCATTTCGGCGTGCCGATGAGCGGCGGCGTGCTGAACTCGCTGAACACGCGGCTCGATGCGGCAATGATCGCCTTCATCCTGGACCACAGCGAGACGAAGGTGCTGCTGGTCGACCGCGAATTCCACAAGGCCGTGACCGAGGCGCTTGCCATCGCCAAGGTCCAGCCGCTGGTCGTCGATATCGATGACCCGATGTGCGAGGACCGCGGCCAGATCGGCGACACGACCTACGAGGAATTCCTCGCGACCGGCGACGACGACTACGCCTGGGCCTATCCAGCTGACGAATGGGACGCAATCTCGCTCAACTACACGTCGGGCACGACGGGCAACCCCAAGGGCGTGGTCTACAGCCATCGCGGCGGGGCGCTGGCGGCGTACGGCAACGCCACGCAGTGGGCCATGGGCGTCCATCCGGTCTACCTCTGGACGCTGCCGATGTTCCACTGCAACGGCTGGTGCTTTCCATGGACGCTGGCGCTCGTCGCCGGCACCTCGGTCTGCCTGCGCCGGGTCGGCGCCAAGGCGATCTACGATGCGCTGGTGGCCCACAACGTCACCCACATGTGCGGCGCGCCCATCATCATGCAGTTCATCATCGGCGCCACGCCGGAGGAGCGGCAGCCGCTCACGCGCAAGGTCGAGTTCATGACGGCGGCGGCGCCGCCGCCCGCTGCGGTGCTCGAGGCGCTGGAGAAGGAGAATTTCCGCGTCACCCACGTCTATGGGCTGACCGAGGTCTACGGCCCGGCGACGATCTGCTCGTGGCACGAGGACTGGGATGCCAAGCCGTCACACGAGCGCGCCCAGCTCAAGGCGCGTCAGGGCGTGCGCTATGCCGCCGAGGATGGCGTCACGGTGATGGATCCCGCGACCATGAAGGAAGTGCCGCGCGATGGCGCGACCATGGGCGAGGTCATGTTCCGCGGCAATCTCACCATGAAGGGATACCTGAAGAACGCCAAGGCGACGCACGAAGCGTTCGAGCACGGCTGGTTCCATTCCGGCGACCTGGGTGTGCTGCACGAGGACGGCTACATCGAGCTGCGCGACCGCTCGAAGGACATCATCATCTCGGGCGGCGAGAACATATCGACCATCGAGGTCGAAGGCGTGATCATCGAGCATCCGGCCGTGGCCAATGTCGCCGTGGTGGGCAAGCCGGACGAGAAATGGGGCGAGACGCCTTGTGCCTTCGTCGTGCTGAAACCCGGTTCGACCGTCACGGGCGACGACATCATCGCCCACTGCCGCGCCAATCTCGCCTCCTACAAGTGCCCGCGCTTCATTGTCTTCCGCGACCTGCCAATGACCTCGACCGGCAAGGTCCAGAAGTTCGTCCTGCGGGAATGGGCAAAGCAGGTCTAATCGCCGATGAGCATTCCCAATAGGGGCTGTCGGAGGTTGGAAGGCGGCGGCCGAATGGCCTGAACCGATCATCGCCTCGCCATAATCGGCCGGTTATTTTGTTGGCGGAATGGCCGGCCCGACCACGTTGATCATCACCACGCGGAGCGGCGTGCGCCCCCTCGGGGTGCGCGGCGAGCCGCTGCACAACGCCGCCCCACAGCTTCGCCGCGTGGTGCGTCGCCGGCTGGGTGACGACGCCGCCGGGCTTCTTGCCGATCCGCAGCAGCACGAGGACGGCAAGGCGATCGACTGGTACGCCGACTGGCCTGGTACGGTTCAGCCCTTGTCGGCACTGCCATCGGGAAAGCGCATCGAAGTGATGGCCAGGGTCGAACGTGCATTGGCCGAGATCCGACGCCTCGGCGATACGTTGGCCGGCGCCGGCCCACGCGAGGACATGGGGGTCGTCGGGCTGTCGCTGCAGCTGGCCGCGCGTGCGCCGGCACCGTCGTTCGTTTTCATGGTCGGCGAGCGGCCGGTCATCGCGTGCTGGGGCTACGAGAAGGAGGCCGCCGCCTCGCTGCTGCCGGCAACGCCGCCGCCCCCGCCCCCCGAGCCAGTTCCCGTCAACCCAGCAGGGCGACGCCCGGTGCTCGAAGCTCCCGCCGTGACTGCGTTGCCCGCGATACGCGCGGCGAGCACGAGCATCCCGTGGCTGCGCACGCTGCTGCTCGCCCTGCCCTTGATGCTCCTGCTGCTGGGAGCGGCCTGGCTGCTGCGGGAGTTGCTGCCCGCCGAGCCATCGTTGTCGCTGGCTACTCGCGAAGGCCCACCCGCACCGCCGCCCGGCGAACTGCCGCCCGATCCGACGCCCGCCCTCAAAGCACGCTTCTCGACCGAGCAGTCGCGCGAACGCATTCTCAAGGTCGAGCTGTCGCTGATCGAGGCCGAGCTCAAGAAGCGCATCGCCGACTGCAAGCCGCCGGAACAGCCGAAGCCACCGCCGCAGGTGGCGGTCGCGCCGCCGCCGCCCAAGCCCGCACCGACGCCCGCTCCGGCGCCTACGCCGCGCCAGCCGAATCCCAACGACAACCGCCTGCGCCTGCCCGCGCCCACCAACGACTATTCCTTCATGTCGGGTTGCTGGCGCACCGATCCGTTCCGCCACGAGCCGATGCAGGGTCAGCCCGGCGTGTCGTCCTACTGCTTCGACGCCAACGGCAACGGCCAGCTCGAGTGGCGGCGCGGCCGCACCGCGTGCCGTACCCGTGCGCAGGCGCGTTTCGATGGCCCGACGCTGCGCATCCGCGACGGCGATTCATCGTGCAACGACGGGTCGCGCTGGTACGCCGATCAGCTCGTCTGCCAACGCGGCGCCGACAATGTCGCCCAATGCAGCGGCAGGTCACAGGGCGCCTTCGGCCCGGTGAGCTGGACAGTGAACCTGCACAAGTTGAACTGAGACCAGCGCGCGAGACCGGACATAAGACCGCGCCTTCTGGATCAGCGCATTGGCAGCCGCCGTCACCACCCGCTTCAGGCGGGCGGATTCGCCCGCGGCCCCGCTCGGGGCCGTCGAAGCAGCGGCCGTGCCCAGTGAGGCCGGCCTTGGAACAGGAGCGTCAGTGTCGTGTGCTGGAGGCGGTCAATCGGGCAATCTCGTCCTTGATTTGTAGCTTGCGCTTCTTGAGGCTGCATATCGCATCGTCGTCGGGATGCGGGCGCATATTCTCCTGATCGATCGCATGCTCAAGGGAAGCATGCTTGGCCTTGAGCGCTTCGATATGGTCCACTGTGCTCACGGGCGACCTCCGAGCTGGTTGCGGACGAAGAACTGTGACTCCTTCATTGCAGCGAGTCACGCCGAATCGGGCATGCCTGCCGCTGTGCATAACTGGCGAGACGGCCAGCACGGCTGAATTGTCGCCTGCATACTCGTATTTCAAGGCCTTTCTGCTGAGGAACTCTGAGGAAAAATCCGGCGGAACCAACCCGTCAAACGTAAGAAACTGCGCGTGAAATGGAACTCACTCCCATTCCCCAATGCAATTTGTTGCCATCGGTAAACTCAAGGCACGCCCGGCTCATCACCTAGCCGACCACCCGCACGATTTCGTCCGCGGTGAGCGTCGGAAACGTTCCCTTCATCAGCGCCACCACGGCGGCACGATCCTTGGCGTCGGGCGTCACCCCCAGGCACACCGCGTAGACGCCGAGGTTGCCGACCGCGGCGCGCAGGCGCTTCTCGACCGGTCGATCGCGGTCGGCCGACGGTGAGTGCAGACTGGCAAGCTTGATCTGCTCGGCATGTTCCGCCGCGAGTTCGGCATCGGCGACGCGTCGGCGCACCGCGTCGACCGTTTCAGGCATCGCATCCGGCCACGGCCGATCCTTCAGCAGTCGTCGCACCGCACGCAAGGGTCGTACGATCTCGGCCTGCCAGGCATCACTCGCGGTCAGGATGGTCCGCAGGCGGGCGGCCGTCAGCGTCGGCCGGCCGGAGGCGCCGAGCCAGCAGCAGAAGAGCAATATGTTCACGTCGCAGCCGCGCCTTTCCTGCAGGTCCAGGCAGGCCTCGGCAACGCCCTCGCCGGCATAAAGCTCGAGCGAGAAATTCCAGAATGGATGAGGCAGAAAATCCGACACCTTCGGTGCTTCCCTTTGGCCGGGCGAAGGGGTACACGGCGCAGGGCAAGGTGGCCAGAGCATGAGCAACCCTCCTTCGGAGCCGCAGGACGCCGAAACCCTCAAAGCCAAGCTTGAGGCCTTGAAGAGCGAGCACCGCGACCTCGACGAGGTGATCGACCGCCTGCTCGAGAAACCGCCGTTCGACCAGCTTCAGCTGCAGCGGCTGAAAAAGCGCAAGCTCGGCCTCAAGGACCAGATCCTCAGGCTGGAAAGCCAGTTGATTCCCGATATCATCGCCTGAGACGAAATGGCCAAATCCACCGCCAAACGAACCGCGCGCAAACCGGCGGTCGGCCTGATCATGGGCAGCCAGTCCGACTGGGCGACCATGCGCCACGCCGCCGAGACACTCGAGGCGCTGGGAGTGCCGTTCGAGGCCCGCATCATCTCTGCCCATCGCACGCCCAAGCGCATGATGAGCTACGCCGCCGCCGCCAAAGGTCGTGGCCTGAAGGTCATCATTGCCGGCGCCGGCGGTGCTGCCCATCTGCCGGGCATGACCGCTTCCATGACCCCCCTGCCAGTGCTCGGCGTGCCGGTCGAGAGCGCCGCCCTGAAAGGCCAGGACAGTCTTCTTTCCATTGTCCAGATGCCTGCCGGCATCCCTGTCGGCACACTCGCCATTGGACGCGCGGGCGCGGTGAATGCAGGACTTCTCGCCGCCAGCATCGTTGGTCTTGGCGACACCAGGATCATGCAGGCGCTGGAAAGATGGCGGGCCCGGCAGACCGACGCTGTCGCCAGGGCGCCATCGGACGAGGTCGCGACACCGCATCGCTAGGAAATGAGTTCGACCAAGCCTCTCCCCCCAGGTTCGACCATCGGCATCCTGGGCGGCGGCCAATTGGGCCGCATGACGGCGCTCGCTGCCGCCCGGCTGGGCTATCGCTGCGTGGTCTATTCACCGGAGGAGCATTCGATCGGTGGCGATGTCGCAGCGGCGCACATCCAGGGCAAATATGACGACACGGCCGCCCTGGCGCGCTTCGCGACCCAGGTCGACGTAATCACCTACGAGTTCGAGAACGTGCCCGAGACGACAGTGGCCGAATGCCAGCGCCTCAAGCCGGTGCGGCCGGGCATCAAGCCGATCCACCTCGCCCAGCACCGGCTGCGCGAGAAGGAGTTCTTCCGCACACTCGGTATCGAAACGGCCTCCTATCAGGCTATTCGCAGTGAGGCCGACATCGCCGCCGCTACCGCGCTGCCCGGGATCCTGAAGACCTGCACCGAGGGTTATGACGGCAAGGGCCAGATCCGGGTCGCCGACCGCGCCGGCCTCGCCGCCGCGTGGCAGAAGTTGGGGCGGCGCGATTGCATACTGGAGGCGCTGGTCGATTTCGCCTGCGAGACCTCGGCCATCGTGGCGCGCGGCCTCGATGGCGAAACGCGCTGCTTCCCGATCGGTCTCAACGACCATCGCGATGGCATTCTACGCACCACGACGGTCCCGTCGGGCCTCGCGCCGGCGACCTTGGCCACCATCGAACGCTACGGCGCCGAACTGGCGCTTGGTCTCGATCTCACAGGCATCGTGGCGCTGGAAATGTTCGTCACCAGGGACGGCCGCGTGCTGGCCAACGAGTTCGCGCCGCGGCCCCACAATTCGGGTCATTGGACGATCGATGCCTGCGCCACCAGCCAGTTCGAGCAGCTCGTGCGCGCGGTCTGCGGCCTGCCGCTGGGGCCGGTCGACGTGCTGATGCCGTCGCGCATGGAAAACCTCATAGGCAACGAAGCCGACCACTGGCTGCGCTATCTCGGCGATCCGACGGCGAGGCTGCATCTCTACGGCAAGGCAACGGCGCGCCCCGGCCGCAAGATGGGGCATGTCACCTTCTTGAAGCGGTTCTGACCGAGCCCCCGGTCCAGGACTTCACCTGGCTCTTCAACTTCTCGATCCTCATGACATCGTCGATGCGCCGGTCGAGGAAGCCCCAGGTCGCCTCGGTTCCTGGCGAGCGGTCGTTCAGCCAGTAGAGCAGCGTCGAGGAGTAGACGCCCGCGAGGGTGGCCCGCTTGGTGTAGAAATTGAAATCGGTGCTGGTGTCGCCTGCGGCGTACCACATGGCGTCCACCGTGCGGTACAGCAGGCGCATCGCCAGCGGCGCGTTGAATGGCAGGGAGAGCAGCGCGAGCGCCCGGCGCGCGGCCTCGCGGTTGCCGGAGTGGCGCTCGAGCCGGATGCGGACGGCGCTCTTTATTCGGTCGCGTATTTTGAGGCTGGCAACACCCTCCTTTTCCATGTCCTCGACCGTGCGCCGGTCGGCGCGCTCGCTTGCGTAGGTGAGCGCCTGGATGGGCCCGCCAGGAAACAATCGGTCCGCCTCGCCTGCCGGCAGCTCGAGCTGCCGGGACGCAGCCCGCAGTGCGGCCCGGCTCCAGCCCTCGAAGGCGGCCTCTGAGAGCATGGCGTCCGACAACCGGTCGCGCAATTCGGCGTCCGGATCGACCGGGTTTTTGTTATTTTCAATGCCCATCAGGCGAATATAGGGAGTTCCCCGGGCTTCCCAAGGGACTTTCCCTGTGATACGACCGCCGCCTCGAAATTGCCCCCGGAGCCGTTTCCGGGGCGCCCCACCATGCATGGAAGGAAGCGATCGAAGTGCAGGTTCTCGTTCGTGAAAACAACGTCGATCAGGCGCTGCGCGTCCTGAAGAAGAAGATGCAGCGCGAAGGGATCTTCCGTGAGATGAAGCTCCGCCGCAACTACGAGAAGCCCTCCGAGCGCCGCGCCCGCGAGCGCGCCGAGGCCATCCGCCGGACCCGCAAGCTCATGCGCAAGCGCATGGAGCGCGAGGGCTACTAGCCCTCACCTCCCGGCTCGAACTCGAATATGACCCCCGGCTCGCCCGGGGGTTTTGCGTTTCAGCGCTGCGGCATGCGCTCGAACACCGGCAGGCCGTCGGGAACCTGGTGAAACGGCTGCTTGTCCATGGTGTAGATCGCCATTTGCGGGCCGCCATAGAGCTTAGGGTCGTCGAGCGTGCCGACCTTCACGACGATGACCGGACGCTGCGGCCGGGTGGCGAGATGGGTGCCGCAGTCAGGGCAGAATTCCCGTGTCACCGGCTTCTCGAGATCGCTGCGCGTGAACTGCTTGGGCGCGCCCTTCGTGTATTTGAAGCCCTGAAGCGGCATGACGATGCACATGTTGGGTGCGCCGCCTGTGATGTACTGGCATTCCCGGCAATGGCACTGGGCCTTCATCATGGGCTCGCCCTCGGCCTCATACCGGACGTTGCCGCAATAGCACCTGCCTTCGAGCTTCATGGCGTTCTCCTCTGGCGTGATCTCTGCAAGAGTATCGCCCATGGCAAGCAAACCCAAGCACCCCTACACCATCGTCCGCGGCGGCAGGCTTCTGGACATCGACAAGCGCAAGGCCCAGGCGGCCGATATCCTGGTCAAAGGCGACACCATCGCCGAGATCGGCCGGCCCGGCCTCGCGGCACCTGCAGGCGCCGCGGTGGTCGACGCCAGGCATCGGCTGATGCATCCCGGCCTGATCAACGCCCACACCCACAGTCCCGGCAATCTCGGCAAGGGCCTGGGCGATCTGTGGTCGCTCGAACTGCTGCTGACGGCAAGCCAGTGGATAGGCTCGGGCCGCACGCTCGAGGACAAGTACCTGTCGTCCATGATCGGCGCGGCCGAGATGGTGATGAAGGGCTGCACCGCGGCCTACGATCTCGCCGCCGAGTTCCCGCTGCCGTCGGTCGACGGGCTGTCGGCCATCGCCAGGGCCTACGAAGAGGTCGGCATGCGCGCCGTGCTGGCGCCCATGGTCGCCGACATCACCTTCTTCGACGCCATTCCCGGCCTGATGGAGCGCCTTTCTCCGGCGTTGCAGAAAGAGGTCGAAAGCTTCCGCTACGCGCCGTGGAAGGCTACGACCCGGCAGATGAAGAAAGCGCTGCAGAAATGGCCCTTCGACAAGGTCATGCTGGCGCTCGGCCCGACCATCCCGCACCACTGCAGCGACGATTTCCTGATCGCCTGCCGCGACCTCGCACGCGAATACGATGTCGGCATTCACAGCCACGTTGCCGAATCGAAGGTGCAGGTCGTGGCCGGCTACAGGCGCTACGGCACCTCGCTCGCCGCCCACATGGACAAGCTCGGGCTGGTCAACGAGCGCTTCACCGTCGCCCACGGCGTGTGGCTCGACGGCGAAGACATGAAGCGGCTGGGCGATCGCGGCGCCTCGGTAGCGCACAATCCCGGCTCCAACATGCGGCTGGGAAACGGACTTGCCGACATGCGCGCCATGCTGCGCGCCGACATCAATGTCGGCATCGGCACCGATGGCGCCAACTGCTCGGACAATCAGAACATGTACGAGGCCATGCGTCACGCCTCGTTCGCGTCCAAGGTCCAGGGCCCGGACGTCGAACGCTGGATCACCACGGCAGAGGTCCTGCTTGCCGCGACCGAAGGCAGCGCACGCACGCTCGGCCTGGACAAACAGATCGGCCGCATCGCGCCGGGCTACAAGGCCGACATCGTTTTCCTCGATCTGCACCACATCAACTGGATCCCGACCAACGACCCGGTGAATGCCCTGGTCCACACCGAGGACGGCACGGCGGTGCATTCGGTCATGATCGGCGGACGCATGGTGGTCGCCGACCGCAAGCTGCTCACCGTCGATCTCGCCAAGCTTGCCGCCAAGGCCGAGGAGTCACGGCTGCGGCGCGAGAAGGTTTCCGCACCGGCCAAGAAGCTCTACGACCGCCTCGAAAAGGTCGTCGGCACATTCTGTCCCGGGCTGGCCAAGGCGCCACTGCATATCCATCGTTTCGGCGCCAGTCACCATCACTGAGACTGATGTTCTCACGGGCGTAGCAGCAGGGAATTGACTGCAGCTTCGAGTTCAAGAACGTCCGTCACCACCACGTCCGGCTCCTCGGCCGGCGAACGCGGGCGCTGGCGGCGATGGCGACCGACGCGCAGTTGGATGGTCGCCATGCCGAGCGCCTTGGCAGGCGCGATGTCGTTGTCGATGCGGTCGCCGACCATGATGCAACCGGCCGGCACGACACCCAGCGCCACGGCTGCCGCCTGGAAGGCCCGCGGGTCGGGCTTGCTCAAGCCGGTGGCGCCGCTCAGGCCCTGATACGCGAAGAAATCGCCGATGCCGGCGCGCGCCAGGCGCTCGCGCGCCGCCTGCGGTTGGTTGGCGACGATGCCGAGCCTCACGCCGCGGTCGTTGAGCTGGCGCAGCAGCCGATCGACGTCGGGCCGCAGCTGGAACACATCGAGATTGCCGACCATGGCGCGCACGCGCTGGTGGACCCGTCGCATCGTGGCCGGATCACCGCCGCACAGCGTCTCGATCATGTGTGCGTAGGCATCGCTCGCGAAGGCGGCGACCGCCGCGTGCGATGCGTCGTCGACCAGTGCCTGATCGACGCGGATACCCTCCAGCCCGCAGGCCGAGGCAATGGCGCCGTCGACCGCAATCTCCCAGGCGAGCTCCATGTCGAGGGGACCGCCCACGTCAAAGAGGATGGCGGTACGGCATCGCTTCATTCAGGCAAGGTAGCGGAGGCAACCCGTCTGTTCGAGCACCGGATCGAGCCGCCGTCGCACGTCTCCGGGCAGCGCTGCGAGCTTCTTGCGCAGCGCGTCGTGGCATTTGGCCTGATAACGGAAAGGCGCCTGGGCATAGGGCCTGCCCATGATATCGAGCGCGACCTCGTCACTGCCCTCCTGCAAGGCCTGCATGTTGGCGGCGAGGAACGGCAGGTAGGTGTCGCCGCAATGACGCAGCAGCGCCGTCAGCGTGTCGGGGAGTGGCGCCATTGGATCGAGCCACTCGCCCTCGACGCCCGAAGCATCGTCGAGCCGCAACAGCCAGCAATAGACGTCGGTCGCGCGTTCGCGCATCTCGGCCATCGGCGTGGGATCCACCGACAGGATCTGGAGTTGGCCGAACAGCCCGAAATCGGCCAGCGACGGGCGCGAGCCGAACAGGAACGGGATCTCGCGCACGTGGCGATCGAGCGTGTCGAGCAGGAACCGGTAGCTTTCCTCGATCACCGGCCGGTTCTGCTCTGTGCAGCCGACCAGCGCCATGCGGCCGACCTGGCGGTCGTTGAAGGCCTGCATGCCGGCTCGGCGCTCCGGCTCGACCATTACCGGATTGCGCGACGTGATGATCCAGGCCTGCGCGAAGGCGCGGTCCGCCGCGTAGTACCAGCGGTAATGGAACATCATCTTGGTGACCCACTCATCGCCGAAGTCTTCCAGGAGGTCGGCGAGATAGGCGTGGGCGGGATCGTCGGGGATGATCGAACGCTCGGGATGCTCGCGCTCGAGCGCATGGGCAAGCGGCGTCGAATCGTTCATCAGCCGGCCATCGGGGAAGCGCAGGACCGGGATCACCGGCGGCAGGTTCGCCGCCACCGCGACATCGCGCGGATTGCCGATGGCGTTCCAGACGAAGGGAATCCGGCGATAGCGCAGGATCGCCCGCATCTTCACCGAATAGGGCGACGGATTGAACCCGTAGAGGATGTATCCCGTGGCCACGGCGCGCCCGCGCCTAGTGCGCGGAACCCTCCAGTGCCTTGACGATGTTCTCGCACATCGCCTTGGCGTCGGCGAACAGCATCATGGTGTTGTCGCGGAAGAACAGCTCGTTGTCGACGCCGGCATAGCCCGAGGCCATGCCGCGCTTGACGAAGAGCACGGTCTGCGCCCTCTCGACGTCGAGGATCGGCATGCCGTAGATCGGACTTTGCGGATCGGTCTTGGCGGCCGGATTGGTGACGTCGTTGGCGCCGATCACGAAGGCCACATCCGTCGAGGCGAAGTCGCGGTTGATGTCGTCGAGCTCGAAGACCTCGTCGTAAGGCACATTCGCCTCGGCCAGCAGGACGTTCATGTGGCCGGGCATGCGGCCCGCGACCGGATGGATGGCGTAGCGCACCTGCACGCCGTCTTTCTTGAGCAGGTCGGCCATCTCGCGGAGCGCGTGCTGCGCCTGGGCGACGGCCATGCCGTAGCCCGGCACGATGATCACCGACTGAGCGTTCTTCATGAGGAAGGCCGCGTCCTCGGCCGAACCTGCCTTCACCGGCTTGTCGGTCTTGGCGTGGACCGCGCCCGCCGCCGACGTGTCGGTGCCGAAGCCGCCCAGGATCACGTTGAAGATCGAGCGGTTCATGCCCTTGCACATGATGTAGCTCAGGATCGCACCCGAGGAGCCGACCAGCGCGCCGGTTACGATCAGCGCCGTGTTGCCCAGGGTGAAGCCGATGCCGGCCGCCGCCCATCCCGAATAGGAATTCAGCATCGAAACCACGACCGGCATGTCGGCGCCGCCGATCGGCAGGATCAGCAGAAAGCCGATCAGGAGCGACAGCACGATCAGCAGGATGAAGGTGATGGGATGGCCGCGCATGGCGAACCACACCAGGAGCACGACCAGGATGATACCGAGGAGCGCATTGAGCGGATGCTGGCCGCGGAAAACCAGGGGCGAGCCCGAGACCAGGCCCTGGAGCTTGGCGAAGGCCACGACCGAGCCCGTGAAGGTGATGGCGCCGATCACCGTGCCCAGCCCCATCTCGATCAGGCTGTGCATCTTGATCTTGCCCGGCGTGCCGATACCGAACGCATCGGGCGAGATGAAAGCCGCCGCCGCGACGAACACCGCGGCGAGGCCGACCAGCGAGTGGAAGGCGGCCACGAGCTGCGGCAGGGCCGTCATCTGGATGCGCATGGCGACCACAGCGCCGATCGCGCCGCCGATGACCAGGCCGCCGACGATCAGCCAGGGCGCGACCACGCCCGGCGAAGCCACGGTGACGCCGATCGCGATCACCATGCCGACGATTCCGTAGAGGTTGCCTCCGCGGGACGTCTCCGGCGAGCTCAGGCCGCGCAGGGCCATGATGAAGCAGATAGCCGCGATCAAGTAGCCGTAGGCGGCGATTTCGTGGGTGATCACCTTGTGCTCTCCCGCCCGCTACTTCTTGACTGGTTTCTTTTTGAACATCGACAGCATGCGATGCGTCACGATGAAGCCGCCGAAGATGTTGACCGCGGCCAGAACGACGGCGATGCCGCCGAACAATTGCGCCGCGCCCAGGCCCTTCAGGCCAGCCGCCAGCAGTGCCCCGACGATGATCACCGACGACACGGCGTTGGTGACGGCCATCAGCGGCGAATGCAGCGCCGGCGTCACCCGCCACACCACGTAGTAGCCGACGAAGCAGGCCAGCGCGAAGATGGTGAGCAGCGCCACGAACGGCATGTGGCCGTCAGGCAGCGCCACCACCGGGCTCTGGGCCGCGGCATCGGTGATCTGCTGGGCCACGCTCTTGAGGCTGGTGGCGAGCTCCTGCGCCTGGCTCGCGAGCTTGGCGGCTTCGCCGGCGATTCTGTCGTCCATCGGGCTTTCCTAGTTCTGCGAGGTGAGCGACGGGTGCACGACCTGGCCGTTCTGGGTCACCAGAGTGCCCTTCACGACCTCGTCGGCGGTGTCGATCTTGAGCGCCTTGGTCTGCTTGTCGACCATGGGCGTGATGAAGTTGAGCAGGTTGCGTGCGAACAACGAGGAAGCGTCGGTCGCAAGCTCGCCGGGCAGGTTGGCCGGACCGACGATCTTCACGCCGTGCTTCTCGACGACCTTGCCGAATTCCGACAATGGGCAGTTGCCGCCTTGCTCGACCGCCATGTCGACGATCACCGAACCGGGCTTCATGGTCGTGACCATGTCCTCGCTCACCAGCACCGGCGCCTTGCGGCCCGGGATCAGTGCAGTCGTGATGACGATGTCCTGGGTCTTGATGTGCTCTGCGACCAGAGCCGACTGCTTGGCGCGATACTCGGCGCTCATCTCCTTGGCATAGCCGCCCGCTGTCTCGGCGGCCTTGAACTCCTCGTCCTCGACGGCGACGAACTTGGCGCCGAGCGACTGCACCTGTTCCTTGGTAGCCGGGCGCACGTCGGTCGCCGTCACGATCGAGCCGAGGCGCCGCGCCGTGGCGATCGCCTGCAGGCCCGCCACGCCGACACCCATGATGAAAGCGCGCGAGGGCGCGAGCGTGCCACCTGGCGTCATCATCTGCGGGAAGATGCGGCCGAACTGGTTGGCCGCCGAGAGGACCGCCTTGTAGCCGGCGAGGTTGGCCTGCGAGCTCAGAATGTCCATCGACTGCGCGCGGGTGATGCGCGGGATCAATTCGAGGGCAAACGCCGTCACTCCCTTCGCTGCCAGCGCCGACACGAGCTCTGCATTGGTGAGCGCGCCCAGCGGCGACATCAGCACCTGGCCCTGTCGCAGCAGGGCGAGTTCGTCGATGCCGTCGGCAGCCTGCATCGGCCGCTGTATCTTGAAGACGACATCGGCCGCCGAGGCCGCGGATGCCGCATCCGGCACGATCGTTGCACCGGCCTCCAAATAGGCCGCGTCGGTGTAGGCCGCGGCAACGCCCGCACCTGCCTCGATCACGATTTCTTCCGCGCCCAGCGCCTTCAGTTTCTTGACGGTCTCGGGAGTCGCGGCCACGCGGGTCTCATGTGGCCTGCGTTCTTTGAGAATGGCGATTTTCATGGAGCAACGGATCGGTTGGAGACGCGGAAAACAGATATTGCGGCGCACCTTGCACAGGGCCCGCACGCTTGCCAAGGCGCATTTTCGCCGCGTGGTAGACGAACGTTTACGGACCGCGCACGGCGCGGGATACTGAAGAACATGGCCAAACGTCCCGTCATTCTCACCGGCTTCCATTTCACAAAAACCGCGCTTGCAGCCCTCTCCGAGGGCTACGAGATCGCGGGTCACATGGACAAACCGGACCCCGCAGTGGTGCCGGCTGCCGCCCAGCCGCACGTTCAGGCGCTGGTCACGACCGGCAGCGTCGGCGCCTCGGATGCGCTGATGGCGGCGATGCCGCGGCTGTCGCTGATCTGCTGCTACGGCACGGGCTATGAACGAATGGATCTCGCTGCCGCGCGCAAACGCAACATCATGGTGACGCATGGCGCCGACGCCAACGCGCCCGACGTCGCGGAGATGGCGGTCGGCATCCTGCTCGCCTCGACACGGCGCATCGTGCGGGCCGACAAGATGATCCGCCGCGGCGACTGGACCAAGCGCATCCCCAACCGCTTCGGCCCCATCGCCGGCCTGACCGGCGGCAAGGTCGGCATCCTCGGTCTCGGCGCCATCGGCATGGAGTTCGCCAAGCGCATCAAGGGCTTCGACGTCGAGATCGGCTATTGCAACCGCAGCAAGCGGACCGATGTCGACTTTGCCTATTTCCCCAACGTCATGGCACTCGCAACCTGGTGTGACTACCTGATCGTCTCCCTGCGGTCCGACGCCTCCAACCGGCACATCATCAACGCCGAGGTCCTGAAGGCGCTGGGTCCGCGCGGTCATGTCCTGAACATCAGCCGCGGCTGGGCCGTCGACGAGGCGGCGCTCGCCGATGCCTTGCGCCACAATGTCATCGAGGGCGCCGCGCTCGACGTCTATGACGAGGAGCCCTACGAGGGCCAGGAACTGCTGGGCCTCGACAACCTCGTGATGACGCCGCATTTCGGCGGCGGCACCGAGCATGCTCAGCGACGCATGACCTCCCTGGTACGCCGCAACCTCGATGCCCACTTCGCCGGCAAGCCGGTGGTCTCTCCAGTGCCCGAGCTGCGCGACATGGCTGCTGTCACCGACGGTCGGCTTCGGTAGCCAGGCTCGTGACGCTTCATCGAGGTGGATCGATCCCGATCTTCACGGGTGGACCGCTGTCGCGTGCCGGTGCGCCCGTCCAAACGTCGACGTAGGCGCGCAGAGCCGAGGGAAAGCGACGCAGTTCCGTGAAAATGCTGTACGCCGAATCGACGTCGCGTGCCTCGAAGCCCCAGGCCGCGATTCCGGCGTGCCGCGCCTGGAACAGCGCCCGGCTGAGGTGAAAGCGCTGCGAGACGATGACGAGGCGCTTCTGGCCAAAGACGTCACGCGCACGCAATACCGAGTCCCAGGTGCGATAGCCTGCCGGATCGTCGTAGATCGCTGCCGCCGGCACACCGCGCTCGATCAGGCCGGCGCGCATCGCGGCGGGTTCGCCGGGGCTGCCGGAGACGATGAAGTATTTGACCTTGCCGGCCTTCCACAGCGCAGCGGCGGCATCGAGACGACGAACGAAGTAAACGTTGGGCCCGCCTTCTGGTCCGATCGGCGCCGTGCCCAGCACCAGCGCCACATCGACGTCGGGCAGGCCCGCGACCTCGCTGAACGATCGCGCCTCGGCGGTCTGGTCGAGCCGCCGCTCAGCGAGCCAGGCAAGCAGCACGACGGCGAGAACCAGCGCGCCCAGGACCAGCAGGCCGAACAGGATCAGACGCACGGACCGCGCCTTGATCGCATCCGACAGCCTATATAGACCGGCAGCATGCCCCGCCTGACCACTGCCGAAGCCACGGTCGAAACCCTCCTGCGCCATGGCATCGACACGGTTTATGCCCTGCCCGGCCTGCATCACGATCCACTGTTCGATGCTTTCTATCACGCCGCCGGCCGCTTGCGCGTCATTCATCCACGACATGAGCAGACCGCGGCCTACATGGCGCTCGGTGCGGCCCTCGCCACCGGCAAGCCGCAAGTCTTCGCGGTGGTGCCGGGCCCGGGAATGCTGAATGCGAGCGCGGCACTGCTCACCGCCTACGGCATGAACGCGCCGGTGATCGGCCTCATCGGCCAGATCCCGCAGGCCGACATCGACAAGGGCCACGGCCATCTGCACGAGATTCACGACCAGCTTGGCCTGCTACGCCACATCACGAAGTGGGCCGAGCGCATCAGGAGCCCGCAGGAGGCGCCGATGTTGGCGAGCCAGGCGGTGTGGCAGGCGACCATCGGCCGACCGCGGCCGGTTGCTCTGGAATGCGCTCTCGACACCTGGGCCAAGCGAGCCGAAGTGGTGCTGCCCGACGCACCCTTGCCGCGGCCTGCCGACGCGATCGACGCTGATACGATCGCGGCGGCAGCCAAAATCCTGGGCGCGGCCGAGCGGCCCATCATCGTGGTCGGCGGCGGAGCCATCGGCGCCAGCACCGAGGTCATCCAGCTCGCCGAACTGCTGGAGGCGCCGGTCAGCTCCTATCGTCGCGGACGTGGCGTCATTCCGAGTGGCCATCGCCTGGCCGTCGACATGCCGGTCGGGCACCGCCTGTGGAAGGACGCCGACGCCGTGCTCGCGGTCGGCACGCGCTTCTTCATCCAGAATGGCAGCTGGGGAATCGACAACGACCTGAAGGTCGTGCGCCTCGATATCGATCCCGACGAGCCCGATCGCCTGCGCAAGCCTGACGTTGCGCTGATCGGCGACGCCGCACCGCAGCTGCGCGCGCTGATCGCGGCCCTGACCAGGCACAACCGGCCGCGCCCCTCGCGCGCCGAGGAATTGAAGGGCCACCGCGCCTGGCTTGCCGACCGCCTGTCGCGACTGGAGCCCCAGGTCTCGTTCCTGAAGGCGATTCGCGCCGCGCTGCCGGAAGACGGCATCTTCGTCGACGAAGTCTCGCAGATCGGCTTCGCCTCGCGCGTCGCGCTTCCCATAGAGAAGCCGCGCTGCTTCCTGTCGCCCGGCTATCAGGACAATCTCGGCTGGGGATTCGGTACGGCGCTCGGCGCCAAGGCCGCGATGCCCGACCGGAAAGTGCTGGCGATCGCGGGTGACGGCGGGTTCATGTACCAGGTCGGCGAACTCGCCACCGCAGTGCGCCACAATCTCGCGGTCGTCGTCGTTGTCTTCGACAACGGCGGCTTCGGCAACGTCAAGCGTATCCAGCAGCAGCACTACGGCAACCGCCTGATCGCTTCCGACCTGCACAATCCCGACTTCGTCAAGCTCGCCGAGAGTTTCGGCGTGGCGTCGTTCAAGGCGCTCGACGCGTGCCAGCTCGAGGACTGCCTCAGGAAGGCGTTCGCGCTCGATGCGCCGGCGCTCGTCTGGGTGCCGCACGGCGACGTGCCGAGCCCGTGGGACATGATCATGATGCCCCGTGTCCGTGGCACTTCAGGCATCTAGCGCAAGGTTCGTCCACGGCGGACTTCTTTAAACAGACGACCGGGCTATCGACGGTTGGAGTCGCCAGGGGACGAAACTCTGTCGCCGGTCGGCCGCGAAATTCTAACGAGGTCGCTCCGACGGCGATGCAGTCGCGGAAAGCTGCTGACGATGCAGCTCCTTGATCGCATCGTCGATCTGGCGGCGCACGATGTGAAGGTCGGACAGGGGGGCGACAAGGTCGCAGGAAAGCAAACCCACCGACAGCATTCCGGCGACGATGATACCCACAATGCCCGGAACGATGGAGCTATCGCGGCGACCCCGCTCGATTTGCATGGAGCGTGCCTCCGCTTCAGCTCGACACGACTTCCCAGACGAACAACGCGGCAAGGCCGACGAATCCCAGCAGAAATGCCGGCTCCCACAGTTTGTTTCGAGCCGAGCCGGATTTGCTGGGGTCATGGCCGACGGCCAGGAGAAAGGCGATCACAGAGCTCATGGTTGTGCCCTTCGTTCGGGTGACCAGAATGGCAATGGCTGCTTTCAGGCGCCACTCCGGAAACCTGTCGCCTGATAGTAGCACTGCAACATGAACCAACGCTGAACGGCTCGTTCATCTTCCATTCAGGTTCGCTCTGATATGGTCATTCACAGACAGGAGAAAACTCATGCGTGTGATGATGTTGGCGTCGGCGTTCCTGCTGCTTACAGTGGGCTCGGCATTTGCGGATGATCGCCCTCTCACGGATCAGGAGCGCGCGCGTCTGACCGAGGCCGTCAAGGCGGACGGATGTACGGCGCAAGAGATGAAAGTCGACGACGGGAACTTCGAAGTCGAGGCGACCTGTGCGGACAACAAGAAGTATGAATTCAAGTTCGACGCACAATTCAAGCTCATCAAGAAAGAGCTCGACGACTAGG
>CADECW010000018.1:28385-70739 GCA_902825855.1 uncultured Rhodospirillales bacterium | reverse complement strand
TATGGTCGGGGGATTCATGAGGGTGCTTTCAGCTTTGCAACGAACTCGCGGATGCGTTTGGCGTTGACGCCGAGGTCGGATTCGCCGTCGCGGCTCTTGGAGCGGATGTCGATCTTGCTGCCGGACCCGTCGGGGCGGATGCGGATGACGATATCGTCCTGGAAGCCGAACCATGCGCTGGTCGCGATCGCTTCGATGCGGCCTTCGGCGGGCGCGCGGGCGACGACATCCCAACCCATCGCCATCGCCACAGCATCGACCTTCTTGAATGCCTCGGCCGGCGGGTCGGGCAGGGCGATCGGCGCAATGTCGGGATAGGCGGCGCGTTGCAGTACCGCCGCATGTGCGCCGGGATAGGTCGCGGGATTGGAGGCGCCGCGGCGCAGCTGCAGCGTCACCACCAGCGGTGGCGGGCTGTTGGTGTCGGTCGTGATGTCGTTGAGCTCGGGCCCCTGCTGGGCGCGCAGGAACCAGTTGAGTGGCATGTAGGCCGCGGCGACGCCGATCACGAGCGCAAGCAACGCCGCCAGAAAGCCGCGGCGGCGATCGCCGGGCCGCGTCGGCACGACGGTGGCAAGACCCAGCGCCGCACCGGCTACGGCAAAATAGAAGCCGTAACGGAAGATCGTGAAGGCCGGCTCGATCTCCAGCCCGATGAAGCGATGCAGCGGCCCGGCGGAGGCGACGATAAGCGCCGCAACGCACGCCATGATGAAGGCCATGCGTGCCAGACGATGACTGACCGGGTTGGTCGGACGAACGAACATGGCGTCGTGCATCGTAGCCGCGAAAAAGCTGCGACGCACCCCGGTCCGGATGCCGTCAATCTTCGCTGCGCTCAGATGGGCCGGGGGCCTGGGCTCCACCCCGGAGGCGCCATCTCGAAGCCCCGGAATTCGAAGCCCGGCGACACGGTGCATCCGACCAGCGTCCAGGCGCCGAGCGAGCGCGCGGCCTGCCAGACATGGCGCGGCACGACCGCCTGTGGCTGCTCGCCAACGCCGAAATCGGTGCCGAGCCGCAGACGGCGCACGTCCTCGCCATCGCTCATCGAAAGTTCGAGCGGCGCCCCGGCATAGTGGTGCCAGATCTCGTCGGCATCGACCCGGTGCCAGTGCGACTGTTCGCCGGCCTTCAGCAGGAAGTAGATCGCCGTTCCGGAGCTGCGCCCTTCCCCCGGCGCGCGGAAGGTCTCGACATAGTGCCCCCCCTCGGGATGGGGTCCCATTCCGAGATGGGCGATGATCTCGTCCGCATTCACGACGGCGGGGGGACCGTCGCCTTCATCGACGGCAGCTTGGAGAAGCTCGTGAACCACTTGGCGAGCTTCGGCCGCTTGGCGCGCCAGTCGTGGTTGCCGAATCGGAAGTCGAGATAGCCCAGCGCGCAGCCCACCGAGATGGTGCCGAGCGTCGGCTTGCCCTTGAGCGACCTGGCCTCGGCTTCGAGCGCGTCGAGCACACCGTCGATCTTCTTCATCTGGCCCTTGCTCCAGTCGGGCCAGCGCCGATCCTCGGGCCGCAGAAAGCCCTCGTAGCGCGCCAGCAGCGCGGCATCGAGCAGGCCGTCGGCCATCGCCTGCTGACGCAGTGCCACCCAGCGGTCGCGGCCCTTGCGCGGCAGCAGCTTGCGGCCCTTGTGCTGATGGTCGAGATACTCGCAGATCACCGGCGAGTCGAAGAGGTCCATGCCCTTGACCGAGAGCGCCGGAATCTTGCCGATGGGATTGTGCTTGTCGACGTCGGCGTTGGGCTGCACCGGCGTCAGCGCCACGTTGATCGTGTCGATCTTCTTGTCGAGCTTGGTCTCGAGCGCCAGCACCCTGACCTTGCGGGCATAGGGTGAGGACGGCGAATAGTAGAGTCTCATCTTGGCCATGGTCGCTCTCCCCTTCGTTCGTTCAGCCAGCGGCCGCCTGTGGAATGTCGGTGTCGTTCAGCCGCACCTTGCGCGCGACATCGAGAAGCTGTTGCCATGTCGTACCGTCGATCGCCACGCCGTTCCGCTCGCGATCGACCTTGCGGGCGCGCTCGGGCTCGCCGGGCGTCAGCACCTCGGCGACTCCAGGCTGCGGTTTGGCCGACTTCACCCAGGTGATGAAAGTCTCGACCTCGTCTTCGAATAACTCGGTGCCGCCCATCGCCCGGGGATCGATGATGATCGACAACATGTTGTTGATGATGTCGGTGCCTGGCTTGATGGTGCGCGCGCTATGGGTACGACCGCCGGTCAGCGCACCGGCCAGCAGGTCGCAGATCACCGCGAGGCCGCCGCCCTTGTGCAGACCGAACGGCAGGATGGCGCCGTAGGGCGGATTGTAGAGCACGCCGGGATCCGTGCTGGGATCGCCTGCTGCGTCGATCAGGAGGCCGTCCTCCATCTGCACCCTCTTGTTGAAGGCGACGCGCACCTTGCCTGCTGCCACCTGGCTGGTGGCGAAGTCGAGCACGATCGGTTCCTTGCCCTTGCGCGGCACGGCCGTACAGTAGGGGTTGGTGGTGAAGCGCGGCTCGGCGCCGCCGAACGGCGCGACCATCGACTTGTGGCCGTGCACGTTGACCCAGTGCGTGCTCACCATGCCGGCGCGCGCGCACTGCTCGCCCCAATGGCCGATGCGCCCGATATGATGCGCGTTGGTGAGGCCGACGACGCAGACGCCGTGTTCCTTGGCCCGCTCGATGCCGATATCCATGGCTTCCTTGGCGACGACCTGGCCATAGCCGGCGCCGCCGTCGATCACGATCACGGCCCCGTTGTCGCGGATAATCTTTGCATGATGGTTACGGACGCAGGCGCCGGTGCCGGTGTTCTGTATGTAGTGCGGGATCATGCCGACGCCGTGGCTGTCATGGCCGAACAGGTTGGCCAGCACCAGATGGTCGGCGACCAGCCGCGCTTCTTCATCGGAGCTGCCGTCGGCCCGGCAGATCGCCATGGTGAATGCATGCAACCGATCGGGCTTGATCCTGATCTCACCAACTGAACTCTTGCCCTCGGCCATGCCTTCGTCTCCTCTCCGTTTCGATTGCGGGCCGCAAGGTTCCGCGTCGGCAAGGCCCTGTCAACCGACGCGCAAAAGCCGCAGAAATCCGCCCAAATTTGGCCTCACGGGCCAGCAAGACGGACTTCCGACCCCGTGCTAAACCGGGGCTGAAGAACGAGGCCTGCGTGCACTTTCCCATCCGACTGGCGTGGCTTCTCCTGCTGCTGGTCGCGGCCGGCCCGGCGTTGTCCCAGACGCCGGCAACGCCGCAGCGGCCGTTCGGCCAGCTCGTCGAGCTGTGGACGCGACAGCTCGACCGCATAGCCGCGCGCGCCGAGCAGGCCAACCTGCTGCCGGCCGAGATCGACGCCCTGCGCGAGCAGGCGGGCGACGTGCGTACTGCCGCCGCGGCGGCGGCGAATCTTGCCCGCGGCGACCTCGCCGACACCCGCAAGCTCCTGGCGCCGCTGGAGGCAAAGCCGGCGAGCGACGCGGTGCCTGAATCGGATGCGGTGAAGGCCGACCGCGACCGGCTGACCGAGCAGGCCACGGTCAGCGAGGGCCGCGTCAAGCAATGCGAAGTGGTGATCGCCCGCGCCGACCAGCTCATCGAACGCCTGACCAAGCTGCGCGGCGAGGTCATGCTGCGAACGCTCCTGCGCCGCGATGCCTCGCCGCTATCGCGCGACGTCTGGAGCAAGCTCGGGCCCGAGCTCGTCGCATCAGTGGAGGCCTTGTCGACAGCGAGCCGTACGTGGCTGGGCGGCGGCCTCCAGTTCGACAGGCGCGACCTTGCAGGTCTCGGTGGCTGGGCCATCATCACGATCCTGCTGTGGGCCGGCGGCCGCTTCCTGCGCCGCCGCTTCGGCCGTGGCGAGGCGACCGAGCCCGGACAGCGCGACCGCACCGTCACCGCCGCGATCGATGGTGTCGGCCTGGTCCTGGTGCCGATCCTGGCAGTCTGGCTGATCGGCAGGCTCATGCTGGCCACATCGCCGCCGTCACCGATCAATGTCCTGATACCCGAGCTCATCTATCGGGTGATCACCTTCCTGCTGGTTGTCGGCCTGACGGCGACGGCATTGTCGCCGCGTCGCCCGGCCTGGCGCATCCTGCCCTTCACCAATGCCAGCGCCGACACGCTGTCACAGGCATTGCGCCGATTGATGGCGGTCGGCCTCGCCGTCGATTTCGTCTACGTCTGCCTGACCCGCGCCGGCAGCGAAACCGACGCGGTGTCAGCGATTGGCGCCCTGGTGCTCGCCACGGTCATCTCGCTGTTCTCACTGCCCGCCCTGTCCAATCGCGCCTGGCATGCCACCCAGCCCGAGGGCGAAGAACACTCGACCATGATCGGCGGCACCTGGTGGTCGGTCGGTCGCATGCTGCTCACCGTTGCGGTGCTGTCGTCGATCGTGTTCGCTCTGTTCGGCTACGCCACGCTCGCCGCCCAGCTGCACAATGCGCTTTATTTCACCTGCCTCCTGATTGCCGTCGCACTGTTGTCGCACCGGCTGATCGGCGATCTGCTCGAGGAGGCTGCGGCGCCCGACACCCCTTCGGGCCGGTGGGTCCGCCATCGCCTCGACCTGCCGGCCGACGCGACCTTGCGCGGCCAGCACCTCGTGATGCTGGTGGTCGACATCGTCCTGCTGGTGCTGCTTGCCGTCCTCATCCCGGCCGCCTGGGGCGTCGACACCGATGCCATCCTGAACGGCGCGCACCAGCTCGTTCGCGGCGTCCAGGTCGGCGGCGTCACGATCTCGCTCGGCAATATCGGCATGGCGATTATCGCTTTCGTCGTCTGCATATTGCTGGCGCGTCTGATCCGGCGCATCGTGCGCGACCGCGTGCTGCCGACGGTCGACGCGCCGATGCCGCTGCGCCAATCGATCGATGCTGGCCTTAACTATGTCGGCGTCATCGTCGCCATCCTGATTGGCATCGGCGCGCTCGGCATCGACTTCACCAACCTCGCGATCGTACTGGGCGCACTGTCGGTCGGTATCGGGCTTGGCCTGCAGAACATCGCCAACAACGTCATCTCCGGCGTATTCCTGCTGGTCGAGCGGCCGATCAAGGCGGGCGACTGGGTTTCGGTGAGCGGACACGAGGGCTTCGTGCGGCGCATCAACATCCGCGCCACCGAGGTCGAGACCTTCCAGCGCACCCACGTGCTGGTACCCAACAGCATGTTCCTGCAGAACCCCGTGGTGAATCGCACCTATTCCGACACGTCGAGCCGCGTGGAGGTCAAGCTCACCGTGGGGCTGGGTACCGATATCGCCGTCATGGAAGGCCTGCTGCGCGAAGCAGCACTCAGCCATCCGCGAGTACTGCGCGTGCCGGCGCCGATCGTGCGCTTCACCCAGATCACGACCAGCGGCCTCGACTTCGAATTGTTCGTCTTCGTGGCGCGGCTGGAGGATCGCCTGGTCGTGAGCAACGACCTCAACAAAACGATCCTGGCCAAGCTGATCGAGCTCAAGATCGTCGATCCCAAGCCGGTTCCCGAATTGCGCCTGCACGGGTTCGAGCAGTACCTCGGCGCACCATCCAAGGGCGACGGCCATGCCCCAGCGTCGCCGTAGGGACGAGGCGCCGCGCCGGCGTTGGCCCATCGTCGCGCTGTTCGTGATGGGCGTGCTGGCCGGAGTGGCGCTGTGGGCCTATTCGCCCAGTCTGCCGGCGGAGACGCTGATTGCACGCTATGCCGACGACCGCTCGAAGTTCATCGATATCGGCGGCGTGCGCGCCCATGTCCGCGAGCAGGGCGATCCCAACGGCATTCCGATCGTACTGATCCATGGCTCGATGGGCTCGCTGCACATGTGGGAAAGCTGGGTACGCGAGCTCGGCGACAAGGCGCGGCTGATCTCGGTCGACCTCCCGGGACACGGGCTGACCGGCGCCTGGCCGCGAGACGAGTACACCATCGATGCCTATGCGGATTTCGTCGAGGTTCTCGTCGACACGCTGAACCTCGACCTCTTCGTGCTGGTCGGCCATTCGATGGGCGGTGCCGTGGCCTGGACCTTCGCCGCGACGCGACCCGATCGCGTCAGCCAGCTCATCCTGGTCGATGCCGCGGGCTATCCGCGCACCGGCGAGGCGCCGCTGCCCATCCGCCTGGCGCGCACGCCGGTGGTCGGCGACATCGGCATCTATTTCAAGCCGGAGCGCCTCGTGCGGCGATCGCTGAGCGAGGTCTAT
Organism: uncultured Rhodospirillales bacterium; assembly: GCA_902825855.1. Taxonomy (GTDB): domain Bacteria; phylum Pseudomonadota; class Alphaproteobacteria; order Reyranellales; family Reyranellaceae; genus Reyranella. The sequence goes on along the minus strand of CADECW010000018.1, from coordinate 64,543 downwards.
GCCGACCCGGCGATGGTGACGCCCGAGCGCATCCGCCGCTACGCCGAGCTGCAGCGTTTTCCCGGCAACCGCGAAGCGACGCTGCAGCGCGCCCGCACCCAGGAGCCGCTCGACCCCGCGCCGCTCAAGCGCCTCGACGTGCCGACGCTGATCCTCTGGGGTGGCAAGGACCGCTGGGTGCCGACCGCCGATGCCTTCCGTTTCCAGAACGACATAAAGGGTTCGAAGCTCGAGATCTTCGAGGCGCTGGGGCACAACCCGATGGAGGAGGACCCCAAGGCGACAGCCGCCGCGGTCGCCGCTTTCATCAAGCCGATCACGCTGCGGCCAACGCCGCCGCCCGAGCCCGCGACCGACCAGACGGTCCATCCTTCGGTCATGCCGGAGAAGGATTGACGGGGAGGCGGTGCCCGCAGGCTCGCACTTCCCTCAAGTCTTGAGCAGCGCCATCACCTTGGCGAAGGCCTGGTCCGCGATGTCCTCGATCTCGGCCTTGGTGCGGTTCTGGATGGGATGTGGGACGTAGACCACCGCCGGATCGAAGCCCAGCGATTCGCTTTGCGCCTCGACGCCGTCGACGAAGCCCGTGGTGACGATGTTCACTCCGGGAAGGCCGCGGCTGTCGAGATTATGAAGGTCGTGCAGACTGCACGATGTACAGGAGCCTCAATCGCTTAAGGCGATCACCGCGAGCTGGGCTTCGGCGGCAATCTGCTGCATCAGCGCGGTCGGAGCCACCTTGGTGTTGGTCGGCTTGGCATAGCGGCGCGTCGCCACGCCCGCCTTCTTGAAATGACCTTCAAGTCGGTCGATGAATTCCGCGCCGCGCGACTTGCCGATATCCATCAGCGCCACGGTCTTGCCGTCGAGCGACAATGGCGGCGTCAGACGCGCACGGCGCACGGGCGAGCTCTCGGCAGTCGGATCACGCAGCTTCATTGGCATCGTCATGGGCGAATCTCCCTGGTAACGGACTGGCATTCCTCGCGCACGCGCTGACCCGGCCAGCCTCCGATGATGGCGGAGAATAGCCCGGCCTCGCCGCCGGCGCGAACGATCAGCACGCCGTCGGGCATGGGTTGGAACTTGTCGACGACCTGCTCGGCATATTTTGGCGGCAGCCCCTCCGGTACGCCCTGGGCGCCCCAGACGAGATCGCGGCCCGGTCGCTTCAACGCCTGGAAGAGCTCGTCCTCGATGCGACGGCGGTTCCAGCCGCTGTCCTTGAAGATCTTGTAGTGCTCGGGCGACAGCACCAGCACGGCGTTGCCGGCGTCGCAGAGCTTCGGGTGCCCGACGCCGAACAGGCCCATGGCCAGCGAGCGCACGAGTTCCTCGGCAGTGCGCGAGCGTTGGTCGATGAAGCCGTGCACGCCCTCGCCATGGAACAGCGTGACGGCGCTTCTGCCGGGCGCGATGCCGCGGCGCACCGACAAGGGCTCCCAATCGGGATCGGATTCATCCTCGGCGAAGCAGAAGGTGTATTTGCCGGGATTGCCCAAGGTCGCGCGATCGATGGCGCCCGGCATGCCGCCACCCACATTCCTGACGATGAGCTGCAGCGTCCGGCCGATCGTGGCGTTGGCGCGATTGCCCTGGCCCAGCGCATTGACCCCGCTGTTCATGCCGATCGCCTTGGCAGCCGGGCCGTTGATGATCACCAGCGGGCCTGAGAAATGCGTGGTGCAGAGCAGCCCGTGCAGTACGAACAGCGGGTCGAGGGCAGCCTCCAGCACGCCCAGCACCACGGGCATGTATTCCGGCTTGCAGCCCGCCATCACGGCGTTGATCGCCACTTTCTCGACGGTGCAGGGCGCGAGGTTGGGCGGAATGAGCCCGACGACCTCGTCGGGCTTGCGCTCGGTGCCGCCCAGCATGCGCAGGATGCGGTCGTCGGTTGGCGGCACGACCGGCAGGCCGTCGGTCCAGCCGCGCTCGAAGCAGGCCTCCATCGGATCGTCCCAGTTGCCGACGGCGATCTCACGCGACTTCAGGCCTGGATCGCCATAGCGCGCAATCAGCGCCTCGTGCACGCCAGGCTCGACGCTCTTGGAGCCGCAACCGGGCTGCCAGTCGGGCAGGCCCTTGCCCTCCGCAGCGGCGCCGGCGAGCCGCATCCATTCCTTGCGCTGCCATCCCACGGTGCGTTCGACCTCGAGGCCGTCCTTGAAGCGGATCAGGGTCGGCACCGCCTCGATGTTGAGGCGGAACGAGCGCTCGAGGGCGTCATCGTAGACCACCGAGCGCACGCCCGACGGGAAGGTCGGATCGTCCTGGCTGACCACGGCCAGGGGACCGGCGCGGTCGAGGCTCTGCATCACCGGCTCGACCAGAACACAGGTCGGGCAATCACGCTTGGCGACGATGACCAGGCCGTCACGCGGGAGGAGGGTGTCGGGCATGGCGCACGATCCTTCAGCTGCTGCTTCATCCTCGCCCGTATGACGGGGAAGGAGAAGAGAAGAATTCGTTCCTACTCGTTGAGCAAGGCTTCGACCTGCCGGTCGAGGAATGCCGCATCCTCCGGATTGCCTGTGGGATTGCCGGCGCGGTGGCCCCACACGGAGGGAATCTCGACCAGCCTGCCATGCCGCAGGTGAGGCAGCTCCAGCCGATTGTCGTCGGTCTGGAAATAGAGGTCAGTGGCCGAAGGCATTAGGAGCACCTTGGCCTTGATCGCCGCCAGGGCCATGGCGAGGTCCCCGCGAAAAAGGTCGTTGGCCGAGATGTCGCCGTTCTGCCAGGTCCAGAGCTGGGCCATCAGATCGCGCGCGTCGCGGCGCAGGAAGTTGGCCTCCCACGAGCGCACCAGAAAATCCTCGAGGCTGCTGAAGCCCAGTCCGCGCCACATCTCGCGGCGATAGAAGGTCTGGCTGAGCGCCCAGCCGGCATAGATGCGGCCCATGGCGCGCAAGCCCTCCTGCGGCGTGCGTGCGTTCTGCACAGCCGTGCGTACGCCTTCGAGGAACACGAAGTTGTGCGGCGCTGTCTTGGCCGAGCCGCAGTTTATGACGATGCGTTCGACCGCCTCGCCGAACAGGGCAGCCCAGTGATAGGCCTGCTGCGCGCCCATCGACCAGCCATAGACCATCTTCACGCGATCGACGCCGAACAGCTCGGCAAGCAGGCGACGCTGCTGCGTGACGTTGTCGTAGGTCGTGACCTCGGGAAAGTCGCCCTGAGTGTTCGACGGCGAGGACGACAGGCCGTTGGTGAACATGTTGGGGATGATGATGAAGTAGCGGCTGGGATCGAGGCAGTGTTCGACCGCGATCAGCCATTCGATGTCGGTATGATGCGCCGAGTAGCTCGTGGGATAGACGATGACGTTGTCGCGCTTGGGCGAGAGCGTTCCATAGGTCTTGTAGACGATTCGCGCGCCCTTGAGCGTACCGCCGCGCTGCAGCGCGAGGTCGCCGCACTCGAAGACGCCTTCAGTAGTCCTCACCGTAGGGAAGCTCCGCCCGCGCTCATCTCAGGCTCCTCGCGATCTCTCGCTGAACCTGGACGTAACCCCTGGCGACGTACTTCAGATGAGGCTTCAGGTAGCGATGCGCCTCGGGCAGGTTATGGAAGGCGATGTTGGGGAACAGATGATGCTCGGCGTGGTAGGGCAGGTTCCACATCAGGAAGCGCACGATCGGATTGCTGAGCGTGGTCCGTGTGTTGGCGAAGCCATCGTCGGAATTGGGACAGAGCGTGTGCTCACACAGCAGATAGAGCCGCAGGAAGGGCAGGCCGACGAGCAAGGGAATGAACCAGACCCACAGCACGACAGTCGTCTGCAACGCGATCGAGCCTATGATCAGCGCAGCATAGAGCGCAAGCAGCCAGCGGCCCCAGCGCCGCACCTCGGGCCAGGCCGACGGATGGATGTAGTCGACGTTGCCGCGAAGGCCGAACGGAAAGAGAAAGATGTCGCGCGTGCGCAGCATCAGGAACGGTATCGAGCTGACTCTGAACAGATACTGCCCCCAGGTCCTGGGCGTGCCCGAGGTCACGAGCTCGGGATCGCGCGCAGGATCCTGCGTATATCGGTGATGCGCCATGTGATAGTGCCGGTAGAAGCCGGCATTGTTCAGGATCGCCGCGCCCGAGAAGAATGCGAGCAGGTCCGCCATCCGGCGCGTCTTGAACGAGCCGTAATGCACCGATTCGTGCATCGCCCCGAACAGTGAATTGATGAAGATGCCCTGCATGAGCAGCGCCGGCACGACCCACCAGGTGCCCATGGTCGACAGCACCAGCCAGCCGCCGGCGACCAGCAGCGCCAGATGTGCTGCCGTCTGCACCACGCCGTGCCGATCGGACCGTGCATAGAGGCGCTTCAGCACTTCCGCCGGCACGACCCGCATCTGGCGGGCGCGCTGGCCGGTTACGGTATAGGCGCCCATAGCCCATCCCTGTAGGCGCGCTCGGTGCGCGCCTCGGCCGTCTTCTTGTCTTCTTCGCTCAGTCCGATCTGGTCGCCGACCATGCGACTGATCGACGGGAAGGTGCCCTTGGGCTGGACATAGTCGGGCTGCCACAGCTTGGAGCGCAGCAGGGCCTTGGCACAATGCAGGTAGGCCTGACGCACCGAGATCACGATGGCGCACTTCGGCTCCTTGCCCTGCACTGCCAGCGAGGCGAGCAGTTCGGGATCGACCGACAGGCGCGCCGTGCCCGCCACGCGCACCGTCTCGGCGACGCCGGGGACCAGGAAGATCAAGGCGATCTGCGGATTCTCCAAAAGGTTCTTTAGCGTATCGAGCCGGTTGTTGCCGGGACGATCGGCCAAGGCGATCGTGTGCTCGTCGAGGACCTTGAACGAACCGGGCGGATCGCCGCGCGGAGTGACGTCCTGCTTTCCCGAGGCATCCGCCGTGGCGACGAGGCAGAGCGGCGACAGGCCGATGAAGCGGCTCATGTGCAGATCGATGCGGCCGATATCCTTCAATGCCGCGCCCTTGGATACGGCGGCATATGAACCGACCAGGGCGGCCGCGCCAGCGCTATCGAGCAAGGTCGGTGAACGAGTCGGCAGAGCGTCAGGCATCGGGACCTCCAACAGAGCGAGCCTAGCATGATCCGGGCCTTGTCAGGGCTCGCAAGGCACCCCCGATCCGGTTGCAGCAGGGCCACGCACTGCACGACGACACCGGACGCAATCAAACGCCATGCAGGCAACTGTGCCCGCCGTTTCGACGACCATCGGGGACCTAAACCACTGAAAGAGAACAATAAAAAAATGTGGAACACCTTCCGCCGGGAGGCGTTCATCCCGCATGCGCTTCCGGAAGAAAGGAGAAACTTCATGAGCGACTACATCCCAAACCCACCCAATCCAGAGCGCGACCCACGCAACTACGACCGCTATTACGAGGACAATAGTGGTAAGGGCGTAACTTTGGTGGTGGGCATTCTTGTTGCGATCGCCTTGGCAGCGGGCTTGATGTTTTTCGCCGGCTCGCCCAACGAGCGCACCGATCAGGCGCAGCTGCCGGCGCAGGAGCGCACGATGACGCCGCCGGCCAATCCAGCGCCTGCGACGCCGCCGGCCCGCCCCGCTACCAATCCACAACAGTAGCCTGACGCAGAAGCTTGCTGGCAAAAAAAGGCCCGGCCGCGTTGTTACGCGGTCGGGCCTGATAGGCCTTTTGTGTCTCTGTGTCTTCGTACCATGGGCATCGCACCCCTTCCCGCGCATCCCATGCAACGCTGATCTGCGTCGTGCCCGGACGGCCGCATCCGACAGCGCATAGCGGCTGTTGCGTCCGGTGCATCCAGGTCGAGCCTAGAGGTAGCGACGCAGCGTCGTCAGAGCCTGCTCGACGCAGGCGCGGCCCTCGGCGATAGCCTCCTCGGCGCGATTGAATTCCATAAGGCCGATGCTGCGTAGGCGCGGCACAAGCATCACGTGCGGTGGTTCGCCGGCCAACCGCGCGCGGGTGATGTGGTCCTGCATGATGTTGATGGCAGTGGCGAGCACGTCCAGGTAGCCAGGCGACGCTTCGCGCGGCGCCGGTACGGCATCAGCTTCCGCCATTCCCCGCCGCAACGCTGCCGGGAGGGGCCACTGGCCCAGCATGCGCCGCACGACCTCGCCCGAGAGCCGTGACGGCCTGGTGTCGACGGGTGGCTCGGGCTCAGTGAAACGTCGTCCGACGAGTTCGCCGTTGAGATTGACGGCGATGATGACGTCCGCGCCGAGCGCACGACAGACCGAGACGGGTATCGGATTGGAGAGGCCGCCGTCGAGGAGCCACCTGTCGCCCAGGCGAGCCGGGCTGAAGACGCCGGGGATGGCGATCGACGCGCGCACCGCTTCGTGTATCGGGCCCGACTGCAGCCAGATCTCGCGCCCCGTAGCCATGTCCGTGGCGACGGCAGCGTAGTGCGTGGCGTAGCTCTCGATCGGCTCGCCGATTCCCAAACCCTTCAAAAAGGACATCACCTGCCGGCCGCTGATCAACCCGCCGCTGCCGAGGCGCAGATCGGTAAGGCGCGCGATCGAGCGCCAGGTCGCCTTGCCGGCCCATTGTCTGAGTTCGGGAAGGCGGCCCGCAACATGCGCGGCGCCGACCAGCGCGCCCATCGACGCACCGCAGACGATGTCAGGCTGGATGCCAGCTTCGGTCAGCGATTCGATGACGCCGATATGCGCCCAACCGCGGGCGGAGCCGCTGCCCAGCGCGAGGCCGATACGAGGCGGTGCCATGGCAAGATCATAGGCGCAGGTAATCCGCGTATGCCAGATGACGAGTCCCGCGCTTATCAGGACAACGATCGTCTTGTGGTGCAGCGAGCACTTGATGCGCGGCTAGTGCGCTTTTCCAAAGGTTGCCCGCAACGGCCGTCCGGGGCAGCATGTCGGCCATGACCGAAGGCGTGCACAAAGTCAGCCGGCGCATCGAGGAGCTGCAGGGCGCGGCGCGCAAGGCGCGGCTGGAAGCCATGCAGCTCGCAGCCAAGCTTCTCACGACATCCACTGCAGAGCTGTCGGGTTCGCCGACCAACGCACCTCGCGAAGCCGAGCTCGCCACGCTGCGTGCCCGCTACGAGGGGCTGGTGAAGATCGCTGACGAGGCGCAGTCGCAGATCGACCGGCTGCAGGCCGAGGAACACGATCGTAAATATTATCGCTGACCGGCCGTCCTGGCTGCGCAGTGAAAGGCGCTGCTCGACCACGGACCTCGCCGGCTGACCCTACGCCTTGATGAAGGCCAGCAGGTCGGCGTTGATCGTGTCGGCGTGAGTCGTCGGCATACCGTGCGGGAACCCCTTGTAGGTCTTCAGCGTGCCGTTCTTCAGCAGCTTGGCCGACAGCGGACCGGAATCGGCATAGGGCACGATCTGGTCGTCATCGCCGTGCATCACAAGCACCGGGATAGTGATCTTCTTCAAGTCCTCGGTGAAGTCGGTCTGGGAGAAGGCGACGATGCCATCGTAGTGCGCCTTGGCGCCGCCCATCATGCCCTGCCGCCACCAGTTCTGGATGATGCCTTCCTGGGGCTGTGCGCCCGGCCGGTTGAAGCCGTAGAACGGGCCGGCCGGTATGTCGCGATAGAGCTGCGCGCGGTTCGCCGCGAGCGCAGTCTGGTAACCGTCGAACACTTCCTTCGGCAGGCCGCCGGGATTGGCCGGCGTCTTGACCATCAGCGGCGGCACTGCAGAGAGAATGGCAGCCTTGGCCGCCCGGCCGGTGCCATGCCGCGCCAGGTAGTGCACGACCTCACCGCCACCGGTCGAGTGGCCGACATGCACGGCATCCTTGAGGTCGAGATGCGCTACGACTGCGGCCAGATCATCAGCGTAGTGGTCCATGTCGTGTCCGTCGGGCACCTGGGTCGAACGACCGTGGCCGCGCCGATCGTGGGCCACGACGCGAAAGCCATGATTGAGGAAGAACATCATCTGGGCGTCCCAGTCGTCGGCCGAGAGTGGCCAGCCGTGGCTGAACACGATGGGCTGTCCCTTGCCCCAGTCCTTGTAGAAGATCTCGACACCGTCCTTGGTCGTCACGTAAGGCATGATGGCCGCTCTCCGTTGCAGCATTCGAATGGACGACAGGCATATGCCACGCTCCGATCGTGCACAATCCAACCATGGTATACCTTCGTCCATATGACGGTGTGGCATGCCTGATCGCGCGCGGGCGGGCATCCCTTCGTATCTCAGCCCTGTAACAGGGTCATGATGGCGACGTAGTGGATGGCGGCCGCGATCACCACGAAGCTGTGCCACAGCGCCCGGGCGTAGGGCCAGCGGGTGGCGAGGTGGAAGATGACGCCGACGGAATAGACCACGCCGCCTGTCAGCAGCAGGATCAGGGTCGCCGGATCGAGAGAAGCGAGCAGGGGCTCGGCGGCGATCACGCCGACCCAGCCCAGCGCGAGGTAGAGGGCGACCGACAACGCTTCGACACGGCGCGGCTGGAAGAGCTTGGCGAAGACCCCGGCCAGCGCGGCCGTCCAGACGCCCGTGGTGAGGCCGAGCGCCCAGCCGCTCGGCAAGCGAAGCACCAGCGGGGTGTAGGTGCCGGCGATCATCAGGAATATCGCGGCATGATCGAGCCGGCGCAGCCAGTCGCGCCGGCGACACGAGCGCCAGACATTGTAGATGGCTGAAAAGAACAGCATGGCGAGGAGGCCGGCGAGATAAACAGTGACCGGCACGAGCTGGCCGTCGCCCGCCGAGCGCACGGCCACCCAGAGCATGGCGACCACGCCGGCCGCCCCCAGGGCGAGCCCCAGCGCATGCACGGCGACGTCGGCCAGCAATGCGCGTCGCTCGATATCCATCGGTGAGGAAAACGTGGGGCCGGCGGTGGCGGTTTTCAAACCCGCCGGGTGGTACGCTCAACGACCGAAGGAGACCCCATGGCCGAAGACTCCCGCCAGCGCCGCTTCGCCGTGCTGATCGATGCCGACAACACCTCGTCGCGCATCGTCGATGGGTTGTTCGAGGAGATCGCGCGCTTCGGCGAGGCGAGCGTCCGGCGAATCTATGGCGATTTCTCCAGCTCGCGACTGAAATCCTGGACCGAGGTGCTGCAGAAGCACGCCATCGATCCCTACCAGCAGTTCGCCTATACCGCGGGCAAGAACGCCTCGGACATCGCGCTCGTGATCGACGCCATGGACCTGTTGCACAGCCGCCGCTTCGACGGCTTCTGCCTGGTCTCGTCCGACAGCGACTTCACGCGGCTGGCGTCGCGCCTGCGCGAGGAGGGTGCCGATGTGTACGGCTTCGGGGCGCAAAAAACTCCTGAGAGCTTCCGCCAGGCTTGCCGGCGCTTCATCTACACCGAGAACCTGCTGACCGGGACGGCCGCCGCACCGGAGCAGGACGGCGGCCGCCGGGCGCTTCAGCCGCCCAGTGCCGCGGTGGCGCTCCTGACGCGCGCGATCGAGCAGATGGAAACGGAGGACGGTTGGGTCGGCCTCGGTGCCGTCGGCCAGCGGCTGGCCGCCATCGCCTCGGACTTCGATCCACGCACCTACGGCTATCGCAAACTGTCGGACCTGGTGCGCAACACCGGCACGTTCGAGATCGACCAGTCGGGCGGCCGCTTCTTGCGTATCCGTGCGAAGCCCGCGAAGGCGCCGGGACGGCGCGGCAGGGGGATCACGGAGACTCGGCGGCCTTGATGCGCTCTTCCAGCATGGCGCGGATCGGCGCGTCAGCGGGCAGCAGGGCAAGCAGCGTCTTCCAGCGGCGGGCCGCCGCGGCCTTGTCCCCGGCGGCGAACGCGGCCGCGCCGAGATAGAACAGCGCGAGGCCATTGCGCGGCTCGGCCTTCTCCAGGCGCTCGAGCACGGCGACGGCCGCCGGCGAAGGTGCCTCGCCGGGTTTCAAGCCGCGGACATGGGCTTCGGCCCAGTCGGCCAGCAGGCGGGCATCGACGGGCGCGAGGGCGTCGGCCTTGGCGTAGGCATCGACCGCATTCGCGCTTTCTCCCAGCACTTTCCAGGCATTGGCGAGACGCAGCCAGCCAGCGCGATCCTGCGGGTTCTCCCTCAGGCGCGCAGCCAGGCCCTCGACCATGCCGCGGATCGCCTGCTGGCGCTGCTCGGGCGTCAGCGCCGCCATCGCCTCCTGCTGCTCGCGCGAAGGCTGCGGCATCGCGCCGGCAGGCAGGCCGGCCGCCTGGCCAACACGCGCCATCTCGGCACGCAGCATCGGCAGGAACGGTGCGTTGGGAGGGCTGCTCGCTTCGAGCTCCCTCCAGCGCTTGAGCGCGGCGGCGCTGTCGCCCGCCTGCGCATCATGCAGGCCGAGATAGTAGAGCGAACGTGCATCGCCAGGCTGCAACGCGATGGCCTTGTTGAAGGCTTCCACGGCGCCAGGCGTAACCGTGCCGTCGGCCTCGAGAGTCAATGCTTCGCCCAGCATGGACAGCGCCTCGGCGCTGTCGGGCTCGGCAGCGGCGCGCGCACGGGCCTGGGCGATCAGCTGCGCAATGTCCATCTTCTGGTCGGCCGGCGGCCTTGCACCGGCAACGAAGGGCGCGGCAGGCAGTCCGGGATCGCCGACCTTCAGGTAGAGGCCAAGCGCCAGCAAGGGGATCGCCAGCGCCAGCGCAGGCGGCAACAGGCGATGCAGGGTGTCGGACGATGCGGCGGTCGTCTTTACCGCGCTGTCGGCGGCAAGGATGCGGCGTTCGATTTCGAGCCGCGCCGCCGCGGCTTCGCTCTCGCTCAGGCTGCCGCCCGCGCGCTCGCGCTCGATTTCGGCGAGCTGGTCGCGATAGATCGCAAGCTCGCCCTCGAAGCGGCTCGTCGACGGCGCCCGCCGGCGCAGCAGCGGGATCAGCAATGCGCCGACCGTTGCCGTGGTGAGAAGGGCGAGCAGGAATTCCAGCATCACCGGTCCAGCAGCGAGCGCAGCCGTTCGCGTTCCTCTTCGCTGAGCGGCGGCAACGGCGCGACGGCACGGCGGCGCAGCGCCGTCAGCATGATCGCACTTGCCGCGATCAGCAGCAGCAGCGGTGCGCCGAGCCACAGCACCAACGTACCGAGCTTGAAGGGTGGCTTCAGCAGCACGTAGTCGCCGTAGCGCGCGACCATGAAATCGAAGACCTGGGCGTCGCTGTCGCCGGCCGTCAGCCGCTCGCGCACGGCGCGGCGCATGTCGCGCGCCACTTCGGCTGCCGAATCGTCGATCGACTGGTTCTGGCAGACGACGCATCGCAATGCCTGGCCGATCTCGCGTGCGCGGGTTTCGAGCGCGGCATCCTTGAGCATCTCCGACGGGTCGACAGCGAGGGCCGGCAGCGCAAACAGGATCGTGAACAGCAGGATGACGACGCGCCTCACGGCTTCCCGTCCCTCAGGAAAGGAAGGATGGTGTCGCGCACGTCCCGTTCGGTGATCGGGCCGCGGAAATGGAAGCGCACGATTCCCTTGCCGTCGATCAGGTAGGTCTCGGGCACACCGCTCAGGCCCCAGTCGATGCCGGTCCTGCCGTCGAAATCCTGACCGGCATGAAGGAAGGGATCGCCCAGCTTGGCGAGCCAGGCACGCGCTTCCTCGGGCTTGTTCTTCCAGGCGATGCCGATGATGACGGCGCCGTCGCGCTGGGCCAGCCTCGTGAACAGCGGATGCTCGGCGAGGCATGGTGTGCACCAGCTCGCAAAGAAATTGACGATCACGGGCTTGCCCGTTCGGAGCAGCGCGTCGCTGAGCGGCTTGTCGCCGTCGCGCAGCGAGCGCAGATCGAGCTTGGGCGCAGCGCGGCCGACCATCACCGAGCCGATCGACGCAGGATCACGGCCCGCCATCAGCGACCATGCGAAGAACCCTGCCATCAGAGCCAGGGTGGCGAGAGGCAGGAGGAAGAGCAGACGGCGACTCATTCGGCGGCCTGTACTGCCGGTCGGCGTGAAGGTGCGCCGATCCTGAGGCGCCGGTCGGAGAGCGAGACGAAGCCGCCGAACGCACACAGCGCGGCGCCCAGCCAGATCCAGGGCGCGAGCGGATTGAGGTACAGCCGGATCACCCAGCCGGTTGCGGGATCGCCCTCGCCCAACGCCGCATAGAGATCGCGCAGCCCGTCGCTGTGAATGGCGGTCTCCGCAACCTGACGGCGCTGCACCGTGAACAGCCGGCGCTCGGGCTGCAGGGTGGTGAAGGGCCGGCCACCCGCAGTAACGGCAAGCGAGGCGCGCTCAGCGACGTAGTTGGGGCCCTGCACGTTGTCGACACGCACGAGCGTTATGTCGTAACCCGCGATGCGCGTCTTCTCGCCCGGCTTCAAGGTCTGAATCACCTCGACATGCCAGGCTCCGGTCGCCACTGCGCCCAGCACGACGAGGCCCAGCGCCGCATGCGAGATGGTCATGCCGATGGCGGCGCGCGGCGTGGCGCGCAGGCGTCGCAGCGACTCCGCCCACGGCGCACGACCGAGCCGCAGGCGGCCTGCGAACTCGACCAGGCTGCCCAAGATCAGCCAGACGCCGAAGCCGAAGGCGACCGCGGCCAGGGTCGAGCGGCTGTCGACGGCGACGGCGGCGACGATGGCCGCGATCACCGAGACGAAGAAGGCGATGCGCAGATGCTGCAACGCCGGCCACAGCTCGGCGCGCTTCCAGCCCAGGAAGGGACCGACGCAGAGCGCCGCAAACAGGGGTGCGCAGAGCGGCACGAAGGTGGCGTTGAAGAACGGCGGACCAACCGAGACCTTGTTTCCCGTCAGCAGGTCGAGGAACAGCGGGTAGAGCGTGCCGAGCAACACCGTCGCGGCGAGAGTGCAGAGCAGCAGGTTGTTCAGGATCAGGGCGCCTTCGCGGCTGATCGGCTGAAACAATCCGCTCGACGTCAGCTTCGGTGCCCGCCACGCGTAAAGAGCGAGGCCGCCACCGGTGACCGTCAGCAGGAAGGCGAGGATGTAGAGACCGCGCGCGGGATCCTGGGCGAAGGCATGCACCGAGGTGAGCACACCCGAACGCACCAGGAAGGTGCCGAGAAGGGACAGTGAGAAAGCGAGGATGGCGAGCAGGACGGTCCAGCTCTTCAAGGCGTCGCGCTTCTCGACGACGATGGCGGAATGCAGCAGTGCGGTGCCGGCGAGCCACGGCATCAGCGACGCGTTCTCGACGGGATCCCAGAACCAGAACCCGCCCCAGCCGAGGATGTAGTAGGCCCACCACGAGCCGAGCGCGATGCCGAGCGTGAGGAAGCACCAGGCGGCCAGCGTCCACGGCCGCACCCAGCGCGCCCACGCCGGATCGACGCGGCCTTCGAGCAGGGCGGCGATGGCGAAAGCGTACGTCACCGAGAAGCCGACATAGCCGAGATAGAGCAGCGGCGGATGAAAGGCCAATCCCGGGTCCTGCAGCAGCGGATTGAGGCCGTTGCCGTCGGCCGGCGCAGGCGACAGGCGCTCGAAGGGATTGGAGGTGAACAGCAGGAAGGCGAGGAAGCCCACGCCGATCAGCGCCTGGATGGCGAGCACGCGCGCCCGCAGCGTGTCGGGCAGGTTGGCGCCGAACAGCGCCACGGCTGCGCCGAACACGGAGAGGATGAGTGCCCACAGGAGCATGCTGCCCTCGTGGTTCCCCCACACGCCGGAGATCTTGTAGAGCAGCGGCTTGGCCGAGTGCGAGTTGGCGACGACGTTGGCGACCGAAAAATCCGACGTCACGTAAGCCTGCGTGAGAGCTGCGAAGGCGACGACCACGAGCAGCGCCTGGGTGAGCGCCGCCGTGCTGCCGAGTGCCATCAGCCGCCCATCGGCCCGCGCCGCGCCGACCAGCGGCAGCGTTCCCTGCACCAGCGCCACGGCCAGCGCGAGGATGAGTGCGAAATGGCCGAGCTCGGGAATCACTTCCTGGCCTTCCACTGCCCCGCTTCCTTGATCGCCTTGGCGACCTCCGGGGGCATGTAGTTTTCGTCGTGCTTGGCAAGGACTTCACGAGCTACGAACACGCCGTCGGGCCCGAGTGAACCTTCGGTGACGACACCCTGGCCCTCGCGGAAGAGGTCGGGCAGTAGCCCGCGGTAGACGACGGCGATCGTCTTGTGCGTATCGGTGACGATGAAGCGGACCTCTTCGCCGTTCTTCTTCACGCTGCCCATTTCGACCAGCCCGCCCAGGCGGAAACGCCGCTCCTGGGGAATGCTCTTCTCGGCAAGCTGGCTCGGCGAATAGAAGAAGACGAGATTGTCGTTCAACGCGGTCAGCACGAGCGCCGCAGCAGCGCCCAGTACGGCGAGCGAGCCCACCAGCATCCACAGCCGCTTGCGCTTGGGAGTCATCTCTTGCGGTCCAGGCCGCGCGCCGCCAGTTCTCGACGCACCCTTGCGCGCGCACTCAGCGAGGCGATGGTGAGGCCGCCCAGCACGACCAGCACCACGAGGTAGGCCGAAAGGATGAAGACACCGTAGCTGCTCATGCGCTCTGGTCCGCGATTTCGAGGCGCCGACGATCGATCTCGGTCTCGGTGCGCACCAGCACCAGTACGATGAACAACAGCACGAACGATCCCGCCATCCAGAGCAGGGGCATCAGGATGGAGGGATGGATGGCCGGCGCGTCCAGGCGCATGATCGAGGCAGGCTGGTGCAGCGTGTTCCACCAGTCGACCGAGAACTTGATGATCGGCAGGTTGATCACGCCGACCAGCGCCAGGATGGCGGCGGCGCGATCGCCGCGGTCGGGATCGTCGTAGGCGCGGCTCAAGGCGATGTGGCCGAGATAGAGGAAGAAGAGCAGCAGCATCGAGGTGAGCCGCGCATCCCATGCCCAGTAGGTGCCCCACATCGGCCGGCCCCACAGCGAGCCGGTGAGCAGGCACACCAGCGCGAAGCAGGCTCCCACCGGGGCGGCGGCGCGCGCCATCAGGGCGCCGAGCGGATGACGCCAGACCAGCAGCGAGGCGCCGAGCACGGCGAGCAGGGCGTAGCCTGCCATCGAGAGCCAGGCGGACGGTACGTGCACGAACATGATGCGGACGGTCTCGCCCTGCTGGTAGTCGGGCGGCGACTGCAGGAGCGCGAGATAGAGGCCGACCGCAAGGCTGAGCACCGTTGCGAGAGTCAGGCCCGGAAGCATGCGCTGGCTGAAGCGGCGAAAGCGAGCCGGGTTGGCGAGGAAATGCAGGTCGGCCATTTCTCCCCTGTGTCGGTCCCTTGGAGGTTTTTGTCTATTCGCCAGCCTGCCGCAAGGCGGCGGCCATAGCCCACGGGATGGTAGCCAGTGCCACCAGCGCCAGGGCTCCGAGGATCGCGATATGGGCCCAAAGATCCTCGCCGGTCATCAATGCTTCGATGGCAGTGGCGCCAAAGATCAGCGTCGGCACGCAGAGCGGCAGGGCCAGCAGAGCCAACAAAGCGCCGCCGCGGCGAGCGCCGAGCGTGAGGGCCGCCGCCAGGCCGCCGATCAGGGACAGGGTGGGCGTGCCCACCAGCAGGGTCGCAGCGAGGGCGATCAGCGCGCCAGGCGGCAGCCCGAACGCGACCCCGAGCAGGGGCGCGAGGACCGCCAACGGCATGCCGGTCACAATCCAGTGAGCGGCGCACTTGGCAAGCGCCGCGAGCTCGAGCGGCCAGGGCGCCAGCAGCAGGAGATCGAGAGATCCGTCCTCGTAATCTGCAGCGAACAAGCGATCGAGCGACAGCATCGAGGCGAATAGCGCCGTGCACCACAACACACCCGCGGCGATGCGCGCCAGGATGTTGGCCTGCGGCCCGATGCCCAGCGGAAAGAGCACCGTCGCCACGACGAAGAAAGCGAGCACCAGGGCGACATCGCCCGGCCGTCGCCAGGCCAGCCGCAGATCGCGGGACAGAAGTGCGAGGAAGCCGGTCATGGCGACGAGCGCGAGCCGAGTTCGAGCACGCGCGTTCCGGGAATTCCGAGGTCGGCATGCGTCGCGGCGATAGCGAGGCCGCCACGGGCGAGATGCTGCTGCAGTACGGTGCGAAAGGCCTGCTGTGCCGGTGCGTCCAACGCATTCAGCGGCTCGTCGAGCAGCCACAAAGGCGCCTCGGTCAGCATGACGCGCGCGAGCGCGGTGCGACGGCGCTGGCCGGCGGACAAAGTACGCGCCGGTCGATGCCCTACGGCGGCGAGGTCGAAGGCGACCAGAGCAGCGTCCAGGCGATCGTCGCCTGCGGAACGGCCGCGCAATCGTTCGCCGCCCAGAAGGTTTTCGCGCACCGTCAGGTCGCCCTTGAGGCCGTCGAGATGCCCGAGCCAGGCGAGCCGGGCGCGCCACGTCTCGGCGTCGTCGGCCACGTTCGCACCCTGCCAGCGGACCGTCCCGGCGTCGGGCCGCACCAGCCGGGCGAGCGCCCGCAGCAAGGTAGTCTTTCCGCTGCCGTTGTGGCCGGTCAGGGCCAGGAGTTCGCCGGCGCCGAGCGCAAAGGACAGATGATCGAAGACCGGCCTGCCGCCGCGGCGGCAGGCGAGATCCGCCACGTCGAGGAGAGTGGGCGCCATGCGGCGCCGTCGTAGCATGCTGAAAAGAAAAAGGCCGTCTTCTCGGGGGAGAGTGAGAAGACGGCCTAAGCGCCTCCGAGGAGGCTAGAACGTGGCTTTGGGGGGACCACGTTCGGGGGAGATACAACCCGAAGATGGAAACCTCCGATGGCGGTCGCTAGACCCAAATAGGGCCAAAGTGTGATTTTTCAATCACACTCCCGGGTGGGGCGAATGAGAAAAATTGGGTGTTGAATCAACGTGTTGTCCGACCCGACGCCAGATACCCATCAGCCGTAGGGATCGGCGGCGTCGCGCATCCCATCGCCCATGAACTGGTAAGCCAGGATGACCAGGATCACCGGGATCACCGGCAGCATCAGCCACCAGTTCACGGCAACGACATTGATGTCGGTCGCCTCGTTCAGCAGCACGCCCCATGAGGTGATCGGCGGCCTGAGGCCCAGTCCCAGGAAGCTCAAGGCAGTCTCGGCCAGGATCATCGAGGGAATGGAAAGCGTGGCCGAAGCGATGAGGTGGCTCATGAAGCCCGGCAGCAGATGGCGGCCGATGATGCGGCCGGGCTTTGCGCCCATCATCTGGGCCGCCGCGGCATAATCCTCCTCGCGCAGCGACAGGAGCTTCGAGCGCACGGCACGTCCCAGGCCCGGCCAGTCGAGCAGCGCCAGGATCAGGGTGATGCCGAAATAAACCAGCAACGGCGACCAGGTGACAGGCAGCGCCGCGGACAGCGCCAGCCATAGCGGCAGGTGCGGGAAGCTCTTGATGATCTCGGTAATGCGCTGGACGACGCTGTCGACCCAGCCGCCGTAATAACCCGCCAGGCCGCCCAGGATCAGCGCGAGCGCGAAGGAGAGCGCGATGCCGATGATGCCGATGGTGAGCGAGATGCGCGCGGCATAGACGATGCGGCTGAACATGTCGCGCCCCAATCGGTCTGTGCCGAGCCAGAAGAACTTGCCTCCCTCCGGCGGGCAGACGAAATGGAAGCTGCCCGGGATGAGACCCCAGAACTCGTAGGAGTCGCTCAGGCAGAAGAAGCGCAGCTGCTGCGGCCGGGTCGTGTCGGCCGTGTAGACGCGCTGCAGGGTCTCCATATCGCGTGTGGTCTTGAGCGCATAGACGAAGGGCCCGAGGAACTGGCCCTCGTGGATCAGATGGACACGCTGCGGCGGCGCGAAGATGTAGGCCGAGTGCCGGGTGTGCAGGTCGTAGGGCGCGATGAACTCGCTGATCACGGTCGAGAAATACATCAGCGCCAGGAAGACCGCCGAGACCACGGCCGGCCGATGGCGGCGGAAACGCCACCACATCAGCTTCCACTGGCCGGCCATGTAGTACTTTTCCTGCTCGGCCGTCAGGCGCTCCGAGACGTAGGGATCCCAGGGCTCCTTGTTGACGAAGTGATCGGAGCGCGGCCGCGGTGCAGGCGTGATGTGGTCGGTCATGGCGCTATCCTATTTCTCCGACGTTGCGCCAAAGCGGATGCGCGGATCGAGCGCGGCCAGCGCCAGATCGGAGATCAGCATGCCGATCACGGTCAGCGTCGCCACGAACAGCAGGAAGGTCGCGGCGAGATTGACGTCCTGAGTCTTGAGCGCGCCCAGCAGCATCGGGCCGGTGGTCGGCAGCGACAGCACGACCGAGACGATGACCGAGCCCGAGATCACGTCCGGCAGCAGCCCACCGATATCGGCCACGAACGGGTTTATGGCGTGCCGCAGCGGATACTTGATCAGGAGACGGAGCGGCGGCAGGCCCTTGGCGCGGCCGGTGACGACGTATTGCTTCTGCAGTTCGTCGAGCAGGTTGGCGCGCAGGCGGCGGATCATGCCGGCCGTGCCCGACATGCCGATGACGATCACCGGGATGATCAGGTGCTGAAGGATCGAGCCGACCTTGCCCCAGCTCATCGGCTGGTCGATGTACTCGGGATCCATCAGGCCGCCGATCGACAGGCCGAAATAGACCTTGCCGACGTAGAGCAGGACCAGCGCCAGCAGGAAGTTCGGCACCGCCAGGCCAACGAAGCCGATGAACGACGCCACGTAGTCGCCGAGCTTGTACTGGTGCGTCGCGGCATAGACGCCGATGATGAACGACACCACCCAGATGAACACGATGGTGGCCGATTCCATGACGATGGTGAGCGCCAGCCGCTCGCCGATCAGCTCGCGCACCGGTACGGTGTCCTGGCAGGAAAGCCCGAAATCCCAGCGAAAGATACCCGCCACCCATTCCAGGTAGCGCTGCCACAGCGGATCGTTGAGGTTGTACATCGCGCGCAGTTCATCGGCGCGACGCAGCGCGTCGGGATCGCCGCGCGACAGAAGCTCGTCGACCTGCGCGGTGACGCAGTCGCCGGGCGGCAGGTCGATGATGAAATAGACCAGCGCACTGATGATGAACAGCGTCGGGATCATCAGCAGCACGCGGCGAACGATGAAGCGCAGCATGCTAGGGTCCTCCCCGCGCGACACGGACGTAGTGGCCGGGCGAGGTCTCCGTCCACAGCACCTGGCTGGTGGGATCGTCGCGGAACGGCTCGGGCCAGGCGCTCGGGTCGGAGGCCTTGCCTTCCATCAGCGCACCGAGGTCGAGGCGGGCGTCGGGATCGGGCATGGGCACCGCCGAGAGCAGCGCCTTGGTGTAGGGATGCAGCGGATTGCGGAACAGCTCGCCCGCCGGCGCCATCTCGACCAGGCGGCCGGCGCACATCACGGCGATGCGGTCGGCGATGTAGTCGACTACCGCGAGATTGTGCGAGATGAACATGTAGGTGAGGCCGAGCTGCTTCTGCAGGTCCTTTAGCAGATTGAGGATCTGCGCCTGGATCGACACGTCGAGGGCCGACACCGGCTCGTCGCAGATCACCATGTCGGGCCTGAGCGCCAGCGCGCGGGCGATGCCGATCCTCTGGCGCTGTCCGCCCGAGAAGGAGTGCGGATAGCGGCTGAGATGCCGGCGGTCGAGGCCGACCATCTCCATCAGCTCGCTCACCATTTCGCGGCGATAGGCGTCGTCACCGATCTTATGGATGACCAGAGGCTCGACCAGGATGTCATAGACCGTCATGCGCGGATTGAGCGAGCCGAACGGATCCTGGAAGATGAACTGCAGTTTGGTGCGAAAGCGGTCGAGCTCGGCGCCCTCGAGCGACAGCACGTCGATCTTGCGGCCCCAGTCGTCGAACACGACGCGGCCGGTGCCTTCGTTGGGATCCGCCGAAATGCCGCGCATCAGTATCTTGCTGAGGGTGGTCTTGCCGCAGCCCGATTCGCCGACCAGGCCGAGGCATTCATTGCGCTCGACGTCGAAGCTCACGTCGTTGACGGCGCGGACGGTGCGCGTCGTGCCGCCGCCGGTCAGCTGCTCGAACAACGTGTCGGCCTTGCGGATCTTGAAGGTCTTGGAGAGGTGGCGGACCTTGAGGACCGGCGCTTCGGGATTGAAGGTCGCGGTCGGCTTGGAGACCGCCTTCTCCTTCAGCAGGTGCCCGGTGGCCGCGGTGATCTCGCGGATCGGCACCAGCCGCTCGCCGGGCGTCATGTCGAAGCGCGGCACCGCGTGCAGCAGCGCCTTCAGGTAGGGATGCTGGGGATCGCGGAAGATGTCGCGCAGGTCGCCGGATTCGACGACCTTGCCGCGATACATCACGACGACGTCGTCGGCGACGTTGGCGACTACGCCGAGATCGTGGGTGATCATCAGGAGCGCCATGCCGAGCTCGGCCTGAAGGTCCTTGATAAGGCGCAGGATCTGCGCCTGGATGGTGACGTCGAGCGCCGTCGTCGGCTCATCGGCGATCAGCAGCGCCGGCCGGCAGACCAGGGCCATGGCGATCATGGCGCGCTGGCGCAGGCCGCCCGACAACTCGAAAGGATAGGTGCGCAGCGCCCGCTTCGGATCGGGGAAGCCGACCATGCGCAGCATTTCGACGGTCAGCGTCTCGATCTCGGTGCGGCTGAGCTTGCGGCCGGCGAGCTTGGCGGCCTCGCTGATCTGGTCACCGAGCGAATGGATGTTGCTGAAATGGCCGCCGCCACCATGAAGCTCGACCGCCTCGCCGATCTGGTCGCCCACCGTGTGCAGCGCCGACAGCGATGTCATCGGCTCCTGGAAGATGATGGAGACGGCGCCGCCGCGAATCATGCGCATCTGCGGCCCCGCGCGATCGAGCCTGGCGATGTCGACCGGTTGGGCACCGTTTCGCGGATCGTTGAACAGGATGGCGCCCGAGGAGATCGTCGCCGTGCGCGGCAACAGGCCCATGATGGCCTGGCTGCACACCGACTTGCCCGAGCCCGATTCGCCCACCAGCGCCAGCGTGCCGCCGGGCGGCAGGCTGAACGAGACGTGATCGACGGCCCGCAACGTGCCCTCGTGCACTCCGAAGTCGACGGTGAGATTCTCGACGCGCAGCAGCTCTTTCATACTTTCTCTTCCTGGCCCGCCACCGAGATGCCCATCGCCTTGAGATTGGCCCGTGTCGTCTCGCTCAATGGCAGGCCCGTCGTCTCGGCGGCGCGCGCCGCGCGCTCGACGACATCATGGAAGCCATCGAGCGAGGAATCGAGCTTGATCATGCGGCCGCCTGCCGAGCCGACGCCGAGCTGCATCCAGCCGTCGCTGCGATCGCGCTTGGTCGAGAAGTAGCTGAGCTTCAGCCGGTCGATCCGGTCCCATTCCACCACGGTACCGGCAGGGCCGTCGGCGCACAGCGTGTCGGGGCCCAGCACGTAGCGCGTATGATGGCGCAAGGCGGTGCGTCCCAGGAATACGGCGAACAGCAGGAAGCCCAGCAGCAGGATCAGCGCCAGCCAGCGATTGACGTCGAGCAGCAGCAGCGGCGCGCCGCACAGCAGCACTCCCGCCGTGGCGCGCCCGTAGTCGGCCAGCAGGGTCTGACGCGGATAGCGCAAATCGGCTGGATTCAACCGCGGTTCTCCCCCGTTTCGAACAATTCATTGGCTGCCCGCACGCAAAGGCCGGGCATTTTCTGTGCTTTTTCCCACACCAACCTTAGGAAATCCCACGCCCCGCCGTCCATCGCAAGATGATGACTGAGCACCCCTACGGGTTCGCCAGATATGCGTGCGTGGGCCAGTGACGAAACGAGCGCGCCTAACGCAGCCGCCTCGCCGACAAAGCCGCCACCGCCCTTCCAGTCGATCAAGTCGACGTGGGTGTTGATCTCGAGAAGCCCCCTCACCGGATGTGCGCGTCGGCGTGCACCGAAGGTCGAGAGCCCGGCAAAACCGATCTCTGGCAAGGTCGGTACGAGGATCGGCGCGATACGGTTCCAGGGCGGCACCATCACCGGCAGAGGACGCGTCCCGAACAGCCCTTCCATCGCCATGCGGCCAGTGCCCAGCTCTCCCAGCACCAGCATTGCCGGCCGCTCGGTGCCGAGCTCGATCTTCTTGTTGTCGCCGGATGCCGCGTGATTGACGTGCGCGTAACCGTGCTGCAGCAGATCGACCCCCGGCTCGCCGACCAAACGGTCGGCAAGCGCCTTGGTCGCCTTCGCCGGCACGACGGCGAGCGCCAGGGGCACGCCGCTGTCGCGATGGACCGCCAGCAAGCGCTCGAGCGCCGGCCCGACATCGGCGGCATCGTCGTCGCGCCACCACAAGTCGGCCGCGCGGCCGGCCTGCGACCAGCGCTCCGCTTCGTCGGATAGATCCGTCCAGGTGTTCATCTCGCCAACCGGCTATGCAATAGGGCCGCGGTCTTCGGTCCGCCATCGACGTCGCACGGCGGAAAGCTCTTCAAGGACGGTCCAGCGAGCGCCCGACCGACGGCATCGGCCAGGCCCTGCGCCGACGGTGAACCCGCCGCCACGGCGACCATGCCGCGCTCGGCCAGCGCCTGGGCGCGATCGGACTGCTCGGTCTCGCGGTCGCTGGCAAACGGCACGAGCACGGCGCGGTTGGCGCAGCACAGGGCCTCGATGGTCGTGTTGTAGCCGGCCTGGGAAATCGACAGCGTGGCGTTGCGCAGAAGCGTCGTGAAGTCGGACCGGGCTGGCTCGACGATGACGCCGGGCTCGCGGGCGAGCGCGCCGCGGTCCCGCTCCGGCAGGTTCTCGCCCACCAGCAACCGCCAGGTCAGCTCGGCCAGCGCCGTCCTTGGCCGCGCGGCGATGGCGGCGCGGAGCAAAGGCGCGCCGACGGCGCCGCCGCCCACCGAGACGACGACTTCGTCCTTGCCTTCGGCGCTCTCGATCCCCTGCGCCAAATCGTGCTCCGAGACGTAGCCGGTATAGAAGGCACGTTCCTTGATGCGCTCCCAGCCGGCAAAACTTCTCTCGAAAGGTACGAGGCGAGGATCACCATGGATCAGCACGGCGTCGAAACGATCCAGGAGTTCCACCGCCTCGGCGACCCTTTCGGGCCCGGCGCGCCGCACCACGTCACGCACCGAGCAGGCGATCAGCGGCCGCTTCGACCGACCGCATGCCGCCTCCAGGAGCGGCAGCAGTTCGAAGCGCAATCGGGTGCGGCCGAAGGGAAACTGCTCGATGAGCACGACATCCGGCGCTTCGGCGTGCAGCAGGCCGAGCAGTGCCTCGGTGCGCTGGCGCTGGAAGGTGTCGTCGACCGGACCGCCATCGAGCCGGGCGAGATCGCGCAGGCTCGCATCGGCTGCGCGCAGCGGCGGCAGCTGGTGGAAACGCGCCCCACCCAGCGACAAGCCTGCGATCGGCGCACCGCCAGAGACCAGCAGCACGTCGAAGCCACTGCCCGCGAGAGCGCGCGCCAGGACGGCGGCGCGCCGGAGATGGCCGATGCCCAGAAGATGCTGCACGTAGAAAAAGGCCCGGCTCATAGCCGCACGTTGAGGCGGTCGAGTGACACGCGGCCGTCGCGATGGGCGGAGAAGAAATGCAGGCAGCGCCAGTCGAGCTTGTACGGCGGGCGGCCCGTCATGTCCCAGCCGGTGGCGAGCGCCAGCAGGGCGCGGATCGTGGCCTTGTGCGACACCGCGACGACGGGCTGCCCGCCGGCCGCGAGCGATGCGGCCCAGCGGCCGATGCGAGCCATCGCGGCGCGCGGTGATTCCCCGCCGGGCGGCTGGAAGTCCAAGCCCCTGTTCTCGGCGGCGATGAACGCCGCGCCGACCGTCTCGCGCAGCCCGGCGATGGTGTGGCCCTCCCAGGTGCCGAAGCTCATTTCGCGAAGCGCCGAGTCGACGACGACCGGCGCCGACGGCTGCAGCAGCTCGGCGGTGCGCCGGGCGCGCTGCAAGGGGCTGCTGAGCCGCTTCCAGCCGTCAGCCGGCGTCGGCAGGCGCCAGGTACGCGCATCGGCTTCGCCCGCTGCATTGAGCGGGATGTCGGTGAGACCCTGCAGGCGTCGCTCGACGTTCCAATCGGTGCTGGCGTGGCGCAGGACAGCGAAGGGCACGCTCATCTCAGCAGCCTCAAGGCCGCGGCCAGGACATGGGCCGCGGCGCGCTCGTCATGGCGGGCGTTGACGCGCGCACGTGCGGCCTTGGCAAGCCGTGCGCGCTCCCTGGAATCCTCGAGCAGCCGGACGGTCGCCTTGGCGAAAGCGGCGGCGTCGCCGATCGGCGTCAGCACGCCCGTGATGCCGTCGGCGACGACCGCCGGCACGCCGCCGGTGCGGCCGGCGACGACGGGCAGCCCCGCAGCCTGGGCTTCGAGGAAGGCCATGCCATAGGCTTCGTTGATGGCGGGCCACAGGTAAAGATCGGCCGACGCATAGATGGACGGCAGGTCGGCGTGTGCTACGGCGCCGGCAAAGCGCACGCGCTCGCCGCCGCTCTCGTCGTTGAGCGGCGCCATCATCGCCTCGACTTCGCTGCGCGCCGGCCCGTCGCCGACCAGCAGCGCGCACCAGGGCCTGTCCTTCAGGCGGCCGAGCGCGTCGGCGAGAACGCGATAGGAGTCGAGCTTGTCGCGCGTACGCATCATGCCGACGCTCAGCAACAGCGGCGGATCGTTGACGGCGCGCGGCCTCGGCGTGAACGGTCGCGTATCGATGAAAGGCGGCAGCCGGACCTGGTGTGCGCCCGGCCGCAGCCGTGCCTTCACGCCGGCGACGTCTCGTGGATTGACTGTCAGCACAAGGTCGGCGGCGGCCAGCGCGCGCTCGACGGCACGATGGCCGAGCCGCGTCGGTCCCTGGGCTCGGCGTGGCGCATGCGAGGCCTCGACCAGCACATAGGGCACACCGAGGGCGCGGGTCACGATCGGGCCCAGCCAGTCGGGCTTGCGATAGTAACAATGATAGGTAAGCCAAATATCGAAGCGCTCGGGGTGGCCTGCGGGCAGGCCACGCCAGCTCGCGACCAGTCTCTGCGCCCGCATTCGCGCGCGCCGTTCGAGCGCGAGATGGTCCTGCGGCGCCGGCACACCCGGAGCGACGCGGCTCGCCGCCGGCATCACGATCCTATGACCGAGCCGGCGCAGCAGGCGGCTGAGCCCGCGCGCCATCTCGCGGTCGCCCGAAGGGATGGGACTGTCCGGCGGCTTGAGCGGCGTGTGCAACAGCACGCGCATGAATCACTCCGCAGCGCGTGCCTCTGCCCGGACGCCCTGGCCCAGTGCCGAGGCGATCCAGTCGACGCCCGCGTCGAACGAGAAGCGCGTGCGCACGACCTCGGCGGCGCGGTGCGCGAGCTTCTGGCGCAGGTCGGGATGGGCAATCATGCGTGCGAGCGCGGCGGCCAGCGACTCCGGCTCGCCGGGCGGCGCCAGCAGGCCGTTGTCGCCATCCTCGATGAACTCGCCGATCGCGGCAGCCCGCGTCGAGACGATGGCCAGGCCTTGATGGGCCGCCTCCATCAGCACATTGGGCAAGCCGTCCTGGTCGCCGTCGGCCGCCTTCTTGCTGGCGAGCACGAACAGGTCGGCACGCGCCAGGGCAGCAAACACCTGCTTCTGCGGCTGGGCGCCGAGCCAGGTGCAGCGCTCGGCGATGCCCAGTCGCTCGGCCTGTGCCTTCAGGCGATCGCCGAGCTCGCCGGCGCCGATATGCTCGAAGCGCCAGTGCAGCGTCTTGGGCAACAGCGCCAGCGCATCCAGGAGATCGCCGAACCCCTTCTTCTCGACCTTGCGGCCGATCGACAGGATGACGACGGGATCGGCGACATCGCTGCCGTCGCGCCGCGCTCCGAGCGACGCCGGCGCCGGCAGGTGGGCGAAGTCGAGGCCGTGATAGATGAGGTTCACCTTGTCCGGCCGTGGTGCCAGGGCGCGCAGGCGCTCGGCGCCCATGTTGGTGCAGGTCACGGCCCAGGCGCAGTCGGCGAGCTTTTCCGCCGCCTCCCAGGGCGCACTGGTCCAGATGTCCTTGGCGTGGGCCGACACGCTCCAGGGCAGGCCGCGCATCAAGGCGGCATAGCGCGTCACCGACGACGGCGTATGCAGGAAATGGGCGTACAGCCGATCGATACTGGAGGGCAGTTCGGCCGCCAGCACCAGCGCCTGTCCCCAGCGGCGCAGCCGGTTGGCCGAAGGATCGCGCCGCAGATCCGCCAGCAACCGCGCGCGGGCCGTCGCATAGCCGGGCAGGCGCCGCGCCTTCAGCCAGCCCTTCCAGACACGGCGCGGTTCGTCCTTCAGATACTCCGGCAGATAGACCACGCGGCCCTGCACGCGATCATGCACGGGGTGGCGGTGCCTGTCGCCCGGTCGGCGCAGCGACCAGATCTCCAGCGCCACGCCGCGCGCCTCGAGACCGGCGATCTCCTGGGCGATGAAGGTCTCGGACAGGCGCGGCCAGCCCTTGAGTACGACCGCGACACGCGCGTCGATTGGCGAAAGCATGAAAGTTCCGGGGTTCAGGTCCTGGCGCGCGCCGGAGGCACGATCGGGGGTGCGGCCGGATCCGGCTCGGCGCTCCACATCGCCTCGAGCGGCGCGGGCCCGCGATGAGGATGGGCGAGTTGCTTGGCGACAAGGCGCCAGACATTGGGAAGCCCGTCGAGCAGGCCAGGCACCACGACGTCGCTCGGCAAGCCCTGCTGCGGCAGCTGGCGCAGTGCAGTCGCCATGGCATGCGGATCGCGGCCGCGATCGGCATCTAGCATCTCGATGAGGCCGACATTGCGCGCGGCGCGGGCGCGGATGAACTGCTCCAGGCGCGGCCTGGTGCGCGGCACGATGAT
Organism: uncultured Rhodospirillales bacterium; assembly: GCA_902825855.1. Lineage (GTDB taxonomy): Bacteria > Pseudomonadota > Alphaproteobacteria > Reyranellales > Reyranellaceae > Reyranella. The sequence goes on along the minus strand of CADECW010000018.1, from coordinate 37,981 downwards.
CGCCTTCTTGTCGAAGGACAAGATCTCGCAGAAGGTATTGTAGCCGCCCATCGCCACGACACCTGCCGCACGCTGCATCAGCGCGCCGAGATTGTTGGTGAAGGTGAGGGTGCGGATGTTCCTGAACTTGCCCGCCCGGTCCTTGAAGGCCTCGCGCTCGGCGGCCGACATGAACGGTCCGAACACGATCACCGCGCCGTAAGGAATGTTGGGATCGCTCTCATAGGCGGCCAGCACCCAGTCGATCAGGTCGGCGCCGTCGCCACCGCCGCCCGCCGTCACCAGGATGAAGGGTCCGTCGATCTCCTCCATCTCGTGCGGCGCGTCGGTATGCAGCGGCAGATCGCGACGCAGGTAGCCGGTATAGACCATCTTGTGGCGCACCGAAGGCGGCACTTCGATGCCGGTCAGCGGCTTGTTGATTTGCGGCAGGCCGTAGATCCAGACCTCGTCGTACAGGTCGCGCAGAGCCGGAACGACGTTCTTGCGATCCCATTCGGCAGCGAGTGCGGCGGGATCGTCCATGACGTCGCGCAGGCCCAGCACCAGCGGCGTGCCGAGCTCCTTCAGCAGCCGCAGCGCCGGCACGACCTCGCCACGCAGGCCGGTCGGCTCCTTGTCGACGATGAACAGGTCGGGCCGGTAGATGTCCGCGGTATCGCGGATGATCCGGGTCCGCATTTCAAGCGTATGCTCGACGCCAACCCTGAGGTTGGCCGAGTCGTAGTCGCCGTCGATCAGCTTGATCACGCCCGGGATGCGCACGAAGTCGATACCCGAACGAAACTCATAGGACCCGATCACCGGCGAGCCTGACAGGATGAGAACCGAAACGTTGGGATCGGCCGCGACCAGGGCGTTGGCGATGGTGCGGCATCGGCTCACGTGGCCGAGGCCGAAGGAGTCGTGGCTGTACAGCAGCACGCGCTTGGACCGGCTGTTAGGCATACGAGCATCTCCCCTTGCCGAAGCGCTTTCTGCCCCGACCGGTGTATTCGGCCGGACTATGCCATAATGGGCGGGACACGCGAACCCCTGTCGCTATGCAAAATATCGAATGTAATCAATGGACTGATCTAATATAGGAGAGTGGGGCGGCGCACCTGGGCTTCGACCGCGGATTTTGATGCAACGCAATCTGTTCACCTACATCTGGCGGCACAGCAGGCCCGAGCAGATCGTCATCCTGGGCCTCGTGGTGCTTGCCCAGGTTTTCTATTTCCTGTCCCTGACGGTGCCCAAGGACATCGTCAACAACGGCATCCAGGGCAATGCCTTCAAGCACAGCAAGACCATCCCCTTCCTGGTCTGGGAGCTCGACCTTTCGGCCGTGCTGCCCGGCAAGATCCTGCGCATCTTCGACGGCTTCCAGGTCGACCAGCTCGGCTACCTGGTGACCATGAGCTTCGTCTTCCTGGGCGCCGTGATCGTGAACGGCCTGTTCAAGAAGACGATCAACACCCAGAAGGGTCGCATGGGCGAGCGCATGCTGCGCCGCCTGCGCTACGAGCTCTACGAGCGCATTCTGCGCTTCCCGCCGGCCCATTTCCGCAAGGTCAAGCAGGCCGAGCTCGCGACAATGATCAAGGACGAGGTCGAGCCGCTCGGCGGCTTCATCGGCGACGCCTTCGTCCAGCCGATGTTCCTGGGTGGCCAGGCGCTGACGGCCATCCTGTTCATCATGCTGCAGAACTGGCTGCTGGGGATCGTCGTCGTCGTGCTGCTGGCCGTGCAGATGGCGATCGTTCCGCGGTTGCGCCGGCCGGTCCTGGTGCTCGGCCGCCAGCGACAGATCACGGCCCGTCAGCTCGCCGGCCGCATCGCCGAGACCGCCGACGGCGTGCACGAGATCCATATACACGGGGCGGTCAACTATGAGCGCGCCGACATCTCCGAGCGCCTGGGCAAGATCTTCAAGATCCGCTTCGATCTCTATCAGAAGAAGTTCGTCGCCAAGTTCTGGAACAACATCCTGTCGCAGGCGACGCCGTTCGCCATTTACCTGATCGGCGGCTACTTCGCCCTCACCGGTCACATGGACGTCGGCGCCGTGGTCGGCGTGCTGCTGGCCTACAAGGACCTGCCGTCGCCGGTCAAGGAGCTGCTCGACTGGGACCAGCAGCGCCAGGACGTCCAGATCAAGTACGAACAGGTGATCGACCAGTTCCAGCCCGAAGGCATGATGCCGCCCGAGTTGCAGGTGATGCCGGACGGACCGCCGCCGCCGCTGGGACAGCAACTGGCGCTCGCTGGCGTCACCGTTTCCGAGGACGGACGGGTCAAGCAACTCGACAGCGTGTCCCTGATGCTGCCGACGTGCAGCCAGCTCGCCGTGATCGGCGCCGCGAGCTCGGGCAAGGACGTGCTCGGCCAGGTGCTGGCTCGCACCGTCCTGCCAAGCGGCGGTTCGATCAAGATCGACGGCAACGATTTCTTCCAGGTGCCCGAGTACGTAATGGGCGCGCGGACCTCGTATATCGGGCAGGAGACCTATCTGTTTCCGGTCTCCGTGCGCGACAACCTCCTGTTCGGCCTGAAGATCAGACCGATCACGCCCGCCAAGTACGACGCCAGGGGCGAAGCCGAGCGCGAACAGTTCCGCAGGGAGTCCGAGCGCGCCGGCAATCCGGCGCTCGATCCCAACGCCGACTGGATCGACTATGAGCTGGCTGGCGCGACGGGACCGGTCGACCTGCTGCCGCGCATCGTCGAGGTGCTGAAGCAGGTCGAGCTCGACGAAGACATCTATGCCCTCGGTCTGCGTGGCACGGTCGACCCGACGATGCGTCCCGATCTCGCCGAGCGCATCCTCAAGGCGCGACACGAGCTGCATGTCCGCCTCCAGGACCCGAGCTACGCCGGCCTGGTAGAGACCTTCAACGCCGACCGCTACAACCGCAACCTGTCGGTCGCCGAAAACATCCTGTTCGGCACGCCGCTCGGCAAGGATTTCGCCGGCGACAACATCGCGGTCGACCCCTACATGCAGTCGGTGCTGCGAACGACCGGCATCGACCTCGACTTGCAGCGCATGGGCCTTACGATCGCCGAGACCATGGTCGAGCTGTTCTCCGGCCTGTCGTCCGACAACCCGTTGTTCGAGCAGTACAGCTTCATCTCGGCCGACGAGCTGCCCAACGTACGGCTGCTGTTGCAGCGCCTCGGCGGCAAGGGCATCGACGCCGTGCCCGAAGCCGACCGGCCGCGCCTGATGACGCTGCCCTTCCGCTACATCGAGGCGCGCCATCGCCTCGGCCTGATCGATGCGGCGATGGAGGAACGGCTGCTGGCGGCGCGCCACTCCTTCGCTTCCGGCTTGCCCGAGCCGTTGCGCGGCGCCGTCGAGTTCTACGACTTCCAGCGCTACAACAGCGCGGCCACGCTGCAGGACAACATCCTGTTCGGCCGCTCGGTCTACGGCCAGGCGCGCGGCGAGCAGCGCATCGGCACGCTGATCTCCGACGTGCTGAACGAGCTCGGCCTGCACAACTCGGTGATCGAGGTCGGGTTGGAGTACAATGTCGGCGTCGGCGGCAAGCGCTTGACGGCGACGCAACGCCAGAAGCTTGGCATCGCCCGCGCCCTGATCAAACGGCCGCAGCTCCTGGTCGTCAACGAAGCGGTGGCCTCGTTCGACACCCGAACCCAGGACCGCATCCGTGACAATATACTGGCAGCGGCGAAGCAGCACGACCGCGGCGTCGTCTGGATCGCCAACCGTCCGTCGCAGGCGGAGCCGTTCGAACAGGTCGTCGTTATGCAAGGTGGCAGGATCTCCTCCCAGGGCAAGCCGTCGGAACTGGCGGCGAAGGGCGGGCTGTACACCGAGCTGATGGCGTCGTGAGGGAGTTCAGGAGGACACGATGAACCTCAATGAGGAAGTTGAACTGCTGAAGGGAGTGCCGATCCTGTCCAAGATCGAGCCGGCCAAGCTGAAGCTGCTGGCCTTCACCAGCGAGCGCGTGAACTACGCCGAGGGCCAGGAGCTTTGCCATCAAGGTGACCCCGGCGACGCCATGTACGTCATCCTGGGCGGCGTGGCCGACGTGCTGATCGACACACCGACCGGCCAGATCCAGGTCGCCGAGATGAAGCGGAACGATTTCCTCGGCGAGATCGCCGTCCTGTGCGACGTGCCGCGCACCGCCACCATCAAGGCGCGCGAGCCGCTCAGCACGCTCAAGATCTCCAAGGACACGTTCTATCGCATGGTCGGCGAGTTCCCGACGATGGCCATCGAGATCATGCGCGAGCTGGCGCACCGCGTAGAGGACACCAACAAGAAGCTGCGCGAGGCGACGTCGAACAAGGCGGCTTGAACCGTTCATGAGCCGCCTCGACAGCTTCATCGCGCGCATGCAGGCGCAGCGCGACTGCCTGAATTTCCTGAAGCACAGGGTCGACGCCTTGCCCGGCCCGATCCTCGAAGTCGGCCTGGGCAACGGCCGCACCTACGACCACCTGCGCGATCTCTTTCCCGGGCGCGACATCTACGTCTTCGAGCGCAAAGTGGCGGCCCATCCCGACTGCATCCCGCCGGACGACCGGCTGTTCCTGGGCGAGGCGCGCGAGGCGATCCCCAAGGCGGCGCAGAAGCTCGGCGCGACAGCGGCGCTGATCCACACCGATCTCGGAACGGGCGATCACGCCGCCAACGTGGCGATGGGCAAGTGGCTCGGCCCGGCTCTCGACGCCCTTGTCGGACCACGCGGCTACGTGCTGGCCAACCAGCCCCTCGACGTGGCGCGCTGGCGCCGCCAGCCCGATCCTCCGGGCATGCCGAAGGATCGGTACTTTCTCTATCAGGTCTCTTGAACACTTCCCCGGATGTCGGGGCAGAAACCTCCGGGGGTCAGCGGCTGAAGAGCCGCAGCAGCACCAGCAGGACCACGGCGCCGACCACCGAGCCGACGAAGCCGGCCGCCTCGCCCGGGCTATAGAGGCCGAGAGCCTGGCCGCCGACGGTGGCGATGAACGCCCCGACGATGCCGATCACGATGGTGACGATGATGCCGCGCGGGTTTGGCCCCGGCGTGATGAAGCGGGCCAGCAGGCCCACGATCAGGCCGATGAGCAGGACCACGATGAAACCGCCGAACGTCATGTACTTCTCCCTTCAGAGCTCGAACGTCGCCATCACCGGCACGTGGTCGGAAGCCTGCTTCCAGCCGCGCGCCTCGATGTCGATACGATGACTCATAATGGCGCCCGACAGCGCCGGCGAGGCCAGAACATGGTCCAGGCGCCGGCCGCGATTGGAGGCCCGCCAGTCGTTGTTGCGGTAGCTCCACCACGAATAGAGCTTCTTGTCCTCGGGCACGAAGCGGCGCGGCACATCGATCCAGTCGAGCGACGCCTGCAGGCGGCCGAACAGCTCGACCTCGACCGGCGTGTGCGACACGATCTTGAGGAGCTGCTTGTGGCTCCATACGTCGTGCTCGAGCGGCGCCACGTTGAGGTCGCCGACGGCGATGCGGCGCTGACCCCTGGCGGCGCCCGTCTTCGGCTTGCGGTCGGCGAACCACTGGGCCATCTCGCGGTAGAAATCGAGCTTGTGCGCAAACTTGTCGTTCACGGCCGGGTCGGGGATGTCGCCGCCCGCCGGGATGTAGAGATTGTCGAGCAGGATCGGGTCGGCACCGGTGTCGAGGGCGACCTCGATATGCCGGCAGTCCTCCTTGCCGCAGCGATGGTGGATGTTCCTGGCGGTGAACGGCACCTTGGAGAGGATCGCCACGCCGTTGTAGGACTTCATGCCCTGGACCAGCCGGTGCGTGTAGCCCAGCCCCTCGAACGCCTTGTGCGGGAAGAACTCGTCCGGACACTTGGTCTCCTGGAGGCACAGCACATCGGGCTTGCGCAGCCTGAGATAGCGTTTGACGTTATTGATCCGCAGGCGGACCGAATTGATGTTCCAGGTAGCGATGGAAAGGCTCATCTCAGCCACAATATAGTCAATCCGGGGCCGATCTCGACCCAGGAGACCCTTCTATGCAGATGGACGGCGACGAAAGCAGCAACATCGAGGATCGCCGCGGCGACGGCGGCTATTTCGGTGGCGGCGGCGGCATGGGTGGCATGGGCGGCATGCCCATCCCGATGGGCGGCGGGGGCGGCCTGTTCAAGGGCGGCCTGGGTTTCGTAGCCTTCATCGTCATTGCCATGATTTTCGGCGCGGATCCGTTCGCCCTGCTGGGGGGAGGCGGCGGGACCTCGAGCTACGCGCCGGCGCCGACCCAGCAGACCTCGCGGCCTGAACAACGCCAGCAGCCGGCGGGCGACGCCGAGACCCAGTTCGTGTCACGCGTGCTCAAGAGCACCGAGGATGTGTGGAACGGCATCTTCCGCGACCTCGGGCGGCAGTATCGCGAGCCGAGGCTGGTGCTCTACCGAGATGCCACGCGCACCGAATGTGGCGTCGGCCAGTCGGCGATGGGGCCGTTCTATTGCCCGGCCGACCAGCGGGTCTATCTCGACCTCGCCTTCTTCGAGGACCTTGCGCGTCGCTTCCACTCGCCCGGCCAGTTCCCCCAGGCCTACGTGATCGCCCACGAAGTCGGCCATCACGTCCAGAATCTCTTGGGCATCAGCGCCAAGACCGAGGAGATGAAGGAGCGCATGAGCAAGCGCGACGCCAATGCAATGTCGGTTCGGGTCGAACTGCAGGCCGATTGCTTCGCCGGCGTCTGGGCCAACCGCGCCGACGCCGCGCGCGGCGGCAGGATGATCGACGATCGCGACGTCGAGCAGGCGCTGGCCGCCGCCTCGGCCATCGGCGACGACCGCCTGCAGCGCCAGGCGCAGGGGCGCGTCGTGCCCGACAGCTTCACCCATGGTTCGAGCGCCCAGCGCATGCGCTGGTTCCGCATCGGGCTGGAAAGCGGCGATCCGAGGAAGTGCGATACGTTCAGCGCGAAGCAGATCTAGCTTTTTCCAGGAGCGAGCCGCCAAGGCCTAGGATTTGCGACCGTAGGAGGCCAGGCCGCCGGTGGCTTGCTTGGGCGGATGAGCCTTGATGGCTTCCTCGACCGGCTCGGTTCCCCAGCCCGGACGCGATGGCATGATGAGATGGCCGTCCTTGAACTCGGGCACGTGCGTGAACAGCTCGTGGTCCCATTCCAGGCGATCGATGTCGGTTTCCATGATGCGCAGGTTGGGCACCGAGGCCGCGAAGTGCGCGTTCATCATGGTGCAGAGATGGCCGTAGAAGTTGTGCGGCGCGACGTTGACCTCGTGCGCTTCGGCCAGGTTGGCGATCTTCATCGACTGCCACACGCCGTTCCACGGCGTGTCGATGATCGCCACGTCCATCGATTGCTCGCGGAAATAGGGCAGGAAATCGCGGATTCCCAGAAGCGTCTCACAGGACGAGATGGGATGCGGGCTCTGGCGACGGATCAGGCCCAGCGCCTCGGGGTTGTAGCTGTCGATCTCGATCCAGAACATGTCGAGATCGCGGATGGACCGCAGGATCTTGAGATAGCCCTCGGTGCTGGCATTGAAGTTCAGGTCGAGCAGCAAGTCGACGTCGGGCCCCGCACCTTCGCGAATTGCCTCGAGATGCATGCGCAGGTTGCGCAGCACATGGCGATCGATATTGCGCTCGGGATAGTTCGGTGCGCCGAAGCCGGGACGCCAGCCTTTCGGATTCTTCTTGTCGTTGTCGTAGATGAAGATGTTGGTCTTCATCGCGGTAAAGCCCTTCTCGCGCACTTCGCGGCCGATCGCCTTCACGCCATCGAGGTCGGTGATGGCCGGCTTGAAGTAGCTCGGGTGATTGATGCGCCAGGTCGCGCAATGCGACCAGTACACCCGGATGCGATCGCGGATCTTGCCGCCCAGAAGCTCGTAGCAGGGCACGCCCAGCGCTTTGGCCTTGGCATCGAGGAGCGCGTTCTCGATGGAGCCCAGCGCCAGGGCAACGACGCCGCCGGCCGCCGGCCGCGTGACCGAATAGAGCTCGGCGTAGAGGCGCTCGTGATCGCCGACCGGCTGGCCGATGAGTCGGGACGAGAGCTTCTCGATCGCGGTGCCGACGCCCGGCGCACCGAAACCTTCGTCGTACTCGCTCCAGCCGACGATGCCGTCTTCGGTGGTGATCTTGACGAAGTAGTAGTTGCGAAATCCGGCGTCGGCGGCGAGCGTCTCGATGGAGCGGATCTTTGAATTCACCTTCATCGCGATGCTTCCCCCCTGAGACCTGTTCTTTCGGCCAAACTCACACCAGCGTGCAGGTCACGGTGCCGCAACCATCGACGAAGCCCGCCAGCGTGTCGCCCTTGATCACGGCAGCAACGCCGTCGGGCGTCCCGGTGTAGATGAGGTCTCCGGCGGCCAACGCCACCAGGCCGGAGAGATAGGAGATCGTCTCGGGCACGCTCCAGATCAGCGCGTTGAGGTCGGACTTCTGGCGAGTCTTGCCGTTGACGTCGAGCTGGATGGTGCCTTTCGACGGATGGCCGATCTTCGAGGCCGGGAAGATCTCGCCGATCGGCGCGGACTGATCGAAGCCCTTGCCCATGTCCCACGGCCGGCCCATGTCCTTGGCCTGGTTCTGCAGGTCGCGGCGCGTCATGTCCAGGCCGACGCCGTAACCGAACACGTGGTCGAGTGCCTTGTCGACCGGGATGTTGGCGCCGCCCGACTTCATGGCAACCACCAGTTCCATCTCGTGGTGCAGGTTCTTTGTGGCCGAGGGATAGGCGACCTTGGTCGGATTCCTGGGGTCGGCGCAGACGACGATGGCGTCGGCCGGTTTGGTGAAGAAGAACGGCGGCTCGCGGTCGGGATCGTGGCCCATCTCACGGGCGTGGGCGGCATAGTTGCGACCGACGCAGAAGATGCGGCGGACCGGGAACAGATCGCCGGTCCCGTTGACCGGCACGCCGACCGTGGACGGCGGCGTCACGACATAAGCCATCGCTTTCTCCCAAGAGAGCGAGTCTTTATGAAGAGCGACGGAGTGTTAGGCAATGTCCGACCCTGATGTCCTGAAGGTGCAGGCCGATTCCGGCGAAACCTCGCTGGGGTGGGCCAGCCTGGGCGAACTGCGCTGGCGCTGCACGCTGGGTGCAGGAGGCGTGCGCGAGGACAAGGTCGAGGGCGATGCCGCCACGCCGGCCGGGTCGTATCCGCTGCGGCGCATCTATTTTCGCAATGATCGGCTGGTCCTGCCCAAGGTCCGCCTGCCGGCCCGACCTATCGCAGAGCACGACGGCTGGTGCGACGATCCTCGCTCGCCGACCTACAACCGTCTGGTCCATATTCCCAACGAATGGAGCCACGAGAAGATGTGGCGCGACGACGGCCTGTACGATCTGGTCGTCGTGGTCGGCTACAACGACGATCCGCCGGAAGGCGAATGGGGCAGCGCGATCTTCCTGCACGTCGCGAAGGACGACTATTCACCCACCCAGGGCTGTGTCGCCTTCAAGCGCGAGGATCTGCTGGAGCTGGTGACGCTGCTCGGGCCGGCGACCAGGATCAACGTGCATTCGATCCCGGCCGACGAGACCACCGCTGTCGCCCGCGAAGGCGACGACAACATGAAGCAGTTCGAGGATTTCGACGAACAGGACTGGTAGGGCAGGACTGGT
>CADECW010000018.1:24479-28285 GCA_902825855.1 uncultured Rhodospirillales bacterium | reverse complement strand
CAGGACTGGTAGGGCAGGACTGGTGACGGCAGAGCGGCCCGAAGCGTCGCGCTCCCTCAGCCGACGACGCGGCCGATGGTGCGCGCGGTATAGTCGACCAGCGGGATGATCCGCGCGTAGTTGAGTCGCGTCGGGCCGATCACGCCGATGGCGCCCAGGATGCGCTCCTGCGAATCGCGGAACGGTGCCACCACCATCGAGCAGCCGGTATTGGCGAACAGCGGATTGTCGGCGCCGATGAAGATCTGGACGCCCGATGCCACGTTGGCGAGTTCGAGCAGACGGACGAAGCTCTCGCCGCGCTCCAGCGCATCGAACAGCGTGCGCACCCGCTCGAGATCTTCTATGGCGGTGATGTCCTCCAGGAGCCGCGCCTGGCCGCGCACGATCAGCGCGCTGCCGGGTTCGCCGGCCCATGTCGCCATGCCGGATTCGATCACCTTGGCGGTGAGCTCGTCGAGCTCGGCGCGCTTCAACTTGAGATCTTCCAGGATCTGACGACGCGCCTCCTCGATGGTACGGCCGATCAGGCGGGCACTGAGATAGTTGCCGGCCTCGACCAGCGCCGACGGCGGCAGACCGATCGGCGTGTCGATCACGCGGTTCTCGACATGGCCTGATTGAGTGACGGTCACCACCAGCGCACGGCCGGGACCGAGATTGACGAACTCGATGTGCTTCAGCGGCTGCTCGGTCTTCGGCGCCATCACCACGCCGGCACAGCGGGACAGGCCCGACAGCAGGGTCGTCGCCTGCTCCAGCGCCTCGGTGACGCTGCGCCCGACGGTGCGGCAGCGCGCCTCGATACTCTCGCGCTCATCTTCGGAAAGGTTGCCGACTTCGAGCAGACCGTTGACGAACAGGCGCAGGCCAGCCTCGGTCGGCAAGCGGCCGGCCGAGGTGTGCGGCGCGTAGAGCAGGCCGAGGTCCTGCAGGTCGGCCATGATGTTCCGGATGGTCGCCGGTGACAGGGTTTCGGTGAGCTTGCGCGTCAGCGCCCGCGAGCCCACCGGCTCGCCGGTCTCGACATAGCCTTCGACGACGTGCCGCAGCACCTCGCGGGCACGCTCGTTAAGCTCGGCGACCGAGGCAGTCTGCCGCGGCCCCACCGGAAAGTCGGTCAGGACGCCTCGAACCGGGCCAATGCGATGAATCGCCATGGAAAAAATGTAGGTAGTGCAAGGGTGACGGTCAACGCAGGCGGCGGACCCGGTGTGGACGGCTGGATTTGCCCGGCCCCCGGCGCTAAACCCTGCGGCCCGCGTTTCAGGAGATTTCATGCGCCCTTCCGGCCGCGCCCCCGACCAGCTTCGCTCCGTGTTTCTCGAGCCCGGCTTCTCGCGCCATGCCGAAGGGTCGTGCCTGGTGAAATTCGGCGACACCCATGTGCTGTGCACCGCCTCGATCGACGAGCGGGTGCCACCCTGGATGCGCAACACCGGCAAGGGCTGGGTGACCGCCGAATACGGCATGCTGCCGCGCTCGACCCATACCCGCACCGACCGTGAGGCCGCCCGCGGCAGGCAGTCAGGCCGCACCCAGGAGATCCAGCGCCTGATCGGCCGCTCGCTGCGCGCGGTGGTCGACCTCACCGCCATGGGCGAGCGGCAGATCAACATCGACTGCGATGTCCTGCAGGCCGACGGCGGCACGCGCACTGCCAGCATCACCGGTTCCTGGGTGGCTCTGCATTTCGCCTTCGAGCGCCTGATCAAGGAAGGAAAACTCACGGCCAGCCCGATCAGCGGCCAGGTTGCCGCCGTGTCTTGCGGCCTGTGGGAGGGCACGCCCGTTCTCGACCTCGACTATCCGGAAGACTCCAAGGCTCAGGCCGATGCCAACTTCGTGCTGACCGGCTCGGGCGGCATCGTCGAAGTTCAGGGCACGGCCGAGGACAAGCCGTTCAGCGAGCCAGAGTTCATCGCCCTGCTCGAGCTCGCCAAGAAGGGTATCGGCGAACTGACGCGCCTGCAGCGCCTGGCGATCGGCAAGTCGTAATGGCGCGCCGCTTCGTCCTGCCCAAGCTGGTTGTGGCGACCCACAATCGCGGCAAGGCGGGCGAGATCCGCACCATGCTGGCACCGTTCGGCGTCGAGATCGTGTCGGCCGGCGACCTCGGACTGCCGGCACCCGACGAGACCGGTACGACATTCGAGGAAAATGCGACCTTGAAGGCGCTGGCGGCGACCCGGGCGAGCGGCCTTCCGGCCCTGGCCGACGATTCCGGTCTCGGCGTCGCAGCGTTGGATGGCCGTCCCGGCCTCTACACCGCCGACTGGGAAGGCCCGACCCGCGACGCCATGGTTGGCATGAAGCGGATCCAGGACGAACTGGCCAGGCGCAAGGTGCCGGTTACCGACGGCGCACGCGCCGCCACCTTCCATTGCGTACTGGCGCTCGCCTGGCCCGACGAGCATGTCGAACTGGTGCACGGCACGCTCGATGGGCACATCGTCTGGCCACCACGCGGCAGCGGCGGGCATGGTTACGATCCCTGCTTCCAGCCGAAGGGAGACAGTCGCACCAATGCCGAGATGACGGAGGCGGAGAAGAACGCCATCAGCCATCGCGGCCGCGCCTTCCGGATGCTCGTAGAGGCCTGCTTCAAATGACGCCGCCGCTCGGCGTCTACGTCCATTGGCCGTTCTGCAAGTCGAAGTGCCCCTACTGCGATTTCAATTCCCATGTCCGCGACGGCATCGACCAGACGCGCTGGCGCAACGCGCTCGCGAAGGAACTGGAGCACGCCGCGCGCGAAGCGCCGGGGCGACGGGTGGAGACGCTGTTCTTCGGCGGTGGCACGCCCTCGCTGATGCAGCCCGAGACCGTGGATGCGGTGATCAAGCGGGTGAAGACATTGTGGGACACGGCGGCCGACATCGAGATCACGCTCGAGGCCAACCCGACTTCGGTCGAGGCGGCTCGCTTTGCCGCGCTGGCCGCGGCCGGGGTCAACCGTGTGTCGCTCGGCGTGCAGGCGCTCGATGCGGCCTCGCTGCGCTTTCTTGGCCGGGAGCATTCCGCCAACGAGGCGATCGAAGCCATCACCACGGCGCGCCGGCATTTCGCGCGCTATTCCTTCGACCTGATCTACGCCCGGCCAGGACAGACCGAGGCCGACTGGGCCGCCGAGCTCGAGCGCGCGTTGGCGTTGGCTGGCGAACACCTGTCGCTCTACCAGCTCACCATCGAGCGTGGCACGCGCTTCTTCACCGACCATGCCCGCGGCGCCTTCGCCCTGCCGGCCGAGGACGAGGCGGCGGCGATGTTCGAGCTGACCCAGCAGCGGCTCACAGCGGCTGGCCTGCCGGCCTACGAGATTTCCAACCACGCCCGCGCGGGGGCTGCCTGCCGCCACAATTTGATCTATTGGCGGTATCAGGATTACGTCGGAGTGGGGCCGGGGGCGCATGGCCGGTTCGCCGAGGGTCGGGGCAAGCGCGCCACCCGGCGGACGAGCGGGCCGGAGGCTTGGCTGGAAGCAGTCGAGCGCGACGGTCACGGCACGGCAGAGGGCACTCCGGTAGTCGGGCAGGACCTGGTGGAGGAGGCGTTGATGATGGGATTGCGGCTGGCCGAAGGCATCGACCGGGCCATGTTCGCGTCCATGACCGGGGCCGACCCCGTGGCGGCGCTGGGCGACCAGCGCCTGGCACCGCTGGTGAAGGCGGGCTACCTCGAGGTCGACACCACCCGCCTTCGCGCCACTCCCGCTGGCCGGCAGCGGCTGAATGCGGTTCTGGAGCGGTTGGTCGCATGAGGTTCCTGGCCGCTTTCCTGGCCGCGTTCCCGGCCGCATTCCTGGC
>CADECW010000018.1:0-24379 GCA_902825855.1 uncultured Rhodospirillales bacterium | reverse complement strand
GGCCGCATTCCTGGCGTTCGTGGCGTTGGCTGGCATGGCCCTCGCCCAGCAGCCGACATCGCCGCAACAGCAGACGCCGGCCAAGCCGCCGGCCAAGCCCGCGGCCCCGGCCCCCAAGCCCGCAGCGGTGCCCGCCAAGCCAGCCTCCAAGTTCACGCCGCCCGCCTTCAAGCTCACGGTGGCGACCGAGGCGGGCTATCCGCCGTTCAACTACCTCGACCGCAAGGGCATGCCGGCCGGCTTCGAGATGGAACTGGCGCAGGAGGCCTGCCAGCGCATCAAGGCAGAGTGCGAGTTCGCCGCCTTCAAGTGGGACGACCTGATCCCCGGCCTCATCGACAAGAAGTTCGACGTCATCATGTCGTCGATGGAAGTGACCAGCGAGCGGCGCAAGCGCATGGGCCTGTCTCGCCGTTATTATATCTCGCCCGGCGCCTTCATAGCCGCCAAAGGGGCGCCGTTCGACGGGCCGCCGTCGCTGCTGCGCAACAAGCGCATCGGCATCCAGAAGGATTCGACGCACGCCGACTGGGCCGACAAAAGCTTCCGCCGCTCCGCCCAGCTCAAGCGCTACAACACCATTGCCGAGGCGCTCGATGCGCTGGCCAAGAACGAGGTCGACGCAGTGTTCGGCGACAAGGCGCAGCTCTGGCTGTGGAGCCAGAAGCCGGACGGCAAATGCTGCGAGATCGTCGGCCAGGACATCAAGGACAACCAGACGCTCGGCCTCGGGGTCTCCGCTGGCCTGCGCAAGGAAGACGCCAAGCTGCGCGATGCGCTGAACAAAGCGTTTGGCGAGATAATGTCCGACGGAACGTTCAAGAAGATCAACGACAAGTACTTCCCGTTCCCGCTGAACTGAACCAGCCGCGAGCCAGCTGGTCCGAAGAAGTTGATCCCTGCTGTCTGGTCTAATGAAGTGCGCGATCCCGCGAGACGTAGTGGCCGCGCTTCAGTTCCTTGAAGAATTGCGGCACCTGCGGGTGCGACACCGGCTTGCCGGTGTCGTCGGGCAGGAGGTTCTGTTCGGAGACGTAAGCCACGTAGGTCGTCTGCGCGTTCTCCGCCAGCAAATGATAGAATGGTTGGTCACGGCGTGGCCGGACCTCTTCGGGGATCGACGACAGCCACTCCTCGGTGTTGGCGAACACCGGGTCGACGTCGAAAATGACGCCGCGAAACGGGTAGATGCGGTGCTTTACCACCTGGCCTATGGCGAACTTTGCCTTGCGCATGGGGGGCTGGACGATCGCATGGGCAGCCTGATTTTCGATTTCCATGACAGAAGTATTGCTCCGAACCGGCCGACAGGCAACGCACGAACCCGCGAATTGACCGCTGCGTGCAACAAAGCGTGATAAATCCGGGTGCAAGCTGTCCAGCAGCACCGGCACCAATTTGCACTCACCCCTCCTTCAGGCGGTGAGCGACCTTGGGCTCGGTTGACGACGGCAGCCGGCCCGTGGACTCTGCATCCCGAGGGAAGGTCGCATTGGCGAATGGTCTAAAAGTCCGCTTTTGGGGAGTACGAGGTTCGATATCCTGCTCCGGCGCCGAGTACACGCGCTATGGCGGCAATACGTCGTGCCTGGAAGTCACCGCCGGCGGCCGGCGCCTGATCTTCGACGCCGGCACCGGCATCCGGCCTCTCGGACTGGAACTCGACCGCCAGGCGCCGATGGATATCGACATCTATTTCACCCACACCCATCTCGACCACATCACCGGCCTGACCTTCTTCTTGCCGCTGTTCGAGAAGCGCAATTCGGTGCGCCTGTGGGCGGGCCATCTCCAGGCACCCCACACGTTGAAGAAGGTCGTGAGCAGCCTGATGCAGGCGCCGCTCTATCCGGTCTCGCTGGAAGTGTTCCAGGCGCGGGTCGAGTTCAACGAATTCCAGAGCGGCGAGACGCTGGCCTGCGGCGAGATTGCCATGCGCACGGCAGCGCTCAATCATCCGCAGGGCGCCACCGGCTATCGCGTCGAGTACGGCGGCAAGTCGATCTGCTACATCACCGACACCGAGCAGCAGGGCGACGGGCTCGACAAGGCCATCGTCGACCTGTGCCGGGGCGCCGATGTGATGATCTATGATTCGAGCTACACCGACGCGGAATACCCCCGGTACAAGGGCTGGGGCCATTCGACCTGGCAGGAAGGCATGCGCATAGCCGACGCAGCCGGTGTCGGCACGTTCGTCATTTTCCATCACGATCCCAGCCACGACGACGCCTTCATGGACGGCGTGGCGCGCGAGGCGGCAGTCGCGCGTCCCGGCACGGCCGCCAACGGCCTGCCGCGCGCGATCGTCGCCCACGAAGGCCTTACCCTCAGCCCGTGAGGAACCAGGCCATGAGCGGGCCCAGCCTGCGCGGTCGCTGGCGACGGCTGAAGTTGGGACTGCCGACCGTGCTAGGTCTCAAGCCGGGCGGCTGGTTCATACCCCATCGCTATGCGCCCCTCCTGCCGCCGCCCGGCGCGCAGCCGCCGTATCCCGCGATCGAACGGCTGTTCGACGAGGCGGAGGCCACCTTCATTGGCGTGATCGACTCGGTCGACGCGCACGCCGCCCAGCTCGAGGGCCTGAAAGGCCTGTTCGAACAGTCCTGGTTCCCTTCGCTCGACGCCGCCGTCGCCTACGCCCTGGTGCGCGAGCGCAAGCCGCAGCACATCATCGAAGTCGGCTCGGGCCATTCGACGCGCGTACTGTCCAAGGCGCTGGGCGGCCTCGGCGAGATCATCGCCGTCGATCCCGCACCGCGCGCCGACATCATCGACCTGCCCGGCGTGCGGGTCGTTTCCTCGACCCTTCAGGCCGCACCGGCCGACCTGTTCAACGTGCTGAAGGCCGGCGACGCCTTGTTCATCGATTCCAGCCATATCCTGATGCCGGGCAGCGACGCCGACATCCTTCTCAATCGCGTCCTGCCGGCGGCGCCGGCCGGCACCTTGGTGCACATCCACGACATCTTCCTGCCCTTCGACTATCCGGCAATCTGGGGTTGGCGGGCCTACAACGAGCAGCAGGGCGTGGTGCCGATGCTGGCCAGCGGCGCCTACCGGCCGCTGTTCTCCAGCGCGTGGGCGGAGCGCCGGCTGAACGACCGGCTGGCCGCGTCGGTCGTGGCGCGCCTCCCGCGACCCGACGACGCCCTGCCGGCGAGCCTCTGGCTCGAAAAGCGCTGATGCTCGGCCGCCTCAGTGGTTGGCTGTTCGGCGCGACCGGGACGGAACGCCTGCCCGAACGCGTCCGCGAGGCAATCCGCCAACAGCAGCAGCAGAGCGAAATCCTGATCGGCTGGGCCGAGCTGGTGGCGGTCGCCTTGTTGTTCGTCGCCTACGAGACCACCAGCATGGCGACCGGAGTGGTTCAGGAAGACTACTCGTTCGAGACATATGTCTTCATCCTGTACACGCTGTTCTCGCTGGGCCGCCTGGCCCTGGCCTACCGCCGGGCCTTGCCGGAGTGGTTGCTTTACGTTTCGGTGGTCGTGGACATGGCCCTGCTGCTGGGGCTGATCTACTTCCTCCACTACAAATATGCCCAGACGGCCGTCTTCAATCTGAAGGCGCCGGCACTGCTTTTCGTATTCCTGTTCATCGCGCTCCGCGCACTGCGTTTCGAAGCGCGTTTCGTGATCGTCGCTGGTCTGACGGCGGCGGGAGGATGGCTCGCCCTCATCTTCTACGCGCTGAGCGGCCGCGGAGGCCCACCCAACGAGACCACCGACTTCGTCGAGTACATGAGCTCCAACGCCTTCCTGGTCCAGGCCGAGGCAGAGAAGCTCTTGGCCATCCTGCTGACCACCGCGGTGCTGGCGATCGCCATCTCACGTGCCCGCCATCTGCTGGTCCGTTCGGTCAGCGAAGGTGCCGCGGCGCGCGACCTCGCACGCTTCTTCGATCCTGGTGTGGCCGACCGTATCCGCAGCGCCGCGATGACGATCAAGGCGGGGGAAGGTGAGTTGCGCGACGTCGCCATCCTGACCGTCGACCTGCGCGGCTTCACCCGGCTCGCCGTCGACCTCGCGCCCGACGAAGTCATGAAACTGCTTCAGGACTACCAGGGCCGGGTCTGCCCGCTGATCGTCAGCAACGGCGGCAGCATCGACAAGTTCCTGGGCGACGGCATACTTGCCTCGTTCGGCGCGGTGGCGACCTCGACCACCGCCGCGGCCGACGCCCTGCGCGCCGCCGATGCCGTCCTCGACGCGGCCGATCGCTGGGTCGTCGAGCGCCGGGCGGCCAGCCTCCCGCCGCTCTCGGTCGGGGTGGCTGTGGCGTCCGGTCGCGTCATCTTCGGCGCCGTGGGCGACGGCGAGCGGCTCGAATTCACCGTGATCGGCGATGCCGTGAATTTCGCCGCGAAGCTCGAAAAACACAATAAAGACGAGAAAACGCGAGCCTTGACCGATATCCGCACATACCAACTGGCCGAGCAGCAGGGTTATGTCGCACCATTGCCACGCGAGCGCCGGCCCGCCCGAAAGGTGGGTGGCGTCGACGAATCGGTCGATATCGTGGTCCTGGCAAAGTAACGGCGGGCACGTCCACGTTGCCTTGCCCTTTCCCCATTCGGGGCCTATGTAATTTGCTACGCCTAAAGGGAACGGGTTGGCGGAGCGCCATCGTGGGTAACAACTACGACATCATCCTCATCGGGCTGGTCGCAGTCTTCTTGATCTTGCGACTGCGCTCCGTGCTGGGCAAGCGCACGGGCAATGAGCGTCCGCCGGCGCGTGACCCGTTCACGCCGCCCGCGCCGCCGACCGCGACGCCACGGCTTGGCGACGCTCCGGCCAACCAGGGCAACGACAATGTCGTGCCTCTGCCAACGGCCAACGCGCCGGCACCGCGGCCCTCACTGGCGACCAGCGGGCCGGGCGGTATACGCGCCACCGTGATGCCCAGCGCCGCCGCGGGCGTCGCGGCGATCCGCGCCGCCGATCCCAGCTTCGAGCCGCTCGGCTTCACGGGCGGCGCGCGCGCCGCTTTCACCGCCATCGTCGAAGCCTTCGCCAAGGGCGACACCTCGACGCTCCGTCCGCTGCTCGACGGCCCGACTTTCGCGAGCTTCGAGGCGGCGATCCGCGGCCGTGTCGAGCGCAAGGAAAAGGCCGAGACGACGCTGATCGGCTTCGAGGCCTCGGACGTTTCCGGCGCCGAGATGCAGGGCACCAACGCCAGCGTAACCGTCCGCTTCGTCAGCGAGCAGATCAACGTGCTGCGCAATGCCGAAAGCCAGATCATCGATGGCAATCCAAACGAAGTGCAGAAGGTGATCGATCTCTGGACCTTCCGCCGCGATACCAAGTCCAGCGACCCGAACTGGCTGCTGATCAAGACAGAAAGCGAAGGCTGAGGGAGGCTCTTTCGATTATGCGCTGGACCGTCCTGTCCGGCGTCGCGGCCTTGTTTGCCGCGGCCGGTCTGCTGGCTGCTTGTGCCGATGGCACGGGTCCGGCGAACGAACAGCGCGTGGCGATGGCGCCCATTTCCTTCAATGAGATCGCTGGCTGGGCCGACGACAAGCACGCCGATGCGCTGGCCACGTTCCGTTACTCCTGCCCAAAGCTGACGGTCGGCCCAGCCACCAAGATCGCCACCGATGGCGGATACAAGACGATCACCTCCGCCGAGTGGAAGAGGATCTGCGATTCGGCGGCAGCGGTAAGACCCGGCGACGACCGCGCCTCGCGCGCCTTCTTCGAGGACAATTTCCGGCCGCTGGTCGTTCAGCCAGCGGGCAGGTTCACCGGCTACTTCGAGCCCGAAATGCGCGGCAGCAAGGCCCCGTCGCGGCTGTTCACGGTGCCGGTCTATCGCAGGCCGTCCGACCTGACCGACAAGCCCTACTACACGCGCGCCGAGATCGAGCAAGGCGCGCTCAAGGGCAAGGGGCTGGAGATCGCCTACGTGCAGGACCCGGTGGCGTTGTTCGAAGTCCAGGTCCAGGGCAGCGGTCGCATCCAGCTCGCCGAAGGCGGCACCATGAATCTCGGCTTCGACGGCTCCAACAACCGGCCGTACACGGCGCTCGGCAATGTGCTGATCGAAATGGGCGTCTTCACCACAAAGGAGCAGGCGACCTGGCCCGCCATCCGCGACTGGCTGAAGCGCAATCCGGCCCAGGCACGCGACGTGATGCGCAAGAACGAGCGCTACATCTTCTTCAAGGATACGCGCACCCAGGGCGCCATCGGCGCCGAAGGCGTCCAGCTCACGGCCCAGCGCAGCATGGCCATAGACACCGGCTTCACTCCCTACGGCACGCCGATCTGGATCGACACGGTGCGGCCGGTGGCGCGCAAGGCCGGCGCGACCGAACCCTATCGCCGCCTGATGATCGCCCAGGATACCGGCACGGCGATCCAGGGCCCGGCTCGCGGCGACGTGTTCTTCGGCGGCGGCACGCAGGCCGCCGACTGGGCGGGCCGCATGAACAGCAGCGGCCGCGCGATCGTCCTGGTCCCGAACAAGGGTTGAGGCGGCGCGACCCTTCTCGCCTGTCATTCGCTGCGCTCACGGCGACAGCGTGAGCGCCTCGGAAGCCGCCGGTACCTCCGGCCGGCGCCGGGAGAAGATGCCGAGAGCAGCCGGCAGAACGGTCAAAATCAGGACAGGGGCCAGAAGCGTACCGCCGACCACGACGACCGCCAGCGGCCGCTGCACCTGGCTGCCGATCGCCGTCGAGAAGGCTGCCGGGATCAAGCCGACGCACGCCGCGATGCAGGTCATCAGCACCGGCCGCATCTGCTGGTCACAGGTCTCCCTGAGCGCCCGCTCTCGCTCGAGGCCCGATTCGATCAGCCGGTTGTAGCAGCCGACCACCATGATGCCGTTCATGGCGGCAATTCCGAACAGGGCGACGAAGCCGATGGCCGCCGAGATGCTGAACGGCATGTCGGCCAGGAACAGGCCAAAGATGCCGCCGACCAGAGCCATCGGGATGGCGCTGCCGGCCAGCAGCGTGTCGGTGAGCGAGCCGAAGCTGACATACAGCAACAGCAGGATCACGCCTATTGCGATCGGCACGGCGATCGACAGACGCGCGATGGCGCTCTCGAAGTTGGCAAAGTCGCCGGCCCAGTCGAGCCGATAGCCGCCCGGCAACTTCACCTCCTGCTCGACCTTCTGCTGAGCCTCCAGCACGGCGCTGCCGAGATCGCGGCCGCGCACGGAGAACTTTACCGGGATGTAGCGCTCCTGCTGCTCGCGATAGATATAGAAGGCGCCGGTCGTCAGGCCGACATTGGCGACCTCGGCCAGCGGCACCTGCACAACGCTGCCGTTGGGGCCGGGCGCGCCGATGGCGATCCGCTTCAGGGCCTCGATGTTCTCGCGATAGCGCGACGCCAGACGCACCATCATCGGAAAGTGTCGGTCGCTGCCCTCCTCGTAGAGGTCACCCGCCGCCTGGCCGCCGACCGCCGCCTGTATGGTGGTGTTGATGTCGCCCGGCGACAGGCCATAGCGCGCAGCCTTCTGACGGTCGATGTCGATGCGGATGGTCGGCTGGCCGAGCAATGGCGGGACCTGGATATCGGTGATGCCGCGCACCTTCTCCAATACGCCGCGAATCTCGACGGCGATCTTGCGCAAGGTCGCGAGGTCGGGGCCGGTGATCTTGATGGCGTTCTCCGCGTCGATGCCGGAGGCCGCCTCCTGGACATTGTCCTGGATGTATTGCGAGAAGGCGAAGGTGACGCCGGGGAAGGTCTTGCGTAGCGCGCTGCCCATCTCCGCGATCAGGTCTTCCTTGGACAGTCCCTTGCGCCAGGTCTCGAAGGGCTTCAGCGGCACGAAGAACTCGACGTTGGAGAAACCGTCGGGATCGGTGCCATCGTCAGGCCGGCCGTGCTGGGTGATCACGGTCTCGACCTCGGGGAAGCTCTTGACCAGGATGCGCATGCGATTGGCGTAGGCATTGCCTTCGTCGAGCGACACCGAGGGCGGCAGCGCCGCGCGCAGCCAGATGTTGCCCTCCTCGAGCTTGGGCAGGAATTCCAGCCCCACCGTGCTCGCCGCCACGCCGGCCGCGACCATGATGGCGAGACCCGTTGCGACCGTGAAGCCGCGCCGCACCAGCACGACGGCGATCACGCTCCGGTAGAGTCGGCGCAGGCCGCGCACGATGATGGTCTCGGTTTCCGACAGCTTCTCCGGCAGCAGCAGCGCCGCCAGCGCGGGCGACACCGTGAAGGTGGCGAGAAGGCCACCCGACAGGGCATAGGCATAGGTCTTTGCCATCGGGCCGAAGATGTGGCCTTCGACGCCCGAAAGCGTGAACAGAGGCAGGAAGCCGGCGATGATGATGGTGGCCGAGAAGAAGATCGCCTGCGTGACCTCGCCCGAGGCGTGATAGATCGTGGCGATCTTGCCCGTCATGCCGCGCGGCGTCCGCTGCGCGTAGCGGGGCCGATGGCCGGCGCTCGCTTCGGCGAGATGGCGGAAGATGTTCTCGACCATGATCACCGTGGCGTCGACGATGATGCCGAAGTCGATGGCGCCCATCGACAGCAGGTTCGCCGACTCGCCCGACAGCACCAGGATGACGACGGCGAACAGCAGCGCGAAGGGAATGGTGGCCGACACGATCAGGGCGCTGCGCAGGTCGCCGAGGAACAGCCACTGGATGGCGAAGATCAGCAGCACGCCCATCACCATGTTGTGCAGGACGGTGCGGGTGGTGATCTCGACAAGCACGCTGCGGTCGTAGATGCGCTCGATGCGCACGCCTGGCGGCAGAAGATCGGAATTGTTGATCCTGTCGACCTCGGCCTCGACCAGACGCAGGGTCTGCATGGTCTTGGCCCCGCGCCGCATCAGCACGATCCCCTGCACCACGTCGTCGTCGTTGTCGTGCCCGGCGACGCCCAATCTCGGCTCATGGCCGACTGAAATGGTGGCGACGTCGGACACCAGGACGGGCGCACCATCGCGCACCGTCAGCATGGTATGGCGGATGTCGTCCATGGTGCGGATTTGGCCCACGCTTCGGATCACCGCCGACTGTGGCCCGAGATTGATGGTGTTGGCCCCGACATTGATGTTGGCCCCGGTCAGCGCATCCATCACCTGTTTCAGCGTGACCCCGTAGGCCAGCAGCTTGTCGAGATCGACGGTGATGTCATAGGTCTTGCTCTTGCCGCCCCAGGTCGTGACGTCGATCACGCCCGGCACCGATTTCAGCCGGCGCAGCAGGATCCAGTCCTGGATGGTCTTGAGGTCGGTGACGGTGAAGCCCGCAGGCCCGACGACGCGATAGCGGAAGATCTCTCCGATCGGACTGGTCGGCGAAATGATAGGCTGGGCACCGTTGGGCAGCGGCCCGAGCTGTGACAGACGATTGACCACCATCTGCGACGCCTGAGCGTAGGTCAGGTCGTAGGTGAACTGCACCTTCACGTCCGACAGGCCGGTCAGCGAGATGGTGCGGATCGACTTCACGAAGGGGAGCCCCGCCATCTGCACCTCGATCGGGATGGTGATGTAGCGTTCCATCTCGTCGGACGACTGGCCGGGATTTTGGGTGACGATGTCGACCAGGGGAGGTACCGGGTCGGGATAGGCCTCGATGTTCAGGTTGCTGTAGGCGAACAGGCCGCCGGCAATCACCGCCACACTCAGGATCATCACGAGGATGCGCTGTCGAAGTGCCGCGCCGACAATTGCCTGCATAAGTGACCTGCCCAGATTTCCGCCGTCGCGACGGCGGTTCCCGCTTACAGGTCTCTTACGCTGTGCGGCTTACAGCTTACTGACTTGGGTCCGCGGCACCTTGGGCGGCCTGCAGACCATGCGCTGGGAGGGATTGGTCGGCTCATCGCGATTCCACCAGCCGCCGCCCAACGCCTGAAACAGCGCCGCGGTATCCATCAGACGGTTGGCCTGCGCCTGGATGCGCGCCAGCAGCGCTTGCTGGTAGGTGAGCTCGGCAATCAGCACGACGACGTAGGTCGTGTCGCCGACATCCAGCCGCCGGCGCGCGATGGTGAGGCTGGTCGCCGCCGCCTGCTCGGCCGCTACGGTCGCCTTCAGCGCCTGCGCGTCGTACTCGAGCGCGCGCAACGTATCGGCGACGTTGCGGAAGGCGGTGAGGACCGCCGATTCATATTGCGCCTGGGCCTGCTCGAGCGAGGCCTGCGCCGCCCGCTTCTTGGCTTGCAGTGCGCCACCGTCGAACAGTGGCTGCAGGATGCCGCCACTGACGACGCTGTAAGCCGGGCCGACCGCCGGGCTGAACAGCGAGCCCAGAGTCAGGGCCTGCGAGCCGATCGACGACGACAGGTTGATCTGCGGCAGTTGGGCCGCCACGGCGACGCCGACCAGCGCCGATGCCGAATGGACGTTGGCTTCGGCGGCGCGGATGTCAGGCCGCTGTTCGACCAGCCGTGCCGGCAGGCTGAGCGGCAGATCGGCCGGCAGCTTCAGGTCATTGAGCTGAAAGTTTTCGGCCAGTGCCGTGCTGGGCAAACTGCCCGTCAGGGTAGTGAGCAGGTTGCGCTGCTGCGCCAGCGCCTTCTGCAATGGCGGCAAGTTGGCCTCGGCCTGCGCCAGCGCCGCCTCCTGGCTGGCGACGTCGGCGCCTGAGATGGCGCCGAGCCCGGCCTGGCCCCGCAGGATGCCGAGAGTCTCGCGTTGCGCAGCGATGATGCGCTCGGTCGCCGCTACCTGGGCACGCAGAGACGCCTCGGTAATTGCCGACACGACCACGTTGGAAGCCAGCGTGAGATAAGCCGCCTCGAGCAGGAAGCACTGGGCTTCGGCCTGCGCCTCGGCCGATTCGATGCCGCGGCGTGTGCCGCCCCAGACGTCGACCGAGTAGGTGATGTTGAGCAGCGCCGTGAACAGGCCGAACACATAGTTGTTGGGATCCGCCGTCGGCGCCGACAGCACGGTCGGTGCCTGGGTCTGCGCGGCCGTGCCGGCCACACTGACCGTCGGGAACAGGGTAGCCCGCTGGGCTCGCGCGGTCTGTTGCGACACTTTCAGCGCGGCGACGGCCGACTTGATGTCGGGGTTGGCCTTGAGCGAACGATCGATCAGTCTGTTGAGCTGCTGGGACTGGAAGACCATC
The DNA here is from genome assembly GCA_902825855.1 of uncultured Rhodospirillales bacterium. Classification (GTDB taxonomy): domain Bacteria; phylum Pseudomonadota; class Alphaproteobacteria; order Reyranellales; family Reyranellaceae; genus Reyranella. Next base: position 13,299 of record CADECW010000018.1, on the reverse strand, counting down.
CACCATTGGCTGGGAATGTCGAGGTCCTGCACCACGCGCTGGGCCTCGCCGCCGGGGATGCCGGCCGAGACGAGGTTCAGGGTCGTGCTCTCGTCAGGCAGGTAGCGGTTGGTCGGCGGCGGCTCGGGAGTCTTGAAATCGGGGCCGACCATGCAGCCGGCGAGCGACGCGACCAAGGCCAGGGATGCGGCAAACTTTGCGCGGGCCATCAGAGTGCCTCCGCCACGCCGGCCGTCCGGACCGTTCGGCGCACCGTACGGCGCGAGAAAAGCCCGATCGCGGCGGGCAGCACCGTCAGGAACAGCAGCGGCGCCAGCAGCGTGCCGCCGACCACGACGACGGCCAGCGGCCGCTGCACCTGACTGCCGATCGCCGTCGAGAAGGCGGCCGGGAGCAGGCCGACGCAGGCCGTGGCACAGGTCATCAGCACCGGCCGCATCTGCAGCGAACAGGTCTCGATCAGCGCCGCCTCGGGCGCGCGGCCACTGTCGATCAGGCGGTTGTAGCAGCCCAGCAGCATGATGCCGTTCATGGCGGCGATGCCGAAGAGGGCGACGAATCCGATACCCGCCGAGACGCTGAACGGCATGCCGAGCGCGAACAACGCCAGCACGCCTCCGACCAGCGCCAATGGGATGGCGCTGCCGGCCAGCAGCGTGTCACGCAACGAGCCGAAGCTGGTGAACAGCAGCAGCAGGATCAGGCCGATGGCGATCGGCACGGCGATCGCCAGCCGCTGCAGTGCGTTTTTCAGGTTGCCGAACTCGCCAACCCATTCCACGCGATAGCCACCTGGGATCCTGACCTTCTCGGCCACACGCTCCTGCGCTTCCAGGATGGCGCTGCCGAGATCGCGCCCCCGCACCGAAAACTTCACGGGCACGTAACGCTCCTGCTGTTCGCGATAGATGTAGTAGGCGCCCGACACGAGCTCGACCGTGGCGACCTCGCTCAGTGGCACCTGGGTGACGCCGCTGTTGCCCTGCGCACCGATCGGGATGCGCTTGATCGCCTCGATGCTTTCGCGATAACGCGGCGCCAGGCGGACGACCATGGGAAAGTGGCGGTCGCTGCCGTTCTCGTAGACATCGCCCGCCGCCTGGCCGCCGATCGCGGCCTGGACGGTGGCGTTGACGTCGCCGGGCGCCAAGCCGTAGCGCGCCGCCTTGGCGCGATCGATGTCGATCCTGATGGTCGGCTGGCCAAGCGACGCCGACACGGCGAGGTCGGTGATGCCGGGCACGGTGACGATCGCGTTCTTGATCTCGTCGGCGACCTTGCCCAGCGTCTCGAGATCGGGGCCGGAGACCTTGACCGAGTTCTCGCCCTTCACCCCCGAAGCCGCCTCCTGGACGTTGTCCTGGATGTACTGCGAGAAGGTGAATTCCACGCCCGGAAAGGCTTTGGTCAACGTGTCGTTCATCTCGGCGATCAGACCGTCCTTGTCTTGGCCCTTGCGCCACTGATCGAACGGCTTCAACGGCACGAAGAACTCGGCGTTGAAGAAGCCTGTCGAATCGGTGCCGTCGTCGGGCCGGCCGTGCTGGGAGATCACCGTCTCTGCCTCGGGAAAGCCCTTGATCAGGCGGCGCATGCGGTTGGCGTAGTCGTTGGCGGCTTCCAGCGAGATCGAGGCAGGCATGACCGCCCGGATCCACATGTTGCCTTCCTCGAGCTTGGGCAGGAATTCCAGGCCGATGGTGCTTCCGGCCAGGACGGCCAGGGCGACGGCGGAAAAGCCCACCGCGACGACGGTGCGGCGATGACCCAGCACGATGTCGCGCAGCCTGTCGTAGCCGCGGCGCAGCGTGCGCAGCGCGCGGGTCTCGGCGTGGCTCACTTTCTCGGGCAGCAGCATGGCAGCCAGCGCGGGTGAGACGGTGAAGGTGGCCAGCAGTCCGCCGGACAGGGCGTAGGCGTAGGTACGGGCCATCGGCCCGAAGATGTGGCCCTCGACGCCCGACAGCGTGAACAGGGGCAGGAAACCCGCGATGATGATGGTGGCCGAGAAGAAGATCGCCTGCGTGACCTCGGTCGAGGCATGAAAGATCGTAGCCAGCTTGCCGTCGAGACCTTCGGGCGTTCGCAGCAGCGGACGGCTTTCGGCGTGGCCCACTTCCGACAGGTGCCGGTAGATGTTCTCGACCATGATCACCGTGGCGTCGACGATGATGCCGAAGTCGATGGCGCCCATCGACAGCAGGTTCGCCGACTCGCCCGACAGCACCAGGATGACGACGGCGAACAGCAGCGCGAAGGGAATGGTGGCCGACACGATCAGGGCACTGCGCAGGTCGCCGATGAACAGCCACTGGATCAGGAAGATCAGGACGACGCCCGTCACCATGTTGTGCAGCACGGTGTGGGTCGTGATGTCGACCAGGGCGCTGCGGTCGTAGATGCGGACGATGCGCACGCCGGCCGGCAGCACGCCCGTGTCGTTGATCTTGTCGACCTCCGCGAGGACACCGGTCAGGGTCGGCATGGTCTCGGCACCGCGCCGCATCAGCACGACGCCCTGAACGACATCGTCGTCCGAATCCTGCCCCGCGATGCCGAGCCGCGGCTGGTTGCCCACAGTCACGCTGGCGACGTCGGACACCAGCACCGGCGCGCCGTCGCGCACCGTAAGCATGGTGTTGCGTATGTCGTCCATGGTGCGGATCTGGCCGACGCTGCGCACGATCGCCGATTGCGAGCCGATGTTCACAGTGTTCGCGCCGACATTGATGTTGGCGTTGTTGAGCCCGTCCAGCACCTGCTTGAGCGTGAGCCCGTAGGCCAGCAGCCGGTCGAGGTCGATGGTGATGTCATAGGTCTTGGTCTTGCCGCCCCAGCCCGTGACGTCGATCACGCCGGGAATCGCCTTGAAGCGGCGCTGCAGGATCCAATCCTGGATGGTCTTCAGGTCGGCGACCGAATAGCCCGGCGGTCCGACGACCCGGTAGCGGAAAATCTCGCCGATCGGGCTGGTCGGCGACAGTTGCGGCTGCACGCCGTTGGGCAGCGGCGGCAACTGCGACAGACGATTGATCACCATCTGCGAGGCCTGCTGGTAGCTCACGTCGTAGGTGAACTGCACCTTCACGTCGGACAGGCCGAACAGCGAGATGGTGCGGATCGCCTGGACGTGAGGCAGGCCGGCCATCTGGATCTCGATCGGCACGGTGATGTAGCGCTCGATCTCCTCCGACGACTGCCCGGGGTTCTGGGTGATGATGTCGACCAGCGGCGGTACCGGGTCGGGATAGGCCTCGATGTTGAGCGTGCCGTAGGCGAACAGGCCGCCGATCATCAGGGCCGCACCGAGAATGATCACCAGGACGCGTTGCCTGACGGCGTGAGCGATGACGGCCTGCATGGGACGACGGCCCTGGAGGTTGGCGTGCGAGCCGCGGTCAGTCGCGGCGGGCGGCGCGATCGATGAACAGCGTGCCGCTGGTCACCACGGTCTCGCCGACATTGAGTCCCTTCTTGACCTCGACCAGCCCGTTGCTCGTGTCGCCGACGACGATCGGACGCGACACCACGGTCCTGCTGCCGGGTCGCGCCACCCAGACGCGGGCATTGGCACCTTCATAGACGATCGAATCGGCCGGCACCGCCGGCATCGAGCGGTCCTCGCCCGAGACGATACGGAAGGAGGCGAACATCTCGGGCTTGAGCTCAAGTTCATTATTCCTGACCGCGGCGCGCACGGGCAGGCGGCGCGTGTTGGAATCGAGGGCAGGCGCCACGTAGTCGAGCCTGGCGTTGAACACCTGGCCCGGAAAGGCGAGCACCGTGACATGGACAGGCGCACCCACCTTCATCTTGGGTGCGTCGGACTCGCGGACATTGGCGACCAGCCACACCGTCGACAGGTCGCCGATGGTGAAGACCGGATCGTTGGCGCCGGCGTTGATGTATTGGCCGAGGCCGACCTTGCGCTGGATGACGGTGCCGGCGATTGGCGCCGTCACGATTGTCTCCGCCCCAACGCGGTCGCGTTTCTCGAGGTCGGCGATCTCCTCGTCGCTGCGGCCGAGGATGCGCAGGCGGTTGCGCACGGCTGCCAGCGTGATCTCCGCGGTCCTTAGGTCGCCCTGGGCCTGCACCAGGTCCGACTGCGCCTGCTCGAGATCCTTGAGGGCGCCGCCGCGGATCGCCTGCAGGTCGCGCTGGCGCTTCTCGGCCATCTGCGCGAGCGCCAGCCGGGACTTCGCTTTCTCGACGCCCGCCGCCGCGGTGATCAGATCGTTATGGCCCTGGACGAACTCGCTGGCCTCGATGGCGAACAGCGGCGCGCCACGCTCCACGTACTCGCCGGGCTTGGCGATCAGGCGACTGACCCGGCCGGAATAGGGCGAGAACACCGGCGTGGTCGTGTCCTCGTTGATGGCGATCCGGCCATCGGTCGCCCGTTCCTCCCGGAAGGCGATCGGCTCGACCTTGGCGAACTGGAAGGCCGCCCACTGAGATTCGCTCGGGCGGAAAGCACCGTCGGTCTCGACCTGGGCCGGCGGCCGCATCAGCGCATTGCCGGGGTTGGTGTTCAGCATCATCCAACCGGCGACCATGCCGATAGCCGCCACGCCAGCGCCGGCGAACCACAGTCGGTGGCGCGGCATGCGCTTGGTCGGCGAGGGTTTGGTTGGCGAGCTCATTGGCCCGGAACTTAGGCACTCCACATTACGGAAGCCTGACGTCCCGGCCTCTGGACCTGTGCCAACATGCCGGGATGCGTTACATCCCTCTGACATGGCGGAAGGCTCACAAATGCGCATCCTTCTCGTCGAGGACAACGGCGACCTCGTCTCCCTGATCGTCAAAGGGCTCGAACGCAGCGGATTCTCTGCCGATTCGGTGGGGAATGCCGCCGACGCCGATCATGCCCACGTGGCGATCCGATATGCCGCCATCGTTCTGGATCTTGGGTTGCCGGACGAGGACGGCCTGTCGTGGCTGCGCGCTGTGCGCGCACGCGGCGATTCGACCCCCGTACTGGTCCTCACGGCGCGCGATGGCGTCACCGACCGGGTCACCGGACTACGGGCGGGTGCCGACGACTACCTCGTCAAGCCGTTCGCCATGGAGGAGCTGATCGCCCGGCTCAGGGCATTGCTGCGGCGCTCGAACAACCTGCTCGGTCAGTGCCTGACCCTGGGCAACGTGGCACTCGATACCGAAGGCCGGCAGGTGACTGTCGACGGCAGAGTTCGGCCATTCTCCAGCCGCGAGACGGCGGTTCTGGAGATCCTGCTCCGGCGTTGCGGCAATGTGGCTCCCAAACGGCTGTTCGAGGATCACCTCTTCGGCCTCACCGACGAAGTCGGATCGAACGCCGTCGAAGTCTACATCCACCGCCTGCGTCGCATGCTGGCCGACAGCGGCGCCACGGTTCAGGTCCACACCGTGCGCGGCGTGGGCTACATGCTGGCCGAGGCCAAGGCCGGCTGAGAGCAGCGGCGACAGCCCAAGCGCTTCTTCCACGTCGAACTGCGCGCATCACAGTTCAGCAATGAGCGCCGCGAGGGTGGTACATGTAAATCTTACTCGCCCACTTGATTAGAATTATTCTAAACTATATCAAGCAGGGAGAACTACAGCGGAGACAGCCATGACCGAAGGCAAATGCCCTTTCTCGGGCGGCAGGCGAGCCCCAACGAACCGTGAATGGTGGCCGAACCAGCTCGACCTCCAGGTCCTTCACCAGCATTCCGCCCTGTCTGACCCGATGGGCACGGCCTTCGACTACACCAGGGAATTCAATAGTCTCGACCTCGATGCCGTGATCAAGGACCTGCACGCCTTGATGACGAAGTCGCAGGATTGGTGGCCAGCGGACTTCGGCCACTATGGACCGTTTTTCATCCGCATGGCATGGCACAGCGCCGGCACCTATCGGATCGCCGACGGCCGCGGCGGCGCCGGCGGCGGCCAGCAGCGCTTCGCGCCGCTCAACAGCTGGCCCGACAACGTCAATCTCGACAAGGCGCGTCGGCTGCTCTGGCCGATCAAGCAGAAATACGGCCGCAAGATCTCATGGGCCGATCTCCTCATCCTCGCGGGCAACGTTGCGTTGGAGTCCATGGGCTTCAAGACCTTCGGCTTCGCCGGCGGCCGCGCCGACACCTGGGAGCCCGAGCAGGACATCTATTGGGGCCCGGAAGGCAAATGGCTGGCCGACGAGCGCTACAGCGGCGATCGCGACCTTCAGGATCCTCTCGGCGCCGTGCAAATGGGCCTGATCTATGTCAATCCGGAAGGCCCCAACGGCAAGCCGGACCCGATCGCTGCGGCGCGCGACATCCGCGAGACGTTCGCGCGCATGGCGATGAACGACGAGGAGACCGTCGCGTTGATCGCCGGCGGTCACACTTTCGGCAAGACCCACGGCGCCGGCGATGCAGCCCTGGTCGGCCCCGAACCCGAAGCCGCGCCCATCGAGCAGCAGGGCCTCGGCTGGAAGAGCAGCTTTCGTTCGGGCAAGGGCGGCGACCAGATCGGCAGCGGCCTGGAAGTCACCTGGACCACCACGCCGACCAGGTGGAGCAACAACTTCTTCGACAACCTGTTCGCCTACGAATGGGAGCTGACCAAGAGCCCGGCCGGCGCGCATCAGTGGAAGGCGAAGGGCGATGCCGGGGCAGGTACCTTCCCCGATGCCGTCGACCCGTCGAAGAAGCATGGACCCTCCATGCTCACCACCGATCTCTCGCTACGCTTCGATCCGGCCTACGAGAAGATCTCGCGACGCTTCCACAAGAACCCGGCCGAGTTCGCCGACGCCTTCGCCCGCGCGTGGTTCAAGCTGACCCATCGCGACATGGGACCGATCGAGCGTTACCTCGGCCCGCTCGTGCCCGCGGAACAACTGATCTGGCAGGACCCGATTCCGGCCGCCGACCATCCGCTGCTCGATGAGCAGGACATCACCTCGCTGAAAGCGCAGATCCTGGGCTCTGGCCTCGGGGTCTCCGAGCTGGTCTCGACGGCCTGGGCGTCGGCGTCGACGTTCCGCGGCTCCGACAAGCGGGGCGGCGCCAACGGTGCACGCATCCGGCTCGCGCCACAGAAGGACTGGGAGGTCAACCAGCCTGCTGCGCTCGCGAAGGTGCTGCAGAAGCTCGAGGCGATCCAGAAGCAGTTCAACGCATCGCTTTCCGACGGCAAGAAGGTCTCGCTTGCCGACGTGGTCGTGCTCGCCGGCAGCGCGGCCATCGAGAAAGCCGCCAAGGATGCCGGGCAGGACGTGAAGGTCCCCTTCATGCCCGGCCGCACGGACGCATCGCAGGAGCAGACCGACGTCCACTCCTTCGCTCCGCTCGAGCCCGTGGCCGACGGCTTCCGCAACTACCTGCGGGGCAAGCCGGCGCGCCTGTCGGCCGAGGAGCAGCTGGTGGATCGCGCCCAGCTGCTGACGCTGACGGCGCCCGAGATGACCGTCCTCGTCGGCGGCCTGCGGGTCCTGGGCGCCAACGCCGGCAGTTCCAAGCACGGCGTGTTCACCCGGCATCCGGGCACCCTCACGAACGACTTTTTCGTCAACCTGCTCGACATGGCGACCGAGTGGCAGCCGATGGCGAATGCCAACGGCGTGTTCGAGGGACGCGACCGCAAGACCGGCGAAGTCAGGTGGACAGGCACCCGTGCCGACCTGATCTTCGGTTCGCACTCGCAGCTGCGCGCCCTGTCGGAAGTCTATGCCAGCGCCGATTCGAAGGAGAAGTTCGTGCGGGACTTCGTGGCGGCATGGGTCAAGGTGATGAACCTCGACCGCTTCGACCGGGACTGATACGGCAGGAGCCATCCGGGGGCGGCCGACCGGCCGCCCCCGGGTGGCCGTGATTTCCGAAAAGGGCCCGTTGCACGGCATTTTTGCGGCTGCCAATGTGCCGCGGTGTCAGCATCGCCCAATAAAACCCCGCCCGCGCCGCGGCGCGTCGCGCTCTTCGTCACCTGCCTGGTCGACTTGTTCCGGCCGTCGGTGGGCTTCGCCGCGGTGAAACTCCTGGAGGATGCAGGCTGCACGGTCGAGGTGCCGCCGCTGCAGGTCTGCTGCGGCCAGCCCGCCTACAATTCCGGCGACCGGGCCACCACCCGGGCGATCGCCGCCCAGGTCATCGAGGCCTTCGCAGGCTACGACGCCGTGGTCGCCCCCTCGGGCTCGTGCGGAGGCATGCTGAGCCATCACTATCCTGGGCTGTTCGACGACGATCCGGCAATGAAGGCGCGGGCCGAAGACCTCGCCGGCCGCAGCTATGAGTTGATGGCGTTTCTGGTCGACGTACTGGGCGTCACAAAGGTCGCTGCACACTACGACGGCGTCGTCACCTATCACGATTCCTGCTCGGGTCTGCGCGAGCTCGGCGTCAAGCAGCAGCCGCGCCGGCTGCTGGGATCGGTGAGCGGACTCCGCCTCATCGAGATGAAATCACCGGAGGTCTGCTGCGGTTTCGGTGGCACGTTCTGCGTGAAGTATCCCGAGATCTCCAATGCCATGGTCGGCGAGAAATCGGCCGACATCGCCAGCGTCGGCGCTGCCACGTTGCTGGCAGGCGATCTCGGCTGCCTGATGAACATGGCAGGCAAGCTGCAGCGCGAGGGCAGCCCGGTGAAGGTACGCCACGTTGCCGAGGTGCTGGCCGACATGGTCGACGCCGCGCCGATCGGCGAAGCGAAGATGCGCTGATGCAGTCGACCGCCCACGATTTCAAGGAAAATGCCCATGCGGCGTTGGTCGATCCCAACCTGCAGGACTCGCTTGCCAAGCTGAAGGTCGGCTTCTCCGAACGGCGCCGGCAGGCAGCCGAACGGCTGCCCGAATTCGAGGCGCTGCGCGATCGCGCCCGCGACATCAAGAACCACACGCTGGCCAATCTCGACTTCTATCTCGAGGAGTTCGAACGCAAGGTCACGGGGCTTGGCGGGCACGTCCACTGGGCGCCGACGGCGGCGGATGCGAGGCAGATCATTGCCGACCTCTGCCGCAGCATGAACGCCCGGACCGTGGCCAAGTCGAAGTCGATGGTTTCCGAAGAGATCGGCCTCAACGACCATCTGGAAGCACTCGGCATCGCGCCCATCGAAACCGATCTCGGCGAGTACATCATCCAGCTGCGCCACGAGCCGCCGAGCCACATCATCGCGCCTGCCGTCCATCTCACCAAGGACCAGGTCGCCGACACCTTCCTCGAGGCCCACAGCAAGCTCGGCTTCACCAGGCGTCTGACCGAGCGCAACGATCTCGTTGCCGAGGCACGCCACGTGCTGCGCCAGAAGTTCCTCGATGCCGATGTCGGCCTGACCGGCGCCAACTTCCTGGTGGCCGAGACCGGCTCGTCCATGCTGGTCACCAACGAGGGCAATGCCGACCTGTCGAACACCTTGCCCCGGATGCACATCGTGCTGGCCAGCATCGAGAAGGTGATCCCGACACTCGAGGACGCGGCCGTCCTGCTGCGCGTTCTGGCGCGCTCGGCGACAGGCCAGGAATCGTCGGCCTATACGACCCTCAACACCGGACCGAAGCGGCCGGGCGACCTCGACGGGCCGCAGCACTATCACGTCGTCATTCTGGACAACGGACGCTCCTCGGTGCTGGGCACCGAGATGCAGGACATGCTGCGCTGCATCCGCTGCGGCGCCTGCATGAACCATTGCCCGGTCTATGGCGCGATCGGCGGTCATGCCTATGGCTGGGTCTATCCCGGCCCGATCGGAGCGGTGCTGACGCCGCAGCTGCTGGGCGTCGAGGAAGCCTCCAACCTGCCCAACGCCTCGACATTCTGCGGCCGCTGCGAGAGCGTCTGCCCGGTGCGCATCCCCCTGCCCGGCCTGATGCGGCACTGGCGCGAGCGGGAGTTCGAACGCCATCTCACTCCCAGGGCGGTGCGCCAGGGCCTGGCGCTCTGGAGCTTCGTCGCGCGCCGTCCGCGCCTCTACAGGAACCTGACCGGTTTCGCCAATCGCCTGCTCGCCCTGTTCGGGCGCGCTCACGGCCGCTATGCCAGCCTGCCGCTGGCCGGTGGCTGGACGCGTTTTCGCGACTTCCCCGCACCACCGCCAGGCGGCACGTTCCATGCGCAGTGGAAACGGAAGAGGCCATGAGCGACGCCCGCTCCATCATCCTGAACGGCATACGCCGCTCGCTGCGGCGCGGCGAGCTGTCGGGCGCGCAGCGCCAGGCCGTCGAGGCCCGGCTGGCCGAGCCGCCGCGCGGTCCTTCGGTGGCGCGCGCCGATCTTCCGCAGCCCGACAAGGTGGCGCTGTTTTGCCAGTGGGCGGAAGCCAACAACGCCACCGTGGCGCGCGTGACGGCGCCCGACGTCCCGGGCGAGGTCGCGAGCTACCTGGCACGGAACAACCTGCCTGCCGAGGCGGCGATGGCGCCGGGCGGCGCCCTCGACGGTTTCGACTGGGCCAGCCAGAAGATGCTGGCACTGCGCCGCGGCCGCGGCGAGGGCAGCGACCATGTCTCGATCACGGGCGCCTTCGCCGGCATCGCCGAGACCGGCACGCTGGTGACGGCATCAGGACCGGATCATCCGGTGACGCTCAATCTCCTGCCGGACACGCATATCGTCGTGTTGCGCGAAGGCGACATCGTCGGCGGCTACGAAGACGTGTGGGCACGCCTGCGGGAGCGCTACGGCAAAAACCACATGCCGCGCACGGTCAACACGATCACCGGGCCTTCGCGTACCGGCGACATCGAGCAGACCATCGAGCTCGGCGCCCACGGTCCGCGGCGCATGCATATAGTGGTGGTGCGGGAATGAACCCGGCCGGCGACGCGCCCCCTTCGGACAGCAAGGCGGAACTGCGCATCGTCGGCACGACAGTAACGCACGAGACCGAAGGGTTGTTGGATCGCGTTTCGGAGTCGCTCGGTCGGAGGGCCCCGCGCGTTCTCCAGGTGGGTTCCCGAACGTTGGTTTCGGATCGCAACGTTCTCAATTGGCGTAGTCTGGTCGGCAAGCGATTCGCAGGCAAAGCCCGTTTCATAGGGATGGATCTCGAGGAAGGCTCCAATGTCGACCGGGTACTCGACATCTGCGGATCGGCGGCCAGCCTGAAGGCCGGCCTCGGCGAGGACGCCTTCGATCTCGTCCTCTGCTGCCATGTGCTGGAGCATACGCAGGATCCCTGGCGGGCAGCGCGCAACATCGAGGCGCTCCTGAAGCCGGGCGGCCATGTCTTCGTCTCGGCGGCTTGGTCGCAGGCTTTCCATGCGACGCCGGACGACCTGTGGCGCTTTTCGGTGCGGGGCCTGATGCGGCTGTTCGGCCGGCTGGAGATCGTGTCGGCGTTCTACAGCGGCGGCGACGTCGGCCTCGACGTAGCCTATCGCGTCGTGCGCGACGGCAAGCCCGAGCTCGATCCGCGTTCCGGTGCGGTCGAGCATGGCCTGTTCCAGCTCGTGCTCGACCACGAGGACAACCGTGCCGTGCTGGCGCGCCAGGCCACCGAGCGCCTGCCGGTTTCGCGCACCTACATGCCGACGCTGTTCGTCAACATCGTCGGCCGCTTGGCCTGATACCTCGTCGGAGAGGTTTTCAAGGGTTGGGCCCGCGCACCGTTCTCCCGCCGAAGCAGATGCCGTCAATAGCTGCGCTCACGACCGCCAGTTTCGTTTGCGGCAGATTTTTGCACGGTAGAGGGTCGAGCCAACGAGCACGCCATGTATGGGAGTGAGGCTGCGCCCACTCAGTCATTTCTAGAGATAGGTTGTCCGGTCGAGTGACCTTGCTCATAAATCGACCATGGTCCGTCCACAAGCCGCAGTGCCTGAAGGCATCCAGCGCAGCATCGCCGGCGGCCGCTACAGTGAAGCGGCTGATGCGCTCCGCAATCTCGCGGGATCGACGCCTTCGGCAATCATTCTCACCACCTTGGCAGACATGAACTTCCAGCTGGGCGACCTTTCCGAGGCAAAGGAGAATGCGCTCAAAGCCGTCGCTGCCGATCCCTCGGCGCATGCGGCGCGTGTCCTGCTGGGCCGCGTGCGGACGGCGTTGGATGAAAGTGACGCGGCGCTGATCGACTTCCGGGCCGCGCTTGAGCTTTCCCCACCGTGGAAACTGCGCTCCGGCACCGGGCCGACCGCCATTCCAGCCCATCAGGCGCTGCACAACCTCGAGCAGCTCAGCTATCTGGAGCGAGTCGACAAGCTCGCGCCTGGCACGCTGCTGCCGGCTGGCCCTGGTTTAACCGAAGCGGCGCAGCGCAAGCTCAACCAGATCCTCGATGATACGAGCCGCGAGATTCCGCCAATTCCCATGGGCGGCCAATACGGTCGGATAATGGCTGATCCACCGCTCTTGATGCACCAGGAAGCACCGCCGGCGGTCTGCCTCAACCCGCGGGACGATTGGAACGATGTCGTGCACACCTTCAACGGTGCGGGCAAGGGCGTTGCCTGTGTCGATCACTTGCTGACACCGGAAGCACTTGCGCAGCTGCAGCGCTTCTGCCTGAGGTCGACGGTGTGGCGCCGGGCGTACCCGCCGGGCTACATCGGGGCAAACCCCGAGTCCGGCTTCTTCAGCCCATTACTACTGCAGATCGCAGCGGAACTGCAGCAGGCCATACCCCAGCTGCTAAAGAATCTTCACCTGAACTACTGGTGGTCTTTCGTCTGTCAGCATCAGCGGCCGGGCATCGACATCCATGCCGACCATTCGGATGTCAGCCTCAATTTCTGGATCACGCCGGACTCGGCCAATCTCGAACCCGATAGCGGTGGGCTGGATATGTGGGATGTCGCCGCTCCCGACGATTGGACCTTCGACGACTACAACAGCGGCGCCAGGGACATTCGCGCCTTTTTGCGGCGAGAAGGCGCACGGCAAACCTCATATGCCTACGCCGAGAACCGAGGACTGCTGTTCAAAGGCACGATCTTCCACCAGACCGCGGCCTGCCGCTTCGCCGACGGCTTCGAGAACCGTCGACGCAACGTGACCATGTTGTTCCGGCGCACTCGAAGCTAACTCCCTTTTTTGAAACCCTTGGGGAGCGACAAAGAAAGGTTGCGGGGCAAGGCTCGGCCGAGCGGCCACGAGGTTCGATGTACCTTGTCAGCCGGTACCAGCTGTTTCCTCGTCCGTTCCTCCTTCGACGAAAATCCCTCGACGTCAGAGATGTCCGAACGCGGGTCAGAAGCGGACAAGATGCTCGCGACTTCTTGAGCTCTGATCCTCGTCAAAGAAAAAGAGCGGGCTTTCGCCCGCTCTTCTCAATTGCTTTGTAAGACTTGTCTCTAGAAGCGCAGGTCCATACCGAGCAGGAACGCCCAGCTGTTGCCGCTGACGG
>CADECW010000017.1:58976-72211 GCA_902825855.1 uncultured Rhodospirillales bacterium | reverse complement strand
CGAGATGATGGTGAATTTGCCTCCCGTCATCCCGACCGGAGCGAAGCGCGAAGCGGAGGGACCTTTTCTGTCGCTGCGTCGACAAGAACAGGTCCCTCGGCTGCGCCGCGCTTCGGGCGGCTTCGCTCGGGATGACGCGGACGATTGAGCAGAGGCACACATGACCTACTACGATCTCGGCAAGTTCGGCCGCCGCATCACGACGTCCTCGCCCGAGGCCCAGAGCTGGTTCGACCGCGGGCTGACCTGGGTCTATGCCTTCAACCACGAGGAATCGATCAAGTGCTTCCACAAGGCGCTTGAGCACGATCCCGGCTGCGCCATGGCGTATTGGGGCGTGGCCTACGCGGCCGGCCCCAACTACAACGTGCCCTGGGAACTGATGGACCCCAACGGCCAGGCCAAGGCGCTTGCGGCGTCCTTCGACGCCACCAAACAAGCGCTGGCCCTGGCAGCCGGGGCGACGGCCGTCGAGCAGGCCCTGATCGGCGCGCTGTCCGTGCGCTTCCCGCAGCGCGACCCGCTGCCGAAGGACGAGGGCGAGGGCATGTCGGTGTGGGACAAGGCCTACACAAGCGCGATGCGAGACATCTTCGCCAGGCACCGCGACGATCGCGATGTCCGCTGCCTCTTCGTCGATGCGATCATGAACGAGACCCCCTGGCAGATGTGGAACCTCGAGACCGGCAAGCCGACCGAAGGCGCCGAGACCCTGGAGGCAATGGAAGTGCTCGACGAGACGTTCGAGACCGACGCCGCAGCGTGGGATCATCCCGGCCTGCTCCACCTCTACGTCCATCTCATCGAGATGTCGCCGTTCCCGCAGAAGGCGCTGCGCGCCGGCGACCGGCTGCGCGAGCTGGTGCCCGATTCGGGTCACCTGGTGCACATGCCGACCCACATCGACGTACAGTGCGGCAACTATCGCGACGTCGTGCATTGGAACCAGAAAGCCGTGGTCGCCGACCGCAAGTTCGTCGAACGCAACGGGGTGATGAACTTCTACTCGCTCTACCGCACCCACAACCATCACTTCGTGATCTACGGCGCGATGTTCCTCGGCCAGTACACGCCCGCCATCGAAGCCGCACAGGAGCTGATAGACACCACGCCCGAGGAGTTGCTGCGGATCCCGTCGCCGCCGATGGCCGACTTTCTCGAGCCGTTCATCTCGATGAAGCAGCACGTGCTGATCCGCTTCGGCAAGTGGCGCGAGATCATCGCCCAGGAGTTGCCCGCGGACCGCGACCTCTACTGCTCGACGACGGCCATGATGCTCTACGCCAAGGGCGTGGCCCATTCGGTGCTGGGCGAGATTGCCGAGGCCGAGCAGGCGCGCGACGCGTTCCGCGCCGCCAAGGCCCGCGTGCCCGACACGCGGCTGGTCCACAACAACACCGTCGAGGACCTTCTCGACATCGCCGCCGAGATGCTGAACGGCGAGCTGGAGTACCGCCGCGGCAAGTTCGACGTAGCCTTCGCCCATCTGCGGCGCGCCGTCGAGCTCTCCGATGCGCTGCCCTACGACGAGCCGTGGGGCTGGATGCAGCCGCCGCGCCATGCGCTGGGCGCGCTGCTGCTCGAACAGGGGCATCTCGCGGAGGCCGAGGCGGTCTACCGCTCCGATCTCGGCTACGACGGCAAGCTCGCCCGCGCCTACCAGCATCCCGAGAATGTCTGGAGTCTGCACGGGCTGCACGAATGCCTGACGCGGCGCGGCGACAGGATCGAGGCGCCGCTGGTCAAGGCACGCCTCGACCTCGCCCAGGCGCGCACCGAAGTGCCGATCCGCGCCTCCTGCCTCTGCCGGCGGCAAGCCGCCTGACGAACCTGACGGCCGGCGGCGCTTGCGGCCGCCGCTTGAAAGCCGTCTCATTTGCAAAACAACGGGAACGGAGGACCCTCATGGACGTCGGCATGATGATGGTGTTCGCCAGCTACGGCTGGGACAACTGCCCCGACGACCGCGTCTGGGACGAGGAGATCAGGCTGGCGCGGCTCGCCGCCGATCTCGGCTTCGATTGCCTGTGGTCGGCCGAGCATCACTTCAACGACTACTCGTTCGTGCCCGACAACCTGGCACTGATGACGCATCTCACCGCGCTCTGCCCGGACATCGATGTCGGCACGGCGGCGGTGATCCTGCCCTGGCACGACCCGTTGCGCGTCGCCGAGAACGCTGCCGTGCTCGACATGCTGAGCAAGGGCAGGCTGCGGCTCGGCCTCGGTCGCGGACTGGCGCGGCGCGAGTTCGCGGCCTTCCGCCTGAGCATGGACGAATCGCGCGGTCGCTTCGACGAGGCGGCGCCGATGATCATCAACGCGCTCAAGACCGGCTTCATGGAAAGCGACGGCAAGTACTACAAGCAGCCGCGCATAGAGATCCGGCCGCGGCCGCAGCACTCCTTCGACGGGCGCATCTACGCCGTGGCGTCGAGCGAGGACTCCGTCGATTCAGCCGCCAAGCTCGGCGCGCACATCGTGATGTTCACCGACCGGCCGTGGGAGATGCGCGTGCCTCAGATCGAGCATGGCCGCAACCTGCACCGCAAGTATCACGGCACCGAGCCGCCGACGCTCATGCTCACCGAATTCTGCGTCTGCGGCACCAATGCCGACATCGAGGACGAGGCGCGCCGGTACCAGGGCAAGTTCGTCGAGAGCAACTTCCATCACTACGAGTTCCTGGGCGAGCACTTCAAGACCGTGAAGGGCTACGACGCCTACCAGCAGAAGGCCGAGATCGCCCGCAAGGGCGGCCTCGAAGGCGCGGTGAACGGCTTCATGCAGGCAGCGTCCTGGGGGCCACCCGACAAGATCCTGCGCGGCCTCGAGGCACGGCGAAAAGTCGTCGGCGATTTCGAGATGAACGTCGCGTTCCGCTTCGGCGGCACGCCCTTTGAAGTGTCGGAGCGCGGCCTCAGGCTCTTTGCCAAGGAAGTTCTGCCGGTGGTGAAATCCTGGAAGCCGGCGAAAGCCGAGAAAGCGGCGGCGTGACATGAGCGATGTGAAGATCCTGGCGAGCGGTTTCGGCTTTCCCGAAGGCCCCGCCGTCATGCCCGACGGAGCGGTCATCCTGACGGAGATCCGCAACGGCCGATGCTCGCGCGTGACGCCCGACGGCAAGAGCGCGGTGTTCTCCGAGTGCGGCGGCGGGCCCAACGGACTCGCGATCGGGCCCGACGGCGCGCTCTATCTCTGCAACAACGGCGGCGCACGCTATGTCGAAGGCTCGTCGATGAGCCAGGGCGCCCACACCGGCTACAACGGCGGCTCGATCCAGCGGCTCGATGCCAGGACCGGCGAGGCCAAGACGCTTTACACGGAGTGCGACGGCCACAAGCTGTCGGCGCCCAACGACCTGGTGTTCGACAAGCAGGGCGGCTTCTACTTCACCGATCTCGGCAAGCGCTTCGCGCGCCATCGCGACCACGGCGGTCTCTATTACGCGCAGCCCGACGGCTCGAAGATCACCTGTATCGCCTATCCGATCGTGAGCCCCAACGGTTGCGCCCTGTCGCCTGACGGCAAGGTACTCTACGTCGCCGACACCGAAGGCGCGTGGCTGTGGGCGTTCGACATCGAGGGCCCGGGCGCGCTGAAGAAGCCGGCGCGGTTCGCTCATCACAGCGGTCGCGTCATCGGCGGCGTCACCGGTCCGGCGCGTTTCGACAGCATGGCGGTGCTGGAGAACGGCAATATCTGCGTGGCGACCTTGACCACCGGCAAGATCACCGAGTTTTCGCCGGCCGGCGCGGTGGTGCGCGAGGTCAAGATGCCCGACGTCTATCCGACCAACATCTGCTTCGGTGGCAATGATCGGCGGACCGCCTATATAACGCTGTCGGACAAGGGTCAGCTCGCGGTCATGCAATGGCCTACGCCCGGCCTGAAGCTGAATTTCTAGGGAGGCCCGCCATGGCCGGCAATGCACAGACCGTGATCGATCTCGACAGGAAGCGCATGCAGGCGATGGCCAAGAAGGACGTCGCCACCCTGCAGTCGGTGCTGGCCGACGACCTGATCTATACCCATTCGTCGGCCAGGCTCGACACCAAGAAAAGCCTGATCGACAACATGGTTTCAGGTTCCACCGTCTACACCAACGTCGAGCCGTCCGACGTCAAGGCGCAGGACCTCGGCGAAACGGTGGTGCTGACGGGAACCTGCCAGATCAAGGTGACGTCGAACGGCACACCCAATGCCTTCGGCGTGCGCTTCACCGATGTCTATGCCAGGCGCGACGGGCGCTGGCAGATGGTAACCTGGCAGTCGACGCGACTGCCTGCGTAAGGAGATCAGTAATGACCGAAGCCAAGCTCGCCCCCAACATGCCGAAGTGGATGGTCGACCACACCAACCTCTACCTGTCGAGCGGCGGCAAAGAGGGGCACATCTACACCATCAAGCAGCCCGACCGGCCCACGCTCAGCGTGCCGTCGCTGCTGCTCACGACCACGGGCCGCAAGTCGGGCGACAAGTTCCTGTTCCCGCTGTTCTACGGCAAGTCGGGCAACAGCTACTTCATCATCGCTTCCAAGGGCGGCGCGCCGGATCATCCCGGCTGGTACAAGAACATCCTCGCCCACCCCGAGGTCGAGATCCAGGTCGGCACCGACAAGCTCAAGGCCCGCGCGCGCACGGCGAGCGGCGAGGAGCGCGCCAGGCTCTGGAAGCTGGCCGCCGAGTTCTGGCCGCCCTACAACGACTACCAGGCGAAGGCGCCGCACCGAGAGATCCCGGTGGTCGTGCTCGATCCGATCAGCTGACGGTCGGCTGGACTATAGTTATTTACACGAGAACCTGAGTCGTGATACGGTCGGGTCGCGTCTATCGCTCTATACGCTTCGTCCGATCCAATCCAAGCCTGCGGGAACATCAAAAACCGGTAGCGCAACTAGCGTAACTGTCTTAATGCCTACCGATAGTTGTAGTCGGCGTCCTCCAGCTACTAGGCCGACAGCTTCGCTCGAACCACGGGCAGCACCCCCTTCGCCAGGGCCTCCAGGCTGTCGACGGCATGGCGCAAGGTCATGCCGGGCTGGCGGCCCTGGAAGATGAAGTGGGTCAGCGCGTAGCGTGGCAGCCACTCGATCATCTTGGCCGCGATCTCGGCCGGCGTGCCGAGGAACCAGCGGTCCTGCATGAAGGCTTCCGACAGATAGAGCGGATTGTCGCCGGTCAGCGGCTTGCGCTCGCCGGTCGCCGGATCGATGTAGGTCTGGCCGGTGCGCTCGGGCGCGTACTGCACGCGGTAGACGTGATCGATGTACGGCTTGTGCCGCTTGATCGCGTCGGCCGGGGAATCGCCGACCAGGACCTCGCGCATCAACGAATGCGGCAGCGGCCCGGCACCCTGTCGCTCGGCTTCGTCGTCGTACGACCTGATCTGCCGGGCGAGATGCTGCAACTCGATCAGCGGCGCCACGATCAGCCCGGCGCGATAGCGCACGGCACGGGTGCGGGCTTTCGGCGCAGCGGCGCCGATCCACAGCGGCAGCGGGCCGGGCCTGATCGGCGGTGGCCGCAGCAGGCCGCCTTTCACGCTGTAGATTCGGCCCTGGTAGTCGAAGCGCTCGCCGCGCCAGGCGAGGCCCAGGATGTCGAGCGACTCCTCGAAGGCCCGCGTGCGTGTCTTGTAGTTCCAGCCGAAGCTCTCGAACTCGGCCGGTCGATAGCCCTGTCCCAACCCGATCTCGATGCGCCCGCCGGAGATGTTGTCGACCACCGACAGGTCCTCGGCGAGCCGCAGGGGATGGCCGTACAGCGGCGCCAGCGCCACCCCTTGGCCGATGCGGCAGTGCGGTGCCGCGACGGCGAGCGCAGCGCAGGCGACGACGGGCGACGGGCAGTAGCCGTCGGCCTCGCCATGATGCTCGCTGGCCCAGATCGAGTCGAAGCCCAGCCGATCGGCTTCGCTCGCGAGTTCCAGGCTTTCGCGATAGGAGGTGTCCCAGGCCTCGTTGAGGCCAGGGTTGGTCTGGAAGCTGAGCGACAGCCCGAACTTGACGCTCACTGTCAGCCGCCGAGCTGGCGCTTGACCTCGGTCCACCGGTCGATGATCGGCATCAGCTTTTCCTCCTTCTCCGCCGGCAGGGTGAAGGTGACGCGGTCGACGCCGATCTCCTGGCAGAACTTCAGCTGATCGAGCACGTCGGGCACTCGGAAGATGGTGATCGGCAGGCTCGCGGGATCGCGGCCGGCCTCCTTGGCCATGACGCGGAACTTGTCGATGATCACGCCGACGCCGTCCTTCTCCAGCCGGTCGGCGCGCGGGATCCAGCCGTTGCCGTAGCGGATGGCGCGGCGCGCCGCGTAGGGGAAGGCGCCGCCGACGATGATCGGCGGATGCGGCTTCTGGAAGGGCTTAGGCCACTGCTTCATCTTGTCGAAGCTCACGAACTCGCCGTGATATTCGGGCTCGTCCTGCGTCCAGATCGCCTGCATCGCCTCCATGCGCTCGCGCGCGAGCTTGTGGCGGCTTGCGAACACGGTGCCGTGGTTCTCGATCTCGTCCTGGTTCCAGCCGTTGCCGACGCCGAACAGGAAACGGCCTTGGCTGAGCTGGTCGATGCTCGACACGACCTTCGCGGTGACGATGGGATCGCGTTGCGTCAGGAGTGCAATGCCGGTGCCGACCTTCAGCTTGCTGGTCACGGTCGCTGCCGTGTTCAGCACCAGGAACGGGTCCATGATGTCGTAGTACGGCCGGATCAGGGGACCGCCTGCCGGATAGGGCGTTTTGCGTGACGAGGGGATGTGCGTGTGCTCGGGCACCCAGAGCGATTCGAAGCCGCGTTCCTCCAGCAGCCGCGCCAGCGGCGCCGGCTGCATGGAATCCGCGGTGAAGAACATCACGGCACCGATCTTCATGGTCGTTTTCCCTCGTTGGCGTTTGCCGGCTATCCTAGCCATGCACCCGGGAGGAAAACATGCCAATCGCCGCGAAGTACCTCTTCATCGTCAGCATGGATGTGGCGAAGGAGAAAGAGGCGCTGTTCAACGAAGTCTACGACACCGAGCACATCCCCTTGCTCTCCAAGGTGCCGGGCGTGCGCGGCGTCACGCGCATGAAGACCGAGCCGGCGGCCTTCAACATCGCCGGGCAGCGCAAGGTGCTCGATGGTGCGGGCGCGCCGACCTACATGGCGGTCTACGAGCTCGACAGCCCCGACGTGCTCTTGAGCAAGGAATGGGCGGAGGCGGGCGAGAAGGGGCGCTGGCCGTCCGAGGTCCGGCCGTTCACGACCAACCGCCACCACATCGTGCGCAAGGTGATCTGATGCGCTTCAAGAACAAGGTGGCGCTGATCACTGCCGGGGCCAACGGTATCGGCCGCGCCACGGCGAAGATCATGGTGGGCGAGGGCGCCACGGTGATCGTGGCGGACAACAACCAGGGCCATCTCGACGAGGCGGTGCCGTCGCTCGCGGCGGCCGCCGGCAAATCGGGCGGCAAGGTGCAGGGCGAGCTCATCGACGCGCTGGACCCGCCGCAGGTCGAGAAGCTGATCGCCAGGGCGGCGCAGGACCATGGCGGCATCGATATCCTGGTCAACGCGGTCGGCGGCAGCACTGTGATCGCCAATCCGCAGGCCACGACCGAGCAGCTGAGCTTCGCCGACTGGCAGAAGCTCATCGCCTTCAACCTCGATGCCACCTTCCTCTGCACCCACACCGTGATCCCGGTGATGAAGAAGAAGCGCAGCGGCAAGATCGTGAACCTGGCCTCGATTGCGGGCCGGGGCCTCAGCTTCAACAGCTCGAGCGCCTATGCCGCCGCGAAGGGCGGCATCATCGCCTTCACCCGCAAGCTCGCCTTCGAGCTCGGGCCCGACGGCATCAATGTCAACGCCATCGCCCCTTCGGTCACGCTGACCGAGCGCATCCGCCCGCACTGGGACAAGCGCTCGCAGTCGTCGCAGGCCGAGGAGATCGAGCGCACGCCCTTGCGCCGCGTCGCCGAGGCGGCCGACCAGGCCAACGTGATCTGCTTCCTCGCCTCGTCCGACGCCGATTTCGTCACGGGGCTCACCATCGACGTCACGGGCGGCGTCTAGCAACGACAACCAGCGGAGGACACATGGCCGGCAAAGTCGGATTCATCGGGCTCGGCGCCATGGGCGGGCCGATGGCGCTCAATCTCGCGAAAGCCGGCCACAAGCTGGTGGTGCACGACATCGACCAGAGCAAGACCGCTGCCGTGCGCGCCAAGGGCGCCGAGCTTGCGGGCAATGCCGAGGCGGTGGCGGCTGCGGTCGATCGAACCATCCTGATCGTCGAGACCACCGATCAGGCGAGGGAGGTGATCACCGGCGAGCGCGGCATCATCCGCGGCGCCAGGCCCGGCCACGTCGTGGTCTGCATGTCGACCATCGATCCTTACGCGGCGCGCGAGATCGCCGAGCAACTGAAGGCCAAGGGCATCGCCATGGTCGACGCGCCGGTGAGCGGTGGAACCGGACGTGCCCAGTCGGGCGAGCTGTCGGTGATCGTCGGCGGCGACAAGGAGACCGTCGCCAGGTGCGAGGACCTGTTCAAGGCCATGGGCAACCGCACCTTCCATGTCGGGCCGCTCGGCAGCGGGCTTGCCATGAAGCTGGTCAACAACATGCTGGTGCAGGTCAACACCGTGGCGGTGGCCGAGGCGCTGGTGCTGGGCGTCAAGGCGGGACTCGATCCGCAAACCATCTATGACGTCGTCAAGGTCTCGACTGGCGCCAGTGCCGCCTGGGAGCTGCGCGTGCCGCGCATCCTCAAGGGCGACTACGAGCCAGGCGGGACGATCGACATTTCCTACAAGGACCAGGAGCTCGAGACGGCATTCGCCAAGCGCCTCGGCGTGCCGGTGCTGCTCGCCAACGTCAGCCAGCAGGTCTACCAGATGGCCCGCGCCCAGGGACTGAACAAGCAGGACGGTTCGGCGGTCGTGAAGATCTTCGAGCAGATGGCCGGCGTGAAAGTGAAGGGGGAATGACATGACCACGTTCGTACTGATCCACGGCGCCTACCAGGGCGGCTGGATCTGGAAGCCCACCGTCGAGCGGCTCGTTGCCGAGGGCCATCGCGTCTTTGCACCGACGCTCGACGGCTGTGCCGAGCGCAAGGCGCAGGTGCGCGCCGGCATCACGACGGAAAGCCATGCCGAGGAGATCGCGAACTTCCTGTTCTACGAGGACCTGAAGCGAGTCGTCCTGGTCGGCACCAGCACTGGCGGCATGGTGATGGCGCGCGCCGCCGAGCTGGCGCGCGAGCGGGTTGCCCGCGTGGTCTTTGCCGATGCGCTGGCGCTGATGAATGGCGAGGCGCTGCCCGACATCGTCAAGCGGCCGACCGCGGTCAATACCGAGCTGACAAGCGGGCCCTCGCAGCAGGATTTCGAGAACCGCCTGTTCAAGGACCTCGATCCCGCGCTGCGCGCATGGGCCATCGAGCGCTGCACCATGCATCCCATCGCCGCCATGACCCAGCCGGTCAAGCTGGATCGCTTCTGGGAGCAGACGTGGAATGCCTCGGTGATCTGGTGCAAACAGAGCACCAACCCGCCGGTCGCCCATCAGCGCCGGTGCTGCGAGGTGCTGAAGGGCCGCTGGCATGAGCTCGATACCGGCCACTATCCGATGCTGAGCGAACCCGCCGCCCTCGCGCGGCTGATCGCGGAGGGCTAGCGGCATGGCGAAGGAGACGACGTCCGGCCTCGGCGCGATGTTCCAGAGCGGTGCGCGCGATCGCAACGAGCCGACGCGCTTTGGCCGCATCTTCAAGCCCGACCAGGCCTGGCACGACAAGGCGGCGAGCGAGCCGATCCTCGAGCCGGACCTGGCGATCGTCGACACCCACCATCATCTTTGGGACTTCCCGGGCTTCCGCTATCTGCTCGACGAGCTGCTGGCCGACCTCGACACTGGCCACAACGTCGTCGCCACCGTGTTCGAGGAATGCCGCTCGATGTACCGCTCGCGCGGACCCGAGGAGATGAAGCCGGTGGGCGAGGTCGAGTTCGTGGCCGGCGTCGCCGCCATGAGCGACAGCGGCCGCTACGGCCCCTCGCGCATCTGCCGCGGCATCGTCGGCTACGCCGATCTTGCGCTGGGCGATCGCGTCGCTGCGGTGCTGGAGGCCGAGATCGCCGCCGGCGGCGGGCGCTTCCGCGGCATCCGCTACTCCGCCGGATGGGACGCCGATCCGATCATCGGCAACAGCCACGGTGTGTCGGGCCCCGGCCTCTATCGCGACCCGACGGTGCGCGCCGGCATGAAGCAGCTCGAGCGGCTCGGGCTGGTGCTCGATGCCTGGCTGTTCCATCCGCAGCTTGCCGACGCGGTCGACCTCGCGCGCGCCTTTCCCAATGCCGGCATCGTCATGTGCCACATGGGCGGGCCGCTGGGCTACGGCCCCTACGCCGGCAGGAAGGAAGAGGTCTTCGCCAGCTGGAAAGCCTCGATGACCGAGCTCGCGAAGTGTCCCAACGTCTCGGTGAAGCTCGGCGGCGTCACCATGCGGCTGGCCGCCTACGACTACGGCAAGCTGCCGGCACCGCCATCGTCCGAAGCGCTCGCCGGCTACTGGGGGCCGTACGTCAAGACCTGCATCGACCTGTTCGGCGCCGACCGCTGCATGGTCGAGAGCAACTATCCGGTCGAGAAGATGGGCATCGGCATGCCGGCGCTGTGGAACATGTTCAAGCGCCTGACCGCCGGCGCTTCCGCCGACGAAAAGAAGGCGATCTTCAGCGGAACGGCGAACCGAGTATATCGGCTGGGGCTCTGACGATCCTCACGCCGCCAGT
This sequence comes from uncultured Rhodospirillales bacterium, assembly GCA_902825855.1. Lineage (GTDB taxonomy): Bacteria > Pseudomonadota > Alphaproteobacteria > Reyranellales > Reyranellaceae > Reyranella. Next base: position 61,423 of record CADECW010000017.1, on the reverse strand, counting down.
TTGATGACGTTCTCGATCTCGGGCAGGCGCTGGTCGACCTTCTCCGCGCGCTGGCTGCCCAGGTTCGGGATCAGCCGGTGCACGCCGAGATCGGCGTACTGTTTCACGTGGTCAGGCACCATGTTCATCGGCGGCGTGATGATGATCTCGAACTTCGAATCGCGCTTGCGGCCGGCTCTGGCGAAAGCGGCGTCGAGCTTGTCGAGCATCGACTTGGCGCGCGTCGGATCGAGGTTGAAGCCGTACCAACCGGCGCCGAACTTCACGGCGCGGGCGAAGGCTGCGTCGGCCTCGCCGCCGACGATGATGGGCACGTGCGGCTTCTGGATCGGCTTGGGGTCCATCCGCATGGTCTCGAACTTCACCCATTTGCCGGAGAAATCGACCACCGGCTCGGTCCACAGCCGGCGCAGCACCTCCAGGAACTCGTCGCAGCGCTTGCCGCGATCCTCCCAGCGATAGCCGCACGCCTCGACCTCCTCCTTGTTCCAGCCCACGCCGATGCCGAAGTCGATGCGTCCGTCGCTCAGCCAGTCGAGCGTGCACATCTCCTTGGCGGTGTAGATCGGATTGCGCTGCGGCACGAGCGCGACGCCGGTGCCGAGCCGAAGCCTGGTCGTCGCCGCGGCGAGGAAACCGAAGGTCGCCGTGACGTCGAGCATGCCGCCGCCCGCGGGCACGGGGATGCGGCCGTCCTTCGATCCGGGATAGCCGTAGGTGTTCTTGTCGAACAGCGCCACGTGCTCGCCCATCCAGATCGATTCCAGGCCGGCATTCTCGGCGCGCCGGCCGAAATCCATGATCATCTTCGGCGTCGCCTGGGGCGACATGAACGTCGCGAAGACTCCGACTTTCATGAAACACTCCTTCAGTTGAGGCGCGCGGCCTGCGCCATGACCTCGATCGCCTCGGGCTGGCGCGAACGGACGCTGATGGTGTCGGCGCCGCAATCCTCCCAGGCGCGATAGCGCTCGCGGATGCGCGCCGGCGGGCCGACCAGCGACTTCATGTCGACCCATTCGTCGGGCACCGCGGCGATCGCCTCGTCCTTGCGATGCGCGAGATAGAGCTCCTGGATGCGACTGGCGGCGTCGCCGAAGCCGCGGCGCACCATGATGTCGTTGTGGAAGTTCTTGTTCCTGTGGCCCATGCCGCCGACATAGAGCGCCACTTCGGGCTTCAGCTTGGCAAGCGCTGCCTTCACATCGTTCTCGACCTCGACATGCACCGACGCGGTGATGGCGAAGTCCTTCATGCTCTTGCCGTTGCCGGCACGCCTGAAGCCTTCCTCCAGCCATGGCCGGTACTCGTCCATGGCGCCCGGCATGAAGCCCATCGGCAGCCAGCCGTCGGCGATCTCGGCGGTGAGCTTGACCGTCGATTCGTTGCCGGTGGCGAGATAGATCGGGATGTCGGGATTCATGTGCAGGATCGACTTCAGCGGCTTGCCGATCCCCATGGCGCCGGGACCTGTATAGGGCAGGGAGTATTCCTTGCCGTCGTGCGTCACCGGGCCTTCGCGCCGGAAAATCTTGCGCATGATCGCGACGTAATCCTTCATCCGGTAGTAGGGCTTGCCCCACGGCTCGCCATACCAGCCTTCGACGATCTGCGGGCCCGATACGCCGAGCCCGGCGATGAAGCGACCGCCGCCGGCCATCGCATCGACCGTCGCCGCCGACATCGCCGCATTGGCCGGCGTGCGCGCGGCGAGCTGCATGATGCCGGTGCCGAGCTTTATGCGCCTGGTGAGCGCGGCGATGTACGCGAGCGGCGTCACGGCGTCGGAACCGTAGGCTTCCGCGGTCCACACCGAGTCGTAGCCGAGCTCCTCGGCGCGCTGGATCAGCTTGACAGGGATGTCGAGCTGCGCGCGCGAATAGCCGATCGACAGGCCCAATTTCATTGCCGTTTCCTCCGCTTCCCGCGCAAACTATAGCAACAACAATTCAGCGAGAGGAAACGCGATGCCGAAAGTGGGCTACCTGCTGCCGACGCGCGAGCGGGTCATGGAAGGACGCGACGAAACCGGCTCGCTGCTGGCCCTGGCCGAGAAGGCCGAAGGATTGGGCTACGATTCCCTGTGGGTCGGCGATTCGCTGCTCGCCCGCCCGCGCCACGATCCGTTGACGCTGCTGGCTGCCGTCGCCGCGCGAACCAGGAAGCCCGAGCTCGGCACCGCCGTGCTGCTGCCTGCTCTGCGAAACCCGGTCGTGCTCGCCCAGCAGGTAGCCACGCTCGATCGCATCGCCGAGGGTCGCGTGATCCTGGGCATCGGCATCGCCTCCGACGTGCCCAATATTCGGGCCGAGTTCACGGCAGCGGGCGTGCCGTTCGACAAGCGCGTCGGTCGCCTGGTCGAGGGAATGGCGCTTTGCCGGGCGCTGTGGACCGGCAAGCCGGTCACCTGGCCGAAGCCGGGATCGGAAGGGCGCTGGAAGGTCGAA
>CADECW010000017.1:0-58876 GCA_902825855.1 uncultured Rhodospirillales bacterium | reverse complement strand
CGGCAAGCCGGTCACCTGGCCGAAGCCGGGATCGGAAGGGCGCTGGAAGGTCGAAGCGAGCGTGCTTGGCCCGACACCGCACCGTCCCGGCGGACCGCCGATCTGGGTCGCGGGCGCCGTCAAGGCGTCGCGCGAACGCGTCGGCAGATTTTTCGACGGCTGGTTCCCCAACACCCCGCTCGCCAAGGACTATGCGCCGGAATGGGCCGACGTGGTCGCGGCGGCCAAGGCCGCCGGCCGCGATCCGTCGAAGCTGACGGCGGCGATGTACTGCACGCTGTCGATCGACGATGACGTCAAACGGGCCGACGCCAGACTCAACGACTACCTGAGGGAATATTACGGCGTCGATCCGCTGGAGACGCGCGAGCGCCAGAAGAGCTTCGCCGGCCCGGCGGCGGAAGCGGCAGCGTGGTTGAAATCCTACGTCGATGCCGGCGTCACGCACATCGTGCTGCGTTTTGCCGGCGATCACGACCGGCATCTCGAAACCGCGGCGCGCATCCGCCGTGATCTTGGCTGGTAACCGGAGCTGGTAGCGAGTTAGGTGACGTCATGAAGTTCGCCCTGCATTTCGGCAACAACACCTTCCCCGACTTCGCCGGCGCCGCCCGGTTGGCGAGCCTGGCCGAAGCGGCGGGTTTCGATTCGGTGCTGGCGGTCGACCATGTGGTCTTTCCCGACAACTACAGCTCCACCTACCCCTACTCGGCGACCGGCCGCCTGCCGGTCGGCCGTGCCGGCGCCTTTCCCGATCCCCTGATATGGATCGCCTACGCCGCGGCCGTGACGACGCGGCTGCGCTTCCTGACGGGCGTCGTCATCCTGCCGCAGCGCGACCCGCTGGTTCTGGCCAAGCAGGTCGCCACCCTCGACTACATGAGCGGCGGCCGGTTCGAGCTCGGCATCGGCGTCGGCTGGCTCAAGGAAGAGTTCCAGGCCATGGGCGTGCCCTTCGAGCGGCGCGGCCGGCGGGCCGACGAATACGTCGCCGCCATGAAGGCCCTGTGGGCCGAGGACGGTGCAACTTTTTCGGGTGAGTTCGTGAATTTCAAGGAAGTGACCTGCAATCCCAAGCCGGCCGGCCGCATCCCAATCGTCGTCGGCGGTCATTCCGAAGCAGCCGCACGCCGCGCCGGCCGCCTCGGCGACGGGTTCTTCCCATCGATCGGTGCCCAGGTTGATACATTTCCACTGTTCGACGTGGCTCGCCGTGCCGCTGCCGACGCCGGTCGCGATCCTGCGGCCATCGAAATGATCGCCGGCTGTCCCGACCTGCTGCCCAGCTCGACCGTCGAGCCCCGGGCCGCCATCGAGGAGCGCCGGCGGCGGGGCGTCGATCGCATCGTCCTGCCGATCGGTCCCTTCATGCCGAACCTGGAGGAGAGCCTGTCCCGCTTCGGCGACACTGTGATCCGTCCCTATGCCGAGCTTTAACACTTCCTCACTGTGCTATCTTGAGAAGTTGAAGTGGCCGAGCACGCATAGGTGCACTGCCGAAATATGGAGTGCGGTTGCGAGTGCAACTGCACAGTTTTGCGATACATGAGCAGCGCTGCGCCCGAAATCGTTCCGCTCTTTGCGACCCCGCTCGTTACCTTCGATGTATCCGAGGCGGCGGCGCTCAACGGTGAACTGCGTCGCGTGATCGTCGAGCGCGAGAAGACGCATCCCAGCACGCAGCACTCCAACTTGGGCGGCTGGCAGTCGAGCTGGGACATGGATCGCTGGGGCGGCGCGCCGGCGATCAAGCTGATGGCCATCGGCCGCAACGTCGCCAATCGCGTGACGACGGATCGCAAGGGCAACACCGGCACCGGGCCGCATCCGGGATACTTCGCCGTGACGTGGCACGGCAACATGTGGGCGAACATCAACCGCAGCGGCCACGGCAACGAGTTCCATTCCCACCCCGGCGCCTTCTGGTCGGGGGTCTACTACGTGGACGATGGCGGCATCGATGCCGATCCCTCGTTGGGCGGCGAGCTCGAGTTCATGGACCCGCGTGGGCCCTTGCCGGCAATGAACGCGCCGCATCTCGGCTACGCCATGCCGGGCGGCCTGACGGCGGGTGCTACCGAGCGCATCCGCCCCAAGGCCGGCCGGCTGGTGATGTTTCCGGCCTGGGTGATCCACCAGGTGCGGCCCTACAACGGCAGCGCGGAACGCATCTCGATCGCGTTCAATTTGAGCCTTTGAGGGAGCGCGGGCTGCCGGCCCGTGCTGGTCTCACGCAAATGCCTTGCGGATCCTTGCCCAGTCGGCGAGTGCGTGTTCCTGGCCGGGGACGAGCTGGATCGTGAACTGGGTGTAGCCGGCGCCACGCAACGCCTCGATGCGCTTCTTGATCTCGGCCTCGCTTGCCGTGAACGAGGTATTGGCGATCAGGTCGGCGGTGACGAACTTCTTCTCTTCTTCCTTCACGAACATCAGATGGCCGCGGTGGTTCTCAAGATAGGGCGCGTCCCTGGGTTCGAAGCCGCGCGCCATCTCGATGTAGGCCTTGATATCCGGCGTCGACAGCATGGTCACGCCCGGCGCGAGGCCGGCGAGCGCTTCGTCGGCGGCGCGATGCAGCATCACGGCGGCGCGCGGTCCGGCCTGCGCCACTGCCCGCTTGGAATCGGCCGGCTCGCCGTCCTCCAGCACGCAGCCCAGGGCGAATGCGGTGGCCTGCAGGTCGCCGATGGCGTGGCCGGCCTTGGTCCAGGCCTCTCGCATCGCTTCGACTTCCTTGATGCCGTTCTCGACCTTGCCGACGAAGTCGATCCACCCCGCCTTGAGCTTGGCCGTCAGCGAACGGGTGCGTGGCCCGAAAGCGGAGAGATGGAGCGCGATCGGATCCCGGGTGTTGAACAGCGGCAGCTCGGGATTGAGGAAGCGGATCTTTTTCTTCTGCCCCTCCATCTCGAACTCGACGGTCTCGCGCCGCAGCAGGCCATAGACTTGATGGATGTAGGCTTCCATGTCCTTGACCTTGATGGCGCCAAAGCCCATGGCGCGCCGTGCGGTGAAGCCCGTGCCGACGCCGAAATCGATGCGGCCGGGGGCAAGCTGGTTCAAGGTCGCCAGTGCATTGGCCGCGACCGGCGCGATGCGGTTCGAGGGCACCAGCACGCCGGTGCCGAGCCGGATGCGCCTGGTGTTCACCGCCGCCGCACCCATGGCGACGAAGCAATCGGCGCTCAGCATCTGGGTGTCGTAGAACCAGGCGTGGGTGAAGCCGAGTTCCTCGGCTTCCTTGGTGACCTTCCACGAGTCCGCTGCCGTCGGCAGCGCGATGCCGAAATCCATTCTGTCCTCCCTCAATCATCGTGAGCCTAGCCAAGGACTTCGTGCCGATCTGCAGACGGCGATGCGGCCCTTTGCTACGGCCCAGCCGCAAAACTGGTCATGTATCCGCCAGTGCCTCCAGCATGCGATCGCGCGCGGCGAAATCGCCGTCGGCGTGGACCGGCTGCAGGCAGACATGCGTGGCTCCTGCCTCGAAATGCGCCCGCAGGCCTTTCTTGATGACGTCGGCATCGCCCCACAGGCACATGGCGTCGATGAAGCGGTCGCTGCCGCCGTTTGCGAGATCGGCTTCGGTGAAGCCCTCGCGCAGCCAGTTGTTGCGATAGTTCGGCAGCACCATGTAGCGCGCCAGCTCCTTGCGGCCGAGAGCGCGGGCGCGGTCGGCGTTGGTCTCGATCGTCACCTTCTGTTCGACGGCGAGCCACTTTTTCGGCCCCAGGATCTCGGCCGCCTGCCGGGTGTGCCGCGGCGTTACGTTATAGGGAACAGCGCCGCGAGATTTCTCGCCGCTGAGCGCGAGCATCTTGGGGCCAAGGGCTGCGACCATGACGGGCAGCTCCTCTCCCGCCGGCACGTCCTTGTTGATGCCGTCGAGATAGGCCCGCATCGCCGGAATGGGCTTGTCGTAACGATGGCCGCGCACGCCCTCGACCATGGGAATGTGACTGACGCCCAGCCCGAGGATGAAGCGCCCGCCGTACCAGTCGTTCAGCGAGATCATGGCACGTTTGGCAGTGTACGAATCGCGGGCATAGATGTTGGCGATCGAGCTGCCGATCGTCACCTTGCTCGATTTGGACAGCAGGTGCGCAGCGAGCGACATCGATTCGTAGCCGCGTGATTCGGGATACCAGAAGGCCGAGTAGCCGTTGCCCTCGACGATCTTCATCAGCTCGCCGAGCTGCGTGCCGTTCAGCTTGTCGGTCGAGTACCAGACTCCGAGACGACCCAGTGCCATCGCAAATCTCCTGCCGAATTTTGCCGCACCTTGGCACTGCCGGATTGGAGGCACCACCGGAAACTCGGTAAGCTACGAAATGCCTCCTCCCAGTGCGCTGGTCTGTGTTCGGTGCAGCGCCCGATACGCGGTCGATCGTTTCGCCGACGATTGTCCGGCCTGCCGAACAGCCCGGGCTCCCGCCAATCTCGCCGTCGCTTACGACACGCCGCTCGGCGCCGGGCTCGGCCGTTCCGATACGCAGCGTCGGCCGCGATCGATGTGGCGCTGGGATGCCTTCCTGCCGGCGTCTGCCAAAGATTCGGTGAGCCTGGGCGAGGGCGACACGCCGTTGCTCGAGGCGCCGAACCTCGGTCTCGGCGATGTCTGGATCAAGGACGAGTCGCGCAATCCCACCTGGTCGTTCAAGGACCGACTGGCTTCCGGTGCGCTCACCATGGCGAAGCGGTTCGGCGCCAACGTCATTGCCTCGAGCTCGTCGGGCAATGCCGGTGCCGCCGCCGCTGCCTACGCCGCCAAGGCTGGCTTGCCGTGCGTCGTCTTCACCTTCGTGGGCTCGGCCGGTCCGCTGGTGCTGCAGATGCGCGCCTACGGCGCCATGGTGGTGAAGGTGACCGACAAGGCCGACCGCTGGCGCCTGCAGTCGCTCGGCGTGCGTGAGTTCGGCTGGTATCCGACCTCGCCGTTCTTCGGCCCTGTCGTCGGCAGCAACCCCTACGGCATGGAAGGCTACAAGACGATTGCCTACGAGATAGCCGAAGCGTTCGACTGGAATCCGCCAGATTGGTGCGTGCTGCCGGTGTGCTACGGCGATGCGCTGTTCGGCATGTGGAAGGGTTTCGAGGACCTGAAGGCGCTGGGCTGGATCGATCGCGTGCCACGCTTTGTCGCCGCGGAGGTTTCGGGCTCGCTCACCGCCGCCATGGCGAGCGGCGATGCCATGCCGCCCGAGGTGCCGCGCAACGCGCCGTCCATCGCGACGTCGATCGGTGCAGCGCAGGCAACGGTGCAGGGGCTCGAAGTGCTGCGCCGCTCGCGCGGTGCCGCAGTGTCCATCGGCGACGACGATCTGCGGCGCTGGGTGGTGACGCTCGCTGCGAAGGAAGGCATCTGGCCGGAGGCGTCGTCCGTCGCGCCGTTCGCTGCCATCGAACGGCTGCGCGCCGACGGCACCATCGCATCGCAAGAGCGCTGCGTGGCATTGCTGACGGCAAGCGGCCTGAAAGACCCCGGACCGATCGAGACGGCATTGCCCGAGCCGCCGCTCGTCAGCGGTGGCCTGGCCGAACTGATGACCGCGCTCAGGAACACCTACGGATTTTCACATGGTTGAGTTCGGCATCTCCATGGACGGTCGCGCGCCGGTCACCGACATTCCCGCGCAAGCCAGGGCGGCGGAGGAGGGTGGCGCCTCGACGCTTTGGATCGCCTGTCACCTCTATCTTCGCGATCCCATTACCATGGCGGCGCTGGCGCTCGGCGCCACCAGGCGCATCAAGGTCGCCCTGATGGCGATGAGCCCCTATTCGGTGCATCCGGTGTTCATCGCCATGGCGGCGGCGACGCTCGACGAGATGTTTCCCGGCCGAGTCATTCTGTGCCTCGGTGCCGGCGCGCCGGCCGATCTCAAGGCGGCGGGGCTGCAGGCGATCAGACCGCTGGTCAGCATCGACGAGACGGTGAAGATCTGCCGCGCGTTGCTGGCCGGCGAGATGGCGGATTTCCAGGGTCAGATGTTCAGCGTGTGGGGCCGGCGGCTGGCCAATGGCGGTCGCAAGGTGCCGATCGTGCTGGCAGCGTCGCGCGCGCGCATGCTGAAGCTCGCCGGCCGCGAGAGCGATGGCGTGCTGATCTCGGCGGCAACCTCGCCGCCATTCGTGGAGGCCTGCCTTGCCGAGGCGGCAAGCACCAACCCGGGCTTCCAGAAGGTCGGCATCGTCTATACCAGGCTCGGCGCCACCGAGAAGGAGGGCATCGATTCGATCCGCCGGCCGATCGGTTTCGTGCTGCGCGGAGCGCATCACGCAGAAAACATCCGACTGTCGGGCGCCAGGCTCGACCAGGCCGCTCTTGCGACGGCCTATGCCGCGGAAAACTGGACCGAGGTCGATCGCCTGGTTAGCGACGACGTGGTGCGCCGCCACGCCGCCTGCGGTACGCCCGACCAGGTGCGCGCCAGGCTCGAGGAGTATCGCGCCATCGGTCTCGACGAAGTCGTGATCGGCGGCATGGATGATGCTCCATCGATCGCCGCGGCCCTTGCCGCCGTGCGACGATAGAGGGCGGAGACGGCATGAAGTTCAGCATCAGCCTGCCGACCTGTTTCGAAGGGGTGATGTATCCCATCCCCTTCGTCGAGCCCGGCGATTTCGTGCGCATGGCGCAGCTTTGCGAGAAGCTCGGCTACGATTCGGTATGGGGCAACGACCACATCACGAGCCAGCGCTATGTGCGCGAGCTGTTCCCCGACAAGGCGCCGAATTTCTACGAGGTCCTGACCGTGCTGTCGTTCTGTGCGGCAGCCACCACGCGCCTGCGCGTCGGCACGGCCCTGGCGGTGCTGCCGATGCGCGATCCCTTCTGGCTCGCCAAGCAGGCGGCCACCATCGACCAGCTCTCGAACGGCCGCCTCGTGCTGGCGCTCGGCGTCGGCGCCTATCGCGAGGAGTTCGCCGCCTGGGCGCCGCGGCTGGCCAGCAAGGCGCGGCGCGGCGAGATGATGGACGAAGGACTGGAGCTGATGCGCCGCCTGTTCAGCGAGCGCCGGGTGACTCACGAAGGCAAGTACTTCGCCGTGCGCGACGTCGAGATGTATCCCAAGCCGAAGGCCGACCCGTTCGCCCTGTGGGTCGGCGGCCACAACATGGAGACCGTCGAGCGCGCCGCGCGCCTAGCCACGGGCTGGCTGTCCGGCTGGCGTCCATGGCCCGAGCTGGAAGAGCGCATCGGGAAGCTGAAGGCGCGCGCCGCCGAGCTCGGCCGCGATCCCGCGGAGATCGAGATCGCGCCGCAATTCTCGATGACCATCGCGAAGACGGCGGAAGAGGCGGAGCGCCGCTACATGGAATCGGGGCTGGTCGCGCATCGCAAGTCGCTCGCCTATACCGGCCGCGACCTCACCAAGCAGGTCGTGGCCAACCTGGTCGGCTCGCCCGATCTCATCCTCGAGAAGATCGACGGCCTCAGGAAGATCGGCGTCGACCATGCCTGCGCCCTCATGATCCCGGCCGACAGCATGGCCGAGTTCGAGGACCAGGTGGAATGGTTTGCCAAGGTCGCGCTGTAGCTACTCGACGCTGACGTTCGCCAGCGTTGCCACGTCCTTCCAGGTCGAAAGATCCTTCTTGAGGAAGGCGGCGAAGTCCTGCGGTTTGTCGCCGACCGGCGACATTGCCTGCTTGCTGAGCACGTCCTTGACCTCGGGGTTCTGCAGCGCCTTGACCAGCTCGGTGTTGAGCCGGTCGATGATCGCCTGCGGCGTGCGCGCCGGTGCGAAGATGCCATGCCAGGCCACCGCCTCGAGATCCGGGTAGCCGCTTTCCTTGGTGGTCGGCACGGTCGGGAAGACCGGCGAACGCTCGGGACTGGTCACGGCCAGCGCCTTGAGGGTGCCCGAGTTGACGTGCGGCAAGGCGCTCACCGGATCGCTGAAGACCATGGTGACGTTGCCGGCCACGGCGTCAGCCACCGCGAGCGCCGTGCCGCGATAGGGAATGTGGGTCATCTTCACGCCGGTCTTGGCGCAGAACAGCTCGCTCATCAGGTGGTTGGCCGCGCCGACACCCGTCGTGCCGTAGTTCATCGATCCCGGTTTGCTCTTCCCGAGTTCGATGAACTCCTTCAGCGAGCCGACCGGCAGCTTGCCGTTGACCACGAGCACGTAGGGATAGGAGTTGGTCATGGTGATCGGCTCCAGGTCCTTGGCCGGATCGTAGGGCAGGGTCTTGTAGACCGCGGGGTTGATCGAAATCGGGCCCGACTGGCCGAGCAGCAGCAGGTAACCGTCCGGCGGCGCCTTGGCGACCATGTCCGTGCCGATGATCGAGCCCGCACCGCCGCGGTTCTCGACGACGACGGACTGGCCGAGGGCGTTCCCGACATGCTGCCCCAGGATTCGCGCCACGGCGTCGGCACCGCCGCCCGCTGCATAGGGAACGATGAGGCGGATGGGCTTGTTGGGATAGTCCTGCTGCGCCGCTGCACGCCCGGCCGCCAGCGGCGCGGCCAGCGCCGAAAGCAGCGCGGCGCGCCGGGTGATCTGCGTCATTTTCGTTCCTCCCTGATTTTCATTCGTTATCGAGCCGGCTGCGGCGCGAACTGCTCCTCGTGCCGCTTCACCTGCTCCCGGTAATTGGCGGCGTAGCGCTCGTAGACCGGGCCGTGCGTCTCGGTATCGAACTCGACCTTGGGCGGGTCGTAGAGGTCGAAGTGCCCCCATTTGTCGGCGCCGCGGACAAGCATCGCCGACATGCGCGTCGTTCCCGTCGGCCGCACGCTGGCGGGGATGTAGTTGATACCCATGCCGACCCGGCGATGGCTCGCGCGGTTGGGCGCCGAGCGGTGGACGCAGAGCGTGTGGTGCAGCGAGAACGAGCCGGCCTCGAGCTGCATCATCGCGGCGTCGCCTTCGTCGAGCGGCTCGGTGATGGTCTGGCCGGTGCGGTTGATGCTGTCCTTGAGGCGGAGCGCAGCGTGATGCATCTGCCGCGGCTTGCCGTGCGCGGAGAGCACCTCCATGCAGCCTGCTTCCTCGCTGGCATCGGTGAGGGCGACCCAGGCTGTGACCTGCTCGTGCGGCTCCAGCCCGAAGTAGGTCGAATCCTGGTGCCACGCGGCGAAGGTCGGCGAGTGCGCCTCCTTGATGAAGAAGGTCGCGGTCCAGATCAGGATGTCGGGTCCGATCACATCCTCGACCACGTCGAGGATGCGAGGATGGCGCACGAGATCGGCGTACCAGGGCAGCAACGCCTGCGGCTGGGTGCGCCACCTGATGTCGGCTTGCGGCACGGGTGAGCCGAGCCACTTTTCGTAGCGCTCGAGGCCCGCGAGACAGGCGAGCCGCTCCGCGTCGCTGAGCGCCGGGAAGGGGAACAGGTAACCGTCGTGGCGATAGCTCTCGACCTGCGCCGGTGTCAGCGCCTTCATGCCGTCCTCCGTCAGCGCGGTTCTCGTGCCGCGGACCGAGGCTGGCAGAACGATGGTAGCGGTACCAGCCCGCTTTTGCGCATTGCGCCTTTGCGGGCCTATTTGACCTTGGGCGTGACCTCTTCGCCGAAGATCTGCATCTGGTCGATCAGCTCCTGCACCGAGTTGGCAGCGAAATAGAGGCCGAGCAGATGGGTGACCCCGGCCTCGCGGAATGCGTTGGCCTTGTCGATGATCTCGGCCGGCGTGCCGATCAGGTTGATGTCTTCGTGGGTGGCGGCACCCTGGCCCTTCAGGGTCGACTTGGCGAGCGACACCAGGTGCTTGTTCATCTGGCTCTTGCGGAAGCTCTCCACGGCGGCCTGGCGGGTCTTGCCGACATGCACCACGAACTGCGGGCAGACCTCGATAGTCCTGGGATCGCGGCCCGCCTTCTCGGCTTCCTCGCGGAGGGTCTTCACCCCGGCGCGCAGGCGATCGACATGCATGCCGGCCGGCAGCCAGCCGTCGGCCCACTTCACGGTGCGGGTGATGTTGTTGGGGTTGTTGCCGCCGACATAGATCGGGATGTGCTTCTGCAACGGCTTCGGGTAGAGCTCGACGTCGCGGAACTTGTAGTACCTGCCGTCGAAGCTCGCGACGCGCTCCTTGAAGAGAAGGTTCAGCGCCTGCAGGCCTTCGTCGACGATGTCGCCGCGGTCCATCCTGGTACCGGGCTGCAGCGCCTTGAACTCCTCGCGGTAGGCGCCGATGCCGAGGCCGATCTCGACACGGCCCTTGCCGAAATGGTCCAGGGTGGCGATCTGCTTGGCCAGCACGACGATGTCGTGACGCATCGGCAGCACGATCACGCCGGTGCCGACCTTGATCGACGTGGTCTCCGACAGCACGAAGGCGTAGGTGATCAGGGGCTCCCAGAAGCGCGGCGGCACCGGGAACTCGGCGCGCACGTAGTTCTGCGTCGTCATGTGGTCGTTGCCCCACACCGAATCGTAGCCGAATTTCTCGGCCGCCTGGGCGATCTTGATGACGTTCTCGGGATCGGAGAACGGGATGGGGTAGGTGAGACCCTCCATTCCCGTCGGCAGGCCGGCACTGACGCGCATGTCGTTTCTCCCGTTACTCGGCCGCGATGGCGCGCAGCTTTGCGGTCTCGCTCTCGTCGACCGTACCGTCCTCGTTGACGGCGACGCCGTAGTCGCGGCGCGCCGCCTCGCTCGAGATGAAGCCCTGGCGCACGTCCTCGGCGACGACGGCCGCCGGCCGCTTGCGCGGATTGCCGAGCCCGCCGCCGCCCGGCATGGCGATGATCACGCGGTCCTTCGACGGCACCTCCTGCAGGCCCTTGCCGCGCAGCACCTTGCCCGACGCCAGGGTCAGCGAGCCCGCCTGGCCGCTCAGCCCGCCTTCTCGGCCACGCGCCGGATGGTCGATGCGATCGTAGTAGGCGCTGAGCGCAAACGGCGCCTTGTCGAGCGTGCCGACCTCCATGATCTGGCCCAGCCCGCCGCGGAACTCGCCGGCGCCGCCCGAGTCCTGGCGGTACTCCTTGCGCCACACGACGATGGGCGACACCGCCTCGTTGACCTCGATCGGCACGTTCTTGACGCCGCTGGGGAAGGCCGTTGCCGACAGCCCGTCGGCACCTGGCCGCGCGCCGGTGCCGCCGGCATGGAAGCTCATGACGCTGAACGGCTTGGCATGCACGGTCTCGGACGGATCGCCGCCGGTCGAGCCCGGCCCGCCGAGAGCGAACAGGTTCCACAGGCACGACGTGCCTTCGGCCGGCACCTGGCCGCCCAGCGCCTGGTGCAGGCAGCCGAACATCACGTCGGGCAGCATCTGGCCGGTGACATGGCGTGCCGCGACCGGCGCAGGCTTCTGGGCATTGAGGATCGAATCCGGCGGTGCGGTGACGCGGATCACCGACAGCGAGCCCTCGTTGTTCGGCACCTTGGGGGCGACGATGCACTTCACGCCGAACGAGGCATAGGCCTCCGTGTAGCAGACCGGCACGTTGATGCCGAAGGCCGACACGCCCGACGTGCCGGCGAAGTCGACATCGATGCCGCTGTCGCCGATCGTCATGGTGGCGACCAGGTCGATCGGCTTGTCGGCGCCGTCGACCCGCATCGAGTACTTGTAGATACCGGGCCTGATCTTGCGGATCGCCTCGAGCGAGGCCTGCCTCGACTTCTCCAGGACGTGGCTTCCCAGGCGATCGAGATCGTCGATGGCGAACTCGTCCATCATCTCGATGAGGCGGCGGCAGCCGATCTCGTTGCAGGTCGCCAGCGAGTAGAGATCGCCCACCACCTGGATCGGCTCGCGCACGTTGGCGTGGACGATCTCGACCAGCGTCTCGTCGACCTTGCCCTCGCGGGCGAAGCGCATCAGCGGGATGTAGAGCCCTTCCTCGTAGACCTGGCGGGCGTCGGTGGTCATTCCTCGGCCGCCGATATCGACGACGTGGCAGGTCGAGGCGAACATCGCCACCATCTTGCCGCGCCGGAAGGTCGGCGTGACGAAGGTGAAGTCGTGCAGATGGCCGGTGCCCTTCCACGGATCGTTGGTCAGGAAGATGTCGCCCTCCTTCATGGTGTGGGCGGGGAACTTCGCCAGGAAGTGGCGCACGGCGCGGGCCATCGAGTTGATGTGGCCCGGCGTGCCGGTCACGGCCTGAGCCAGCATGTCGCCCTTGAGGTCGAACACGCCGGCCGACAGGTCGCCGGCTTCGCGCGTCGATGTCGAGAAACCGGTGCGGATCAGGGCAAGAGCCTGCTCCTCGACGACCGCGATGAGGCGGTCCCACATCAGCTGCAGGCGAATCGGTGAAAGCGGATCGTTGAAGCTCATGGCTGCACCTTCTCCATCAGGATGGCGCCGATCGGGTTGATCCTCGCGGCGAAGCTTTTCGGAACGATGGTCGTCGTCTCGTCCTCGGCGATGACGGCAGGGCCGGGCACGAGGCTGCCGATCGAAAGATCGGCGCGGTGATAGACCTGGACGTTCCTCATGTCCTGGTCGGCCGGATCGTAGACGGCACGGCTGGAGCGCGCCGCGGCCGGCTTGTCGGCGGGCTGCGGCGGTGCTCTGGGCCGCTCCGGCTGCTCGGCGGCGAGCCTCAACGTCCAGTTCATGATCTCGACGTCGAGGCCAGGGATCGTCCGGCCGAAGGTCGCGGCGTAGCCCTCCTCATAGAGCTTCACCAGTTTCTCGCGCGACGCCGCATCGAACGCGCCGGGCGGCATGCTGACGGTGATCTCGTGGCCCTGGCCGCGATAACGCATGTCGGCGGTGCGCGTCTCGATCAGCTTCGCCTGGGGTGCGCCCGCCTTGACCACGGCTTCGGCCTCGGCGCGCATCTCGGCGAACAGCCCGTTGACGTAGGCCGGATCGAAATTGTGGTCGAGCTGGACATAGCGGCTGCGCACGACCTCGTAGGCGACCGGCGCCATCAGGAACCCCACGGCTGAGCCCACTCCCGCGCCGCTCGGCACCATGACGCGGCGGATGCCGAGCTTCTCGGCCAGCCGGGCGGCGTGGATGGGGGCGGCGCCGCCGAAGGCGATCATGGTGCGGTCCTGCAGTTCCTTGCCGCGCTCGACGGCATGGACGCGCGCCGCATTGGCCATGTTCTCCTCGACGATCTCGCTGACGCCGAAGGCCGCGTCGATGCGCTTGAGGCCGAGCGGCGCGCCGACCGACTTGTCGACGGCATTGCCTGCCTTGTCGGGCGAAAGCTTGATCGAACCGCCGGCGAAGTAGCCGGGATCGATGCGGCCCAGCACGACGTCGGCATCGGTGACGGTGGGCTCGGCGCCGCCGCGGCCGTAGCTCGCGGGGCCGGGTTCGGCGCCGGCGCTTTCAGGGCCGACATTGACGCGTGACAGTGAATCGACCGAGGCGATCGAGCCGCCGCCGGCGCCGATCTCGACCATCTCGATGACGGGAATGCGGAGCGGCAGGCCGCTGCCCTTGAGGAAGCGGTACTGCCGCGCGACCTCGAAGGAGCGCGAGTGCTGCGGCTCGCCGTCGTCGATGAGGCAGATCTTGGCCGTGGTGCCGCCCATGTCGAACGACAGCACCTTGTCGAGTCCGCACTCGCGCGCGAGCGCCGCCGCCAGGATGGCGCCGCCGGCCGGTCCCGATTCGACCAAGCGAATCGGGAACTTGCGGGCGGTTTCGAGGGCAGCGAGCCCGCCGCCGGAAGTGATCAGGAAGAGCGGACAACCCACGCCTTTCTTGCGCAGCGCCTCGTCGAGGCGGCCGAGATAACGGTCCATTACCGGCTGGACGTAGGCGTTGGCCACCGCCGTCGACCAGCGCTCGTATTCGCGAATCTCGGGCGAGACTTCGCTGGAAAGGGTGATCGACACGCCGGGCAGCAGCTCAGCGATGATGTCGCGCGTGTGCCGCTCGTGCCTGCCGTCGAGATAGGCGTGCATGTAGCCGATCGCAATCGCCTCGATGCCTGCCGCCTTGAGCTTCGGCCCCAGCGCGCGCACCGCGGCCTCATCGAGCGGGACCAGCACGTTGCCGCGGCCGTCCAGGCGCTCAGGCACGCCGAAGCGCAGCTCGCGCGGCACCAGCGGCGGCGGCTTCTGCATGAAGATGTCGTACTGCTCGAAGCGGTGCTCGAAGGCGATCTCGATGGAATCCCGGAAGCCCTCGGTGACGATCAACGCCGTCCTGGCGCCCTTGCGCTCGATGATGGCGTTGGTCGCAAGCGTCGTGCCGTGGATGATGAGGCCGAGGTCCGAGGGCTTCAGCCCGGACAGCCGCAGGATCTGCTCGACGCCGACCAGCACGCCTTCCTCGGGCGCGCGCGGCGTCGTCAGCACTTTCACGCTCTCGCGCCTGCCGTCCCACTCCAGTGCCAGGTCGGTGAATGTGCCGCCGATGTCGACGGCCAGTCTCGCTTTGTCGTTGCCGTTTTCCATGTCCTATGCCGCTGTTTCGTGGATGTTGCCGCCGAGATAGGCCTGGCGGATGCGCGGATCGGTGCGCACGTCCTCCGCCGGGCCTTCCAGGAAGAGCCGGCCCTGTTCCATGACCAGGGCACGATCGGAAATCAGGAGAGCGCCGCGCACGTTCTGCTCAACGACCAGCACGGTGACGCCGTGCGCGGCGATGCGCTGCACCGTGGCGAAGACATCGCCCTGCATCTTAGGCGACAGGCCGAGCGAGGGTTCGTCGAGCAGCAGCAAGCTCGGCTCGACCAGCAGCACCATGGCCATCTCCAGGATCTGCTGCTCGCCGCCCGACAGGTTGCCGGCATCGGTGCGCCATTTCTGCTGGAGCATGGAGAACAGGCCGGTGACCCGGTCGATGGCGGCGTCGTGTACGGCCTTGGGCAGGGTGTAACAGCCCATCTTGAGATTCTCGCCGACCGACATTGCCGGAAAGTTGCAGCGGCCTTGCGGCACGAAGCCGATGCCGCGCTTCAGGCGCTCCCACGGCGGCAGGCGTTCGATGGTCTCGCTCTTGAAGACGATCTGCCCGGAAAAGAATCGGTTGGTGCCGTAGATGGCCCGTAACAGCGTCGACTTCCCGGCGCCGTTGCCGCCGATCAGGGTGGTGATGGTGCCGGTCTGCAGGCGAGCCGAGAATTCGTGCACGATCGGGTTGTCGCCGTAGCCCGCCGTCACCGAAACCAGTTCCAGCGCCGGGTTCATGCCGCACCCCGCATCTCGGCCTCGGCCATTTCCGGCGTCATCCCGAGATACGCTTCGAGCACGCGCGGGTCGGTATGGATCTCCTTGGCCGTGCCTTCGGCCAGCTTCCTGCCCTGGTCGAGCACGATCACGCGATGGCAGAGGTTGGTGATGAACTCGACATTGTGCTCGACGATCAGGAAGGTTTCGCCAGCGCGATTGAGTTGGGCCAGGGCCACCTCGATCTCGCGGATGCGCGTCGGGTTGACGCCGGCCACCGGCTCGTCGAGCACGACGATCTTGGGATGCGGCATCAGGGCGGCGGCAAGCGCGACGAGCTTCTTCTGGCCGTAGGACAGGATGCCGGTCTCGATCTCCCAGTAGCGCTTCAGGCCGATCAGCTCGACCAGCTCGCGCGCCCGCACCTCGGCCTTGTCGACGGCCTGGCGATAGCGGCGGGTGCGCAGGAACTCGTCGAGCCAGGTGGCCGGATCGAACTGCTGGGCGGCGATGGCGAGATTGTCGCGCAGGCTCAGCCGCTCGTAGATGCGCACCGTCTGGAAAGTGCGCATCAGGCCAGCGCGCGCGATGCGATGGGCGGCCTCGCCCGAGATGTCCTGGCCGTCGAGCACGATCCTGCCGCGGTCGCGCTGCTGGAAACCCGAGATGCAGTCGATGGCCGTGCTCTTGCCCGAACCGTTGGGGCCGATCAGGCCGGTGACGCTGCCCGCCTCGACGGCGAACGACACGCCGTCCAGCGCGTGGACGCCGGCATATGACTTGCGCAGGTCCGAGACTTCAAGGATGGCGCTCATCGCAGGTGCTCGCGCATGCGGGCGATCTGGCGTTCGCGCAGCCAGCCCGCCACGCCCGACGGCATGACGAACATGGCGACCACCAGAATGACGCCGTAGATGATCATGCGGAAGTCGGCCGAGAAGCGCAGCACTTCGGGCAGGGCGGAGAGCGCGATCCCGGCCGCGACGACGCCCCAGAAGCTTCCCGCGCCGCCGATGATCACGATGATCAGGAAGGTCTGCATGTAGTAGAAGTCGAGGAACAGCGGGTCGATGATACCGAGATGGAAGGTGTAGACGCCGCCCGCTGCCCCGGTGACGGCGGCGCTGATGGCGAAAGCCGAGAGCTTGTAGGGCATCGGCGAGATGCCCTGGGCGCGTACCAACGGCTCGTTCTGCTTGATCGCGACCAGCGTTCGGCCGATGCGCGAGCTGCAGAGCGCATAGAGGAAGCCGAGCATCGCCACTGAGAAGCCCCAGGCCACCCAGTAGAACTGGCCGGTGGTGGCGAAGTGGTGGCCAAAGGCTGATGGCTTCGGCAGGTTGGGGATGCCGAGCGGGCCGCGCGTGAGGTCGACCCAGTCACGCGCGATCAGCGTGACCAGCAGCGCGAAGGTCAGGGTGACGATGACGAAGGCATGGCGGTTGGTGCGCAAGGTCGGATAGCCGATCGCCAGCGCCACCACGGCATTGACCAGTGCTGCCCACACCACGCCCCACCAGAAATTGCCGCCGAAGGTGACGACGGTGAGCGCGGTCGCGTAGCCGCCGATTCCCCAGAAGCCGAGCTGGGCGAACGACAGGAGGCCGGTGAAGCCGTAGATCAGGTTCAACGCCGCCGCCGCCACGGTGAAGATCAACGCGGAGATGCCGATGCCGACGACGTAGTTCGACGACGTCACGAGCGGCAGGGCGGCAAAGGCAAGCGCCGCCAGCAGGGCGATGGCGAGCTTCATCCGACCCGCATGCCGCCGCGCTTGAACAGGCCGTCGGGCCGCACGAACAGGACGCCGATCATGATCACGAAGACCGCTGCCTCCTGCCAGACGATCTCGTAGAAGCCGCCGATCCAGCTTTCGATCAGGCCGAGCCCGATCGCCGCGACGATGGCGCCCGGGATGTTGCCGAGGCCGCCGATGATCACCAGGGCGAAGGCCTTGAAGATCAGGAACTGGCCCATGTAGGGCGTCACCAGCTGGATCGGCGAGATCGCCGCACCGGCGAGCCCGCAGAGGCCCGCTGCCAGCACGACGGCGTTGCGCGCGACGACGCGCGGCCGGATGCCGACCATCAGCGCCGCCTCGCGGTTCTGGGCGATGGCGCGCATGGCGCGGCCGAACTGGGTGTGGCGCAGCACGAGGTAGAGGCCGCCGAAGGCAACGGCGGCGGCTCCGGCGCCGATGATGCGCGTCCAGGTGATGCGGATCGAGCCGATCGATACACCCTCGAAGCCGTACTGCGTGTCGACCATGCGCGGCGTCGCGGTGAAGAAGTACTGCATCACGTGGATGATGATGATCGAGAGGCCGAGCGTGATCAGGATAGAGCGCTCGAACTCGTCGGGCCTGAGCCGCGCCAGCAGCACTTCGTAGATCGCCAACCCGACCAGCATGATCGCCAGGATGGCGACGGCCAGCGACGGCCAGTAGAGCAGCCCGATCACCGGAAGCGCGAAGGTCATGGCGTAGGCGCCGAGCATCAGCAGCTCGCCGTGCGCGAAGTTGATGATCTCCATCACACCGAAGATCAGCGACAGGCCGACTGCGATCAGGGCGTAGATCAGTCCGAGCGTGATGCCGTTCAACGTGAGCTGGAGAAGGTAGACGGCGTCGACTGTCATGAGGCTCGCGGCGTTGCAATTCCTGGACCACCAAGAGCGCGGACGCGACCGTGGCCGATGTGCGTTGACAGATAATCAAGAATCCTGCGAACGTGCAACTATCGCAACGATGTACCGATATTCGGAACAGCGGGCAGGGACCCGCAGCACCATTACCGGACCACGCCCGACGCGTTCGGGCTCGCAGTCGCTGGAGCGCGGGCTCGACATCCTGGAGATGATCGAGGCCGAGAATGGCGACATCGGCGTGCGCGAGCTGGCGCGACGGCTCGAGCTCAGCCCGACCATCGTGCAGCGGCTGGTGTCGTCGCTCGCCGTCCGCGGCTACATCGAGAAGAACGTCGAAACCTCGCGCTATCGGCTGGGTCACCGCTCGATGATCCTGGGGGCGAGCGGCGAGCGTGGTGTCGACTATATCGTCACGGCGCGCCGCGAGCTCGATCGGCTGGCGCAGGAACACCATCTCAACGGCTTCATTTCGATATTGCGCTCCGGTCGCGCCATCTACCTGCTGGCCGTGCAGGCCGACGGCCTCGCCATCCGGGTCAGCATCGGCAGCGAGATGCCGCTCCACAGCACGGCGGCCGGCAAGGTGCTGCTGGCCTCGCTCGATGATGGCGAAGCGCGCAAGCTCCTGGGCCATCGCAAGCTCCTCGGCATCACGCCGCACACGATCACCGACCCCGCGGCGCTGATCGCCTCGCTGGCCAGGGTCAGGCGACAGGGCTACGCGACCGTCGTCGAGGAGAACATTCCGGGCGTCCTGTCGGTCGGTGCGCCGATCACCGATCGTGCCGGCACAGTCGTGGCCGCACTGAGCGTGGCCTTTCCCAAATATCTCGAAAGCGGCCTGACCCTGCAGGGAAGCA
This sequence comes from uncultured Rhodospirillales bacterium, assembly GCA_902825855.1. GTDB lineage: Bacteria > Pseudomonadota > Alphaproteobacteria > Reyranellales > Reyranellaceae > Reyranella. The sequence goes on along the minus strand of CADECW010000017.1, from coordinate 40,316 downwards.
TTCCCCTGGTGACGGCGGCGGCGCTGCGCATCTCGCGCACGCTGGGGGCCGGCGAGCTTGGCACGCCGCCTGCTATGCGTTTGACTACGCTCGGGGAGCGCAACGGAGGGAAGAAATGAGGGCGAGGATCCTGGCGGCGACCGCTATCGCTGCGCTTTGGGGCATGTCTCAGGCGGGCGCGCAGCAGCCGCCGATCGTGATCGGCGTGTCGACGCCGCAGACCGGCGTCGCCGCGGTGGCGTCGGAGTGGGAAATGTGGGGCGTCAATCTCGCCGTCGAGGAGATCAATGCCGCCGGCGGGCTTCTCGGCGGTCGCAAGATCGAGCTGATGGTGCTCGACAACAAGTGCAACCCGTCCGAGGCGGTCAACGTCGCCAACAAGCTGGTCGAAGCCAAGGTGGTCGCGATCGAGGGCGCGCATTGCAGCTCGGCCCACCTCGCCAGCATGAAGATCGTGGCCGACGCCAAGATCCCGATGATCACCGGCATCGCCTCCAACCCGCAGATCACCGCACTCGCCGGGCCGGGGCGCAACGAGTACTCGTTCCGCATCAGCCCGTCGGACAGCGCGATGATGGAGGCGCTCGGCATCTATCTCGGCAACAAGAAGCAGTGGAAGACCGTGGCGATCGTCGGCGAGGACACCGACTTCGGCCGCGGCGGCGCCGACGCGTTCAAGGCGGTGGCCGAGAAGGCAGGCGTGCAGGTCGTATCGACCGACTTCCATCCGCAGAATGCGCCGGACTTCACCAGCATCCTGACGCGGCTCCAGCAGCGCCGCCCCGACGCCATCGCCACCTTCCAGGTCGGCGGCGATTCCATCAACTTCCTGCGCCAGGCCATGCAGCTCGGCGTGAGGATCCCCTACACCGGCCGCATCGAGCTCGGAGGCCGCAACCAGCCGATCATCGAGGCTGGCGGCATGGAGAAGTCGATCAGCGCCTGGACCTACAACTCGACCATCGATGCACCGCAGAACAAGGCATTCGTCGAGAAGATCAAGGCGAAATACAAGTCCGAGCCCTACCTGCAGACCTGGGGCGGTTACGACGCCATCCGCATCATTGCGCAGGCGATCACCGACTGTAAGTGCAGCGACGGCGAAGGCATCAAGAACGCCATCAAGAAGATGACCTTCGTCAACGTCATGGGCAAAACCGTAACCTTCGACGACAATAATTCCGCGGGCCGCTTCGTCGTCCTGCAGACGGTGCTGGACAAGAAGGTCGGCGTGGCCGACATCGTTGAGGTGAAATAGCCCGGGGGTTCGGCCCAAGTCCGTCCCCCGCACACCGGGGGGACGGACGGCAGATGCAGATCGGTGTCATTGGCCTCGGACGGATGGGCGGCAACATCGTGCGTCGTTTGACGCGCGCGGGTCACTCCTGCGTGGTCTACGATGCCGATCCTGCTCCCGGCGCGGCTCTGGCCAAGGACGGCGCCACCGCGGTCACCTCGCTCGCGGGCATGGTCGAGGCCCTGCAGATGCCGCGCACCGTGTGGGTGATGCTGCCCGCCGGCAAGATCACCGAAGAGACGATCAGGCAACTTGCCGGCCTGATGAAGCCGGGCGACGCCATCATCGACGGCGGCAACACCAATTTCAAAGATGACGTGCGCCGCGCCCGAGAGCTGGCGCCCAAGGGCATCAAGTACCTGGACGTCGGCACGTCAGGCGGCGTGTGGGGCCTGCAGCGCGGCTACTGCCTGATGATCGGCGGCGACACCGACGTGGTGAACCGGCTCGACCCGATCTTCTCGGCGCTGGCGCCGGGACTGGGTTCCGTCGAACGTACGAAGGAGCGGGAGGGCGAGAAGCTCGATCCGCGAGCCGAGCAGGGCTACATCCATGCCGGCCCGGTCGGCGCCGGTCATTTCGTCAAGATGATCCATAACGGCATCGAGTACGGCATGATGCAGGCCTTTGCCGAGGGCTTCGACATCATGCGCAACCGGGCTTCGGCCAAGCTGCCGTCCGACGAGCGCTATGACCTCAATCTTGCCGACGTCGCCGAAGTCTGGCGGCGCGGCAGCGTGGTCACGTCCTGGCTGCTCGACCTGACGGCGAGCGCGCTGGCCAAGAGCCCGCAGCTCGAAGGCTTCTCTGGCCATGTCGACGACAGCGGCGAAGGGCGCTGGACGATCGAGGCCGCCATCGAGGAAGCTGTGCCGGCCGATGTCCTGGCGGCGTCGCTGTTCGTGCGCTTTCGCTCGCGTCAGGATCATACGTTTGCCGAGAAGGTGCTGTCGGCGATGCGACTGGGCTTCGGAGGTCACGTCGAAGCACCGAAGAAATAGCTAGAGGAGGTCTGCGATGCGTGTTGGCGCCTTCTATTTTCCAGCCGACTACGGAATCAACATAGCGGAACTGGCGCGGGCCCTCGAGGACCGCGGCTTCGATTCGCTGTTCGTGCCCGAGCACACCCATATCCCGGCCAGCCGAAAGACGCCCTTCCCGACTGGCGGTGAGCTGCCGAAGCGCTATTCGCACACCCACGATCCGTTCGTGGCGCTGAGCTTCGCGGCCGCGGCGACCAAGAAGCTCAAGCTCGGCACCGGCATCCTGCTGGTACCGCAGCACGAGCCGATCGTGACCGCCAAGGCCATCGCTTCGCTCGATCAGCTTTCGGGCGGGCGCTTCATCTTCGGCATCGGCGGCGGCTGGAACGTCGAGGAGATGGAGAACCACGGCGCGAAGTACCAGACACGCTTCAAACAGATGCGCGAGCATGTGCTGGCGATGAAGGAACTGTGGACGAAGGACGAGGCCTCGTACGACGGCGAGTTCGTGAAGTTCGACCGCGTCTGGTCGTGGCCCAAGCCGGCGCAGAAGCCGCATCCGCCGGTCATCCTGGGCGGCGAGACCGACCATACGCTGCGCCGTGTCATCGAATACTGCGACGGCTGGTTCCCGCGTCCGCGCGGCGGCTTCGATGTCGTGAAGGGTGTCGCGCATCTGCACGAGATGGCGGAGAAGGCGGGACGCGATCCGTCGACCATCACCACCATCGTGTTCGGCGCAGCCAACGACGCCAAGATGCTGGAGAGCTACGACAAGGCCGGCGGCATCCAGAGCGCGCTGCTGGCGATCCCCGACGAAAGCCGGGACGAGATCCTGCGCTATCTCGACAAGATCGCGCCGCTCGCCAAGTTGGCCTTGGCCGCATGACCGTCGCCATCGGCCTCGGCCTGATGGAGTTCCCCTTCGCTGGGGCGAGCGACTATTGGCGCTGGGTCGACCTGTGCGAGGCGGGCGGCGTCGATTCGCTTTGGCAGACCGACCGGCTGGTCAGCAAACAGCCGATCCTCGAATGCATGGCGGTGATGGCGGCGCTCGCCGGCCGCACGCGCCGCCTGCGCTTCGGCATGAACGTGGTCTCGCTGGCGCTGCGCGACCCCGTGCTGCTGGCCAAGCAGTGCGCCACGATCGATGTGCTCTCGGAGGGTCGTTTGCTGCCGGGCTTCGGCATCGGCAGCCCGCTCGGCCCGGAGTGGGAGGCGCTCGACATCGACACCAAAACGCGCGGGCGACGCACGGACGAATCGCTGCAGATCATCGCCCGGCTGTGGCGCGAGGACAGCGTCGACTTCGAAGGCCGGCACTACAAGCTGAGCGGCGCGTCGATCGCGCCCAAGCCGGTGCAGCCCGACCTGCCGATGTGGATCGGCGGCTCGTCGGACGCCGCGATCCGGCGCACCGCGCGCTACGGCACCGGCTGGCAGTCCGGCGCCGAGCTTCCCGACGCGGTCGGCAAGGTCGTTGCCGCCATCAAGCAGGCGACGGTCGAGGCCGGCCGTACCATCGACGAGGACCATTACGGCGCAGCCTTTCCATTCTATTTCGGCAGCCCGAATGACAGCGTCCTGTCGGGCGCCATGGCCGCCTATCAGAAGCGGACGGGGCGTGATCCGTCGGGCTATTTCGCCATCGGCGACGAGAAGGTGATCCTCGATCGGGTCGCCGAATACGTGGCCGTCGGCGTCGAGAAGTTCATCCTGCGGCCCGTCGGGCCCGATGGCGATGCGATCATCGCCCAGACCAGGAAGCTCATCGACAAGGTGCTGCCCCAGGTCGAGGCGCGGTGGCCCAAGAAGGCGAAGGCGGCAGCCTAGGAGGAAACGATGCATATCGGCGCGGCGATGTTCTTCACCGACTACTCCATGACTCCGGCGGAGCTCGCGACGGCGCTCGAGGAGCGTGGATTCGAATCGGTGTGGGCGCCCGAGCATTCGCACATCCCGCTGACGCGCAAGTCGAAATGGCCGGGCGGCGGCGAACTGCCCAAGAAGTATTACGACGCCATGGACCCGTTCGTGACGCTGACGGCTGCGGCCGCGGCCACCAGGAAGCTGAAGGTCGGCACCGGTGTCTGCCTGGTGAATCAGCGCGATCCGATCCAGACCGCCAAGGCGGTGGCCTCGATCGACCAGCTATCGGGCGGCCGTTTCCTGTTCGGCGTCGGCAACGGCTGGAATCAGGACGAGATGGAGAACCACGGCACCGACTTCGAAAGCCGCCACAAGCTGGTGCGCGAGCGGATCGAGGCGATGAAGGTGATCTGGACCAAGTCCAAGGCCGAGTATCACGGCGACATGGTGAAGTTCGATCCCATGATGGCCTGGCCCAAGCCTGTGCAGAAACCGCACCCGCCGATTCTGGTCGGCGGCGCCTTTCCCTACGGCGCGCGCCGCGCCGTGCGCTACGGCGACGGCTGGATGCCGCTGCGCCGGCGCGAGCAGTACACGGAAGTGCGCGACCTGATCCCGAAGTTCCAGGCGATGGCGAAGGAGGCCAACCGCGACCTCGCCTCGCTGCCGATCTCGATCTGGGAATCGAAGGAGGACGAAAGCGAGCTCAGGCGCGACCAGGACGCGGGCGTGGTCCGCGTCATCGTCAGCCTCGACTCGGAGAAGTCCGACAAGATCCTGCCGATCCTCGACCGCTGGGCAAAGCTCGCGGCGAAGCTTGCCTGACTACACGAGGGACAGTACGTCCCGTTTGAATTTCTGCATCTCCGCCAGCACCGCGTCGACGGTGTTGCCGGCGAAGTTGAAGTCGAGGCAGCCGACACCTGCCTCGCGCAGCGCCTTGATATCGGCCGCGAGCTCGGCCGGCTTTCCCGAGAACAGTCGGCGCTCGCCGTCGCCCGCCTTGGCCGGCGCGTTCTCGCCGAACTGCGTGACGCGCAAAGTGAGGCCGACGGCATCGGCCTTGCGGCCGGACTCCACCGTCATCTTGCGCAGCCGATCGACCTGCGTCCTGAAACGCTTAAGGCTGTCCAGCGGATTGGCAGGATTGGTGCCGATCGGATACCACGCGTCGCCGAGCTGCGCCGTACGACGCAGCGCCGGGCCGCTCTCGCCGCCGACCCAGATCGGCGGATGCGGCTTCTGCACCGGCTTCGGGTCGAGCAGGATGTTGTCGAAGCGCACGTGCTTGCCGGCGAACTTCGGCTTGGGGTTGGTCCATAGCTCGACGAAGGCCTTGATGTATTCATCGGTGACCTTGCCGCGCTCCGCGAAATCAGGCGCCTGGATCGCCTCGAACTCTTCCTTCATCCAGCCCGCGCCGATGCCAAGCACCAAACGGCCATTCGAGAGGACATCAATGGTCGCCAGCATCTTGGCGGTCAGTACCGCGGGGCGATGCGGCACCACCATGACCGATGAGACCAGCCGCAGCTTTTTCGTCTTGGCCGCGACGAAGGCCATCTCGATCAGCTGCTCGTGCCGCTCGACGCGCGAGCCTGCCGGGAATTCACCGGTATTGCTGTAGGGGTATTTCGCCTCGATGTCGGTCGGGATCACGACATGGTCGCTGAAAGTGGCGTAGTCGAAGCCCATGGCCTCGCCCTCGACCACCAGCTTGACCAATTGATCGGTCGCCGACATTGGCCCGGCGGTCGGCGCGTTGAAGCCGAACTGCATAGCTGATCTCCCTTTGGCTGTCCGTCTTGCGTGCCATACTACACGATGCGGACGCCCCCGATTGCCGCTATCGTTGCGAGGCAGGGGGCGTCTTGTTGAGGTTGTGATGTCCGAGCTTTCCGGGCTGATGGCAGAGGCCGCGCGCCTGCGCGACCAGGGCCATGGCCGGCTGATTTCCTATTCGCGCAAGGTCTTCATTCCGTTGACCAGGCTCTGCCGCGACGTGTGCCACTACTGCACCTTCGCCGAGACGCCGCATGCCAGCCGACCGGCCTATCTCTCGCCCGACGAGGTCTTGGCCATCGCCCGCGCCGGCAAGGAAGCCGGCTGCACCGAGGCGCTGTTCACCTTGGGCGACAAGCCGGAGCTGCGCTACCGCGCGGCGCGCGAGGCGCTTGCCGAGCTCGGCTACGAATCGACCATCGCCTACCTCACTGCCATGTGCGCCTTGGTGCTGCGCGAGACCGGCCTCCTGCCGCACGCCAACCCCGGCGTCATGACACGCGAGGAGATCGCGGCGTTGCGCGAGGTCACGGCCAGCCAGGGCATCATGCTGGAATCGACCAGCGAGCGTCTGTGCGACAAGGGCGGTGTGCATTTCGGCTCGCCCGACAAGCATCCGTCGGTGCGGCTGGAGACCATCCGGCTTGCCGGCGCGCTGAGAGTGCCGTTCACCACCGGCATCCTCATCGGCATTGGCGAGACCCGCGAGGAACGCCTCGACGCCTTGCGCGCGATCGGCGGCCTGCACGACAAGTACGGCCACATCCAGGAAGTGATCGTCCAGAACTTCCGCGCCAAGTCCGACACCAAGCTCGCCGACGCCGATGAGCCCGACCTCGACGACCTCTGCTGGACCATCGCCCAGGCGCGCCTGATCCTGGGACCGGAAATGAACATCCAGGCGCCGCCCAACCTGTCGCCCGGCGTCTATCAGCGCCTGGTTGCCGCCGGCATCAACGACTGGGGCGGCGTCTCGCCGGTCACGCCGGACCACGTCAATCCCGAGGCGCCCTGGCCCGCCGTCGAGGAACTGGCGCTGAGGAGCGCCGAGACCGGCAAGGTCCTGGTCAACCGGCTTGCCGTCTATCCGTCCTACGCACGCAAGCCCGAGCTGTGGCTGGCGCCCGAGGTGGCGACGCAGGTGCGGCGCATGGCCGACGCCGAAGGCCTGGCGCGCGACAACGACTGGGCGCCCGGCAACACCGAGCCGCCGCCCGCGCCGCAGGTTCTCCTGAGCGAGGTCGATCCCGGGATCGTGCGCATCGTCGATCGTGCGGCCGGCGGCAGGCGCCTCGACCACCCCGAGATCCAGCGCCTGTTCACGGCGCGTGACGCCGACTATCGCCATGTCACCCAGGCAGCCGACGCCTTGCGCAAGGCGGTGAGCGGCGAGGTCGTCCGCTACGTCGTCAACCGCAACATCAACTACACCAACATCTGCTACTTCCGCTGCCGCTTCTGCGCCTTTTCGAAGGGCCGCACGCACGACGACCTGCGCGGCAAGCCCTACGATCTCGCGCTGGAAGAAGTGTCGCGTCGCGCCGTCGAGGCGTGGCAGCGCGGCGCCACCGAGGTCTGCCTGCAGGGCGGCATCCATCCCGACTACACGGGCGAGACCTACGAAGCGATCTGTCGCGCCATCAAGCAAGCGGTTCCGGGCATGCACATCCATGCCTTCTCGCCGCTCGAGGTGACGCAGGGGGCGGCGACGCTCGACCGGCCGATCGACACGTTCCTCGCCGGCCTCAAGGAAGCGGGACTGGGCACGCTGCCGGGGACGGCGGCGGAAATCCTCGACGACGAGGTCCGCGCCATCATCTGCCCGGACAAGATCAACACGCGGGAATGGCTCGACGTGCAGCGCGCGGCCCACAAACTCGGGCTGCGTACGACCTCGACCATCATGTACGGCCATGTCGAGACCTCGCTGGCCTGGGCGCGCCATCTGCTGGCGCTGCGCGACCTGCAGGTCGAGACGGGCGGCTTCACCGAGTTCGTGCCGCTGCCCTTCGTGCACATGGAAGCGCCGATGTACCGCCAGGGCCTGGCGCGCCGCGGTCCGACCTTCCGCGAGGCGGTGATCATGCATTCGATCGCCCGCCTGGTGCTCCACCCGGCCATCACCAACATCCAGACCTCGTGGGTGAAGATGGGGCCGGCCGGTGCCGCGATCTGCCTCGATGCCGGCGCCAACGATCTCGGCGGCACATTGATGAACGAAAGCATCTCGCGCGCTGCCGGTACGCAGCACGGCCAGGAATTCCCACCCGATGCCATGGAGAAGCTGATCCTATCGATCGGCCGCGCGCCGCAGCAGCGCACGACGCTCTACGGCCCGGTCGACGAGGAGCGCCGTGCCGCGTCGTTCGTCGCCGCCGACCTGGCGCCGATCGTCCTCACCCCGCCACGCAAGCGCGTCGCCGCTTAGGACACGGGTCCAGCTGGAATCAGCTGGACCCGTCGTGCCTCCTGCAACACACATCGCCAGTGCGCGCGAATGCGATGAGATGGAACCGCGTGCGGTTCGATCTCATCGCATTCCGCCCTAGCTTTTCGCCAGCAACTTCGGCACGCCCATTTCCTCGAGCAGCGCCCTGGTGCGCGTGCCGATGGATGGCGGCAGCGCGAGGAACATCGCCAGGTCGGCCGGATGGTCGATGTCCATGGCGATGCCCGGCTGGTGGATCACGGTCGGCTCGATGTTGCAGCGCTGCGCCGCGTCGAGATGCGGATAGTAGCTGTTGTCGCCGAAGCGCAGCGGCACGGCGTCGGGCGGCGAGCAGATCACGGCGTTCGATCCGAGATGATCGTGCGCCGGTGCGATGGTGAAGGACGGCCCCGGCAGGTGGGCGCCCGCGATCAGGCTGATCTCCTGCGAAGTCACGGCGGGAATGTCGGCCGGCAGGGTGAGCATGGCGCCACGTCCTTCCTGTGCCAGCAGCTTCAGGCCGGCGGTGACACTGCCGGTATGGCCATCGCGCGCGCCATCGGTAATGACGCGCGCACCCAGTCGCTTGGCGAGCGCAGTCGCGTGCGGATCGACGGTGACGACCATGGTGCCGGCGAGGCTCGGTGTCGTGACGACGGCCTCCAGCACCTCGCTCATCATCACCTCGATCAGCGCACGGCGCTGCGCTGGCGAGAGCAGGGGCGCCAGGCGCTGCTTGGCGCCGTCGAGTTCCTTGATGGGCACGACGGCCCAGATGTCGTTGGTGCTCACGAAAGGGAATCCGCGAAGGAAAGAACGGTGCGCGCCAGGGCTTCCTTGGCAACGATGCTGGTCATCAGGGTGGGGGCGACATGCACCTTGCCCGGCACGCCCTCGGCGTCGCCATGGTCGACGATATAGCCGTCCAGAAGGTTGCCGTAGCGCCGCGCGACTGAAGCAGAGGTCACGGCAAGCCCGAGTTCCTGCATCATCTTGGCCGTCGGACCCTTGACCGCCTTGCCGCCGATGATGGGCGAAATCGCCACGACGGGAGCGCCACAGGTTTCGATTGCGGCGCGCATGCCGGGCACGGCGAGGATCGGCTCGATGCTGATGAAGGGGTTGGACGGGCAGATCACGACGGCGCGGACCTTGCCGCCCAGCGCCTTGACGACGTCGGGTTGCGGCCGTGCCTTGGCCGCGCCGTCGAACACCAGCTCGCGTACGACCGGCCGGCACTGCTGGCGCACGAAGTAATCCTGGAAGTCGATCCAGCCGTCGTCGCTTCGCACGCGCGTCGGCACCGGATCGTCGCTCATCGGCAGGATGCGATGGGCGATGCCGACCCGACCAGCGATGTCGGCGGTGATCTGCGACAGCGTCTCGCCGGCGCGCAGCCGGCGCGTGCGTTCGACGTGCATCGCAAGGTCGCGATCGCCCAGACGGAACCAGTCGGCGCCGCCCACCGAGGCAATGGTCGCCATGAACGACCACGTCTCGTCGCGCCGGCCCCAGCCTTGCTCGGTGTTGTCGAGCCCGGCGAGGACATAGGTGAGCGTGTCGATATCCGGGCAGATCTTCAGCCCCAGATGTTCGAAGTCGTCTCCGGTGTTGGCGACGACCAGAAGCTTCTCGGGCGGCAGCACGCGGCTCAGCCCCAACGCCAGCTTGGCCCCGCCGACACCGCCGGACAGGGCGACGACCAGGCCGGTGTTCACCGGAACATGTCCTCGGCTGCCGGCCGCACGAGTTCGGAGGCCGGATTCTCCGGCGCATGCCACGAGAGGCCGCGCACGAGGATGGCCGGTTGCGCCTCGTTGCCCTGGCCCTGGACCAGCGAGGCGGCGGCGGCGATCTCGTCGGCAAAGCCCGAGATGCTGACCTGCAGCGTGCGACCGAACAGGTCGGGATTGCCGCGCAGGTCGAGAAGGGCGGGAAGGCCGGCGGCGCCGATGGCGATGCCCTGGGTGCCGCGTCGCCACGCCCGGCCGAAGCTGTCGGTGATGATGACGGCGGGCGCGGTGCCCAGTAGCTCGCCGAGCCGTGTGCGGATCCTGCCGGCGCTGCCGTCGGGATCGACCGGCAGCAGCAGCGCGCGCTCGACACCGTCGGTCGGGCCGACATTGGACTGGTCGATGCCGGCATTGGCCATGACCCAGCCGCGTTTGTGCTCGACGATCAGCACGTTGGGCCGCGAGCGCACGACGCGCACGGACTCCGACAGCACCAGCTCGACCAGCCGCGGGTCCTTCTGGACCTCGGCCGCCAGCGTGACGGCCTGAGCCGACGGCTTCACCGTGGCAAGCTCGATGCTGCGACCCTCGGCCTTCGAGACGATCTTCTGGGCAAGCGCCAGCACGTCGCCCTTCTGCGGCTCGAGGCCGGCACGCCGGAATCCCTCGGCCAAAAGGGCCGCCAGATCGTCGCCTGCCTTGATCATCGGCAGGCCGGGGATCGCCAGCAGTTCGAGCTTGGCGACGCTCATCCGAAGCGCTTGCGCAGCCGCGGCAGGACTTCCTTGCCGTAGAGATCGAGGAAGCGCGCCTGGTCGGGGCCGGGCGCGTGGAAGACGAGATGGTTGAAGCCGAGACCGACGTAGTAGCCGATCTTCTCGACCTGCTCGTCGGGGTCGTTGGAGACGATCCAGCGGCTGGCGGCACGCTCGAGCGGCAGGGCGTCGGCCAGGCGCTGCATCTCGACGGGATCCTCGACCGACATCTTCTCCTCGGGTGTCAGCGCCAGCGCCGCCCAGTGACGCGTGTCCTGCAGTGCACGCTCCTTGTCGGTGTCGAACGATACCTTCACTTCGATCATGTGGTCGTAGGACTGCTTGCGCTCGCCTGCTGCGGCGATACCTTCGGCGACCTTGGGCAGCAGCGTCTCGGTGTAGAGTTCGCGCTTCTTGCCGCTGGTGCAGATGAAGCCGTCGCCCTGGCGGCCGGCATACTTGGCCACCAGCGCGCCGGCGGCGGCGACATAGATCGGCACCTCGACGTCCGGCCGGTCGTAGATGGTGGCCTTCTCGGTCTTGTAATACTCGCCTTCGAAGCTGACGCGCTCGCCGCGCCACAGCGTGCGTATCAGGTTCACCGCTTCGCGCAGGCGGGCGAAGCGCTCCTTGAACTCGGGCCAGGGCTGTCCGGTCGACGGCACCTCGTTCAGCGATTCGCCGGTGCCGATGCCGAGAATGACGCGACCCGGGAACATCGAGCCGAGGGTGCCGAAGGCCTGGGCCACGATCGACGGGTGATAGCGGAAGGTCGGCGTCAGCACGCTGGTACCGATGGCGGCTTTCGAGGTGCGGGCGCCGAGCGCGCCCAGCCACGCCACCGAATTGGGCGCGTGGCCGTCGACGTGCTTCCACGGTTGGAAATGGTCGCTGACGAACACCGATTCGAACCCGGCCTGCTCGGCATGGACCGAGAAGTCGAGCAGCTTGCCGGGCGCGAATTGTTCGGCCGACGCCTTGTATCCGAGCTTGAGCACGGTGATGCTTCCTTTTGGAGACACGGGATCAGGCGAAGTCTTAATGGACCGGCATGCTGCTCACAACCGCCCGATGGTCGAGCCCAGGGTCCTGCCCAAGGTCCTGCCCAAGGTCCTGGTAGTCATGGGGGTCTCAAGCTCCGCAAGACCACGGTGGGTACCCTGGCTGCGCCGGATCGCCGACCGGATCGACGTCTGGCGCAGCAATGGTGAAGCCGGCGTTATCACCTGCTCGGCGCTGAAACGCGCTTATCGCGAGGTCATCATCGGCGATCGGCCCGATGTCGGCCTGGTCCATCTCCGCGGCTCGCGCGAGCTGATCGGCCGACGCATGGCAGCGCGAAAGGGCCACTTCATGCCGACCGCATTGCTCGACAACCAGTTCGCGACCTTCCAGGAGCCGTCGCCGGAGGAGCGAGCGATCACCGTCGATGTCGGCGGCACGCCGACCGACATCGTCGACGATATCCTGCGGCGCCTGCGGTCGGAATTGAAACGGGAGCCCGCTTAGCGGCTCGGCCTGCGACGAAGTGCCGGGCGCATTGACCGCGGTCGGCCGGGGGCGATAGGCTTGCCGCGAAACAAGCGCCGCAAAGTGCGCGAAATCCATAAAATCCGTCTGGAGGGAAGACATGTCGATCAAGCGTCGCACAGTCCTGACCGGCTCAGCCGCCGGCGTGGTATCGCTAACATCGGGCCTCGCGGCACCGGCCATCGCCCAGAGCGATCCGATCCGCATCGGCTACCTGCCGGCTCTGACCGGACCGTCGTCGTCGACCGGCGTCGGCATCAACCGCGGCACGCAACTCGCGGTCGAGGAGATCAACAAGTCGGGCGGCATCAAGGGCCGCAAGATCGAGCTGGTCACCCGCGACACGCAGAGCGACCCGACCAAGGCGGTGAATGCCGTGGCCGAGCTCACGCAACGCGCCAAGGCCAGCATGATCTGGGGACCGGTCAATTCGGGCGAGGCGCTGGCGGCGACGCCGCTGATCGCGCGCGACAAGGTGCCGATGCTGCATCCCTGCTGGGTCGACGAGCTGATCGACGTCAAGAAGTACCCGATGTCGTTCCGCATCGCGCCGACCAACACGCAGGTCGGCAAGGGCGCCAACCACTACGTGGTGAACGTGCTCAAGCTGAAGAAGGTCGCGGTGGTGAGCGACACCACCGGCTACGGTACCGCCTCGGCCAACACCTACGTGCCGATGCTGAAGGCGATGGGCGCGGAGGTGGTCTACACCAACCACGTCGATGCGGCGAACCCCGACCTCAAGCCCGAACTGCTGCGCATGCAGAGCGCCGGCGCCCAGGCGATCATGCCGTGGAGCGTCAACGCGGGCTTCCTGTCGCGCATCCTGAACACGCGCGGCGCCATGAACTGGGACGTGCCGGTGGTCGGCCAGACGACACTGGGGTCGGGCCAGACCAAGGCCCTGCTCGAGAAGCCCGAGAACTGGAACAAGGTCTATTCCAACAACTTCCGCAACTGCTGCTACGCCAACGGCAAGCTGCCGCCGAGAGCAGCGGACTACGTCGAGCGGCTGAAGAAGGAGAAGATCGAGTTCGCCGACACCCTGCTGTGGTGGGTGGCGCTCGGCTGGGACGGCGCGATGATGATGGCCGAGACGTTGAAGGCCGTCGGTCCGAAGAACGACGACATCGTCGCCTACATGAACAAGGTAAAGGGCTGGCCCGGCATCTACGGCACCGTGACCTGGACGCCGGAGGAGCATAACGGCTTCCCCGACGATGAGGTCGTCATGTGCGAGGTCAACTCGCTCAAGGACGGCGCCTTCAACATCGCCCCGGGCTACAGCTCGTAGGATGGAACGCGCGGACCTCCAGGTCCGCCTATGAACCGTGAGCGCTGACCTGGAGGTCGGCGCTCCACAACGATGGCATAACTGGTGCTTGCTTCCATCATCTCCTACGGTCTTGCGGTAGGAGCGGTCTATGCATTGATCGGCATCACGTACAACGTGATGTTCTCGGCGTCGCGTGTGTTCAGCTTTACCGCGGGCATGCTCGGCATGCTGGGCGGTGTGCTGGGCGCGCTCTTCATCAAGGATTGGGGCTTGAACGCCGTGCTGGGGTTCGTGCTGGTGCTGGGCTGCGGCGCCGTGCTCGGCCTCGTCACCGAGATTCTGACCGTGCGACCGGTGCTCAAAAGCATCGAGCAGCATCTCTACGTGCTGTCGACGCTGGCCTTCGCGCTGATGATCCAGCAGGTGACCGCCATCGAGTACGGCACGGAGGCCTATCCATTTCCGGTGCTCATCCCGATCGACGCGAACTCGCTCCTGGGCGTCATCGACCAGAAGTTCTGGCTGCCGGTATTGGCCTGCATCGTCACCATCCTGGGCCTGGAGTTCCTCTATCGCCGGACGTTGATCGGCCGGGCCTTCCTCGCCATCGCCGAGGACAGCTACGCGGCCCGCGCCCTCGGCCTGCCCGAGACGCAGCTCCGGATGGCGAGCTACGCCCTTGCCGGAGTCATCGGCGCGCTGGCCGGCTTCACCGGCGCGCAGATGCTGCTCGCCTTCATCGGCAACCAGGCGATCCTGAATTTCTACGGCTTCGTGCCGGTGGCGCTGGGCGGCATGGGATCCAATCGCGGCGCGGTGATCGGCGGACTGGCGCTCGGCCTCTTCCAGCAGGCGGCGAACTTCCTGGTCGGCGGTATCTTCGCCGCGGTGGCGGTGTTCGCTGTGTTCATCGTCGTGCTGCTGCTCCGGCCCGAGGGCCTGGCCGGCGCGTCGGCGGCGAGACGCGTGTGAGGACGGCGCTGTGACGGACGCCACCGCCTCCTCTCCGGCGCGCGCCGGCGCTTCCTGGCTCGGCAAACTCGAGGGCAAGCTGTCGTGGATCCTGCTCGGGCTCGCCGGCGTGGCCTTGCCGCTGCTCGACGATTCCTACATCGGGGTCATCGCCCAGCGTGCCTGCATCTACTGGGTCCTGTCGGCCGGCCTGAACCTCGTGGTCGGCTATGCCGGTCAGATCGCCATCGGCTGGGTGTCGATGCTCACCCTCGGCGCCTACACGACGGCGGCGCTGGCGGCGGGCCGTGTCGGGCCGGAGTGGAATCCCTACCTCGCGCTGGTGGCGGGCGGCGTGATGGGCGCGATCTTCGGCGTCATCGTCGGCCTGCCGGCGCTGCGGCTGCGCACCTTCTACTTCGCCATGACCACGCTCGGCTTCGCCACCATCGTCACCCAGGTGGCGCTGGCGTGGAAGGACGTCACCGGCGGAGGCGTCGGCACGCCGGGTCCGGCTTTCTCCTGGCCGTTCGAACCGGGCTGGGGCTTCTACTATTTCTGCTTCATCCTGGCCGCCGTGGCGACATGGATGACGGCCAACATCGGCTCGAGCCGCTATGGCCGCGCGCTGGTGGCGATCCGCGACGCCGAGGTCGCGGCCGAGGCCTCGGGCATCGCCAAGCCCAAGCTGCTGATCATGGTCTTCCTGCTGGCCGGCGCGCTCGGCGGCGTTGCGGGTGGGCTGTTCGCCTCGCTGCAGTCCTACATCACGCCGGACGCCTTCACCTTCGAGATGTCGGTGCTGTTCTTCATCGCCATCCTGATCGGCGGCCGCGGATCGATCCTGGGACCGGTGCTGGGCACCATCATCCTGACGGCGCTGCCCGAGTTCGCTGCGCCGCTGGTGCAATGGTCGACGTTCCTCTACGCCGTGCTGCTGCTCGCGATCGTGCTGCTGGTGCCGGGCGGCATCGCCGACCTGCTGGACTTCAAGAACCGCCGCCCGCTCACCCAGCATCGCGAGATCGTGCCGCGCGTCGAGCTGCTGAAGCGCGTGCTCGACAGGGCCGACGGCCGGCACAGCATCGTGCTGAAGGACATCGCGCTGCACTTCGGCGGCGTGCGGGCGATCGACGGGCTCGATCTCGAGATCCGCTCGGGCGAGGTGCATGGCCTGATCGGCCCCAACGGCAGCGGCAAGACGACGACCCTGAACGTCATCTCGGGCTACTACAAGCCCAAGACGGGAACCCTCAAGCTCGACGGCGCCGACCTGCCGTTCGACCAGCCGCACGCCCGCGCCAGCTACCGCATCGCCCGCACCTTCCAGACCCCGCGTATCGTCGGCGCCAACTCCGTGCTGGAGAACGTCATGATCGGCGGCACGGTGCACGGACAGGCGACCTTCACCGAGGCCATGCTGTCGCTGCCACGCAACCGCCGCGACGAGAAGTTCCTGCGCACGGCGGCGCTGCAGGCGCTCGCCACCGTCGGCCTGGAATCGCTCGCCGATGTGCGCGCCGACCGCCTGCAGCACAGCGAACTTCGCTTCATGGAGATCGCGCGCGCCCTGATGCTGCGGCCGGCCTTCCTGATGCTCGACGAGCCGGCGGCCGGCCTGTCGTCCGAAGAGATCCGCCGCCTCGGCGCGCTGATCAAGGCGATCAGTCGCGAGGGCACCGGCGTGCTGCTGGTCGAGCACCATGCCGACCTGATCTTCGACATCTGCGATCGCGTGACCGTGCTCAATCTCGGCAAGGAACTGGCTGCCGGCACGCCGGCCGAGATCCGCGCCCACAGGGAGGTGGTCAGTGCCTACCTCGGCGCCTGAAACACTGCTCAAGGTCAGCGGCCTGTCGGCC
This sequence comes from uncultured Rhodospirillales bacterium, assembly GCA_902825855.1. Taxonomy (GTDB): domain Bacteria; phylum Pseudomonadota; class Alphaproteobacteria; order Reyranellales; family Reyranellaceae; genus Reyranella. Next base: position 23,850 of record CADECW010000017.1, on the reverse strand, counting down.
GGCTACGGCAAGATCGGCGTGCTGAACGGCATCGACCTCACGGTCGGCGCCGGCGAGATCGTGGCCCTGCTAGGGCCGAACGGCGCCGGCAAGAGCACGCTCTTGAAGGCCATATCCGGGCTGCTGCCGCGCACCGGCACCATCACCTTCGGCGGCCAGGACATGAGCAAGACCGGCCCGCGCGAGGCGGTGAATGCCGGCCTGGTGCACGTGGTCGAGGGTCATCGCGTCTTCACCCAGCTCAGCGTGCACGACAACGTCATGCTGGCCGGCTACGGCATGCGCGGCGCCGAGCTTGCCGCGCGCGTCGAGGACGCGCTGACGTTCTTTCCCGAGATCGCCGCGAAGCGCAACGATCGCGCCGTGACCTTGTCGGGAGGCCAGCAGCAGATGCTGGCGGTGGCGCAGGGGCTGGTGCGTCGGCCACGTCTCCTGATGCTCGACGAGCCGTCGGCGGGCCTCTCGCCGGTGCTGGTCGATCGCGTGCTCGCCGCCGCTGCTCAGTTGCGCGATGCAGGCACCGCGGTGCTGTTGGTCGAACAGTTGATCGAGAAAGCACTGAAACTCGCCGACCGGGTCTATGCGCTGGCGCGCGGCTCGATCGTGCTCGAAGCGCGCACCAACGAAGACGATCTGCCCAATCGCCTCGAGCACGCCTACTTCGGACAGGACGCCAGCGCGCCGCTCGCGTCGTAGCTGGCAGCGCCCTGCCGAGTGACGGGCTCCAGCAGTGAGTCCGACAAGCGGCACTTCACTTCGGCTGGTATTGACCGACTTCGAAGCACGCCCGATAGTCGCCCTCACCGTCGTTTCAGTCCCAAGAACTAAAAGACAAAGTCTCGTTTCGGGAGGAGCTTATGATTCGGCTGTTTGCGGGAGCCATGGCGCTCGCCGTCGCGTCGGTGGTCGCTGCGATCGCGCCGACCCATGCCCAGGACCAGAAAGGCACGCTCGTGTTCGCCGTCGAATCGCTCGGCGCGCAGACACTCGATCCCATCCTCGAAGGCCGGCCGGGCAATGCCGTCTACCAGGCGATCATGTACGATTCGCTGGTCGGCTTCGATCTCAAGAAGGGCGGCGTCGGTCCCGGCGTCGCCGAGCGTTGGGAACTCTCGCCCGACGGCCTGACGTGGACCTTCTTCATTCGGCCGAACCAGACCTTCCACAACGGCGACAAGCTCACCGCCAATGACGTGAAGTTCAGTCTCGAGCGCCAGATGAACGGCCCGGGTACCATCGCCTCGGCGGCAGCCTTCATGAAGCGCGTCATCAAGGGCATCGAGGTGGTCGACGACCTCACCGTGAAGGTCAATACGACGAGCCCGCAGATCGGGCTGCCGGCCAGCCTGTCGCGCGCCGTGGCACCCGAGGGCGCCATCATGCCCAAGGCCTACATCGAGAAGGTCGGCGACGAGGAGTTCCGCAAGAAGCCGATCGGCAGCGGCCCCTGGAAGTTCGTGCGCAACATGCCGGGCGACCGTATCGAGTTCACCGCCGTCGCCAACCACTGGCGCGGCACGCCGAGCTTCAAGGACCTTCATGTCCTGCTGGTGCCGGAAGAAAGCACGCGCGTGGCCATGGTGCGCACCGGCGAGGCGGCGATCGCCTCGATCGGGCCTGAAACCATGCTCAGTGCCTCGCGCGCCGGACTGGAAGTGCTGTCGGTTCCGGGCACAATGCAGGCGATCTTCCAGTTCTGGGGCACCTGGCGACCCGAGCAGAAGGATTCGCCGATCGCCAAGCCGCGTGTGCGTGAGGCGCTGTCGCTCGCCATCGATCGCAAGCAGGTGATCGAGCACGTCATGAACGGCAAGGCTCGCATGCCTTTCCCGTTCTCGACCTTTGCCTACACCGAATTTCTCAGCACCGATCGCTGGGAAAAGTGGGCCAATGAGGCCTATCGCTACGATCCGGCTCTGGCCAAGAAGATCCTCGCCGAAGAAGGCTATCCGAACGGCTTCGAGCTCAAGTTCGCCAACACCGCACTGCCCGGCACGCAGTTCATGGTCGATATCGGCACCGCCATTGCCGACATGTGGACCAAGGTCGGCGTGAAGGTGACGCTGAAGCACTACGAGTGGGGCTCGTTCAACCCCATGGAGCGCGGCGACCAGGCTGGCCTCGTTGGCTGGGCTTCGATGTACCGCACCGCCGGCCGGCCCGACGCGCCGTGGCGTTACGATGGCGCTTTCTCGCCCGAGAGCACCCAGCGCCTGCTGGGCGACAAGGACAACTGCAACGACGTCTGCCAGGACTACGTGAAGACTGCGCGCGCCCTGTCGGCCGAGCTCGACAAGACCAAACGCACGGCGTTGACCGACCGCATGGTCGAGATCACCACCAGCTCCTGGATGGTCGTGCCGATCATCGAAGGCATGGGCTACTACGCCATCAACACCAAGAAGGTCGGCCAGTTCGAGGCCATCCCCGGCCGCCATGAGCTGGGCGACGTCTTCGAGCGCATCCCGCGCCCGGAGCAGAAGCCCTGGAAGAAGTGAGGTAGCAGCGCACCATGAAGCGCTACATCGCTCGCCGCCTGATGCAGGGTGTCGTCCTGCTGTTCATGGTGGCGACGATCGTGTTCATCCTCGGACGGCTGACCGGCAACCCGGTCGATCTGATGCTGCCCGAGGACGCCACCGCCGAGGACCGCGCCCACCTGACCCAGGCGCTGGGCCTCGACGGCACCTGGACCGACCAGTTCCTGATCTTCGCCGGCAAGGCGCTGCACGGCGACCTCGGCACCTCGATCCGCATGAAGCAGTCGGCAGTGGCGGTGTTCTTCGACCGCCTGCCCAACACCCTGCTGCTGATCCCATGGGCCCTGCTGCTCGGCATGGTGCTCGGCATCCCGCTGGGCGTGCTCGCCGCTCTCCATCGAGGCAGCTTCCTCGACCGGGCGGCCGGAACGGTGGCCGTGCTGGGCGTCGCCATGCCGAGCTTCTGGCTCGGAATCCTGCTGATCTTCGTCTTCAGCGTCGAGCTGGGCTGGCTGCCGTCGAGCCGCATGGGCGGCCCGGCGCACTATGTCCTGCCGGTGATCACGCTCGGCGCTTTCCTGGTGGCGGGCTTCATGCGCATCACGCGGTCATCGATGCTGGAGGTGATGGAAAGCGAGTTCGTCAAGCTCGCGCGCATCAAGGGCCTGAGCGAAACCACGGTCATCTGGAAGCATTGCCTGCGCAATGCGCTGATTCCGGTGCTCACCCTGTGGGGCGTGTTCGTCAGCAACCTGATCACGGGAGCGATCGTCACCGAGACGGTATTCGCCTGGCCCGGCATTGGCCGGCTGACCTATGAGGCCGTGATCTATCGCGACTTTCCGCTGTTGCAGGCGGTGATCATCCTGAAATCCATCCTGATCCTCGCACTCAACCTCGCAGTCGACATTCTCTACGCCTACGTCGACCCGCGCATCCGGCTGGCCTGACGCATGGCGATCATCGACCGTCGGTCCCCACCGACCGTAGAGCGTGGACGATCGTCGCTGTGGCGCACGCTCCTGTGGCCTCGCCGCGAGGCGGTGGCGCGGCGTACCGCGCGCGTGCCGTGGGTACCGATCGCAATCATCTCGGTGATCGTCATCATGGCGGTTTTTGCGCCATTGCTCGCTCCGCATTCGCCGATCGATCAGACCCTGCGCGACAGGTTGCTGCCGCCGGCCTGGATGATGGGGGGCAAGGACAAGTACCTGCTGGGCACCGACGCATTCGGCCGCGACATCCTGAGCCGGCTCATCTACGGCTCGCGCGTAACCCTGATCGTGGCGCTGCTGGCGCTGACGGCGGGCGGCGGGGTCGGGCTCGCCGTCGGCATCATCGCGGGATATGTCGGCGGCGCGGTCGACAGCGTGCTGATGCGCCTGGTCGACGCGGCCTTCACCTTCCCGGCGATCCTGTTCGCGCTGCTGCTCGCCGTTACCATGGGCCAGGGCATGGGCACGCTGGTGCTCGCCATCAGCCTGCTGCTGTGGGCACGATTCGCGCGCGTCGTCAGGGGCGAGGTCCTGTCGATTCGCCAGCGCGACTTCGTGGCGCTGGCCCGCGTGCGCGGCTGCTCGGCGCCGCGCATCATGCTCACTCACATCCTGCCCAACGTATTCAATACTTTCATGGTCCTGGTCACGCTCGATATCGGGATGGTGATCATCGCCGAGGCGACACTCTCCTTCCTCGGCGCCGGCATCCCGCCGCCGACCCCGACCTGGGGGTTGATGATTTCGGAGGGCCGTGGCCGCATCGCCGACGCCTGGTGGGTCGCGATCATTCCCGGCATCGCCATCACGCTCCTGGTGCTGTCGGTCAACCTGTTCGGCGACTGGCTGCGCGACCGCCTCGATCCGAGGCTGCGGCAGCTATGACCGACACGGTTCTGGACGTCCGCGACCTGCACACTCATTTCTTCCTGCGCCGCGGCGTGGTGAAGGCAGTCGATGGCGTGAGCTTCTCGCTGAAGCGCGGCGAGGTGCTGGGGCTGGTGGGCGAATCGGGCTGCGGCAAGAGCCTGACCGCGCTGTCGGTCATGCGCCTGCTCCCCAAAGGCGGTGCGCGCACCGTTAAAGGCGAGGTGCTGCTGGGCGGCGAGAACATCCTCGAGCGCACGACGGCCGAGATGCGCGAGATTCGCGGTCGGCGCATCTCCATGGTGCTGCAGGATCCGCAGACCTCGCTCAATCCGGTCTTTTCGGTCGGCGACCAGCTGCGCGAGGCGATCGAACGCCGGCGCAAGGGCGCTTCGCTCAGCGAGATCATGAAGGAGGCGGTGACCGCGCTGCGCCGCGTCGAGATTGCAGCCCCCGAGCAGCGCATCGGCCAGTATCCGCACCAGATGAGCGGCGGCATGAAGCAGCGCGTCGTGGGCGCCATCGCCATCAGCGGCGAGCCCGAGGTGCTGATAGCCGACGAGCCGACCACCGCTCTCGACGTCACGATCCAGCTCCAGTACCTGAAGCTGCTGAAACGCCTGCAGACAGAGAACGGCATGGCGATCCTGTTCATCACCCACGATTTCGGCGTCGTCGGGCGCATGTGCGATCGCGTGGCCGTGATGTATGCCGGCCGCATCGTCGAGTGCGGGCCGGTGAAGCAGATCTTCGAGGCCCCGCAGCATCCCTATACGCGCGCCTTGATTGCGTCCGTACCCAGGATGACCGGGCCTGCCGGCCGGCTCACCACCATCGAGGGCCAGCCGCCGTCTCTTATGGACCTGCCGGTCGGCTGCCGCTTCGCCTCGCGCTGCGCCCTGGTCGAGCAACGCTGCCTCGATGCCTATCCGCGGAGCGTACGGGTCGGTGAGGCGCACACGGCGGACTGCTGGAAGGTATCGCCGCCATGAGCGAGCCGCTGCTGCGCGTCGAGGGCCTGAGGAAGCACTTCGCCTTCACCAAGGGAATCCTGTTCTCGCGTACGCTGGGTCACGTCAAGGCGGTCGACGATGTCTCTTTCGACATCAAGGCCGGTGAGACGCTGGGCCTGGTGGGCGAATCGGGCTGCGGCAAGACCACGACCTCGCGCATGATCCTCAATCTCGAGGAGCCGACCGACGGCCGCATCCTGCTCGAGGACGAGCCGATCAGCGGCCTGCAGGGCGCTGCGCTGAAGACCTATCGCGCCAAGGTGCAGGCGGTGTTCCAGGACCCCTGGTCGTCGCTCAATCCACGCATGAAGGTCGGCCGAACCATCGCCGAGGCGCTGATCGTCAACGACTGGGGTGACAAGGAGAAGATCGCCGGTCGCGTTCGCGAGCTGCTGCTGCAGGTCGGGTTGCGGCCCGAGCAGGCCGAGCAGTATCCGCACGAGTTCAGCGGCGGCCAGCGTCAGCGTGTTGCATTGGCCGCGGCGCTGGCCTCGCGGCCCAAGCTGATCGTGCTCGACGAGCCCGTGTCGGCGCTCGACGTGTCGATCCGCGCCCAGATGATGAACCTCCTGAAGGACATCCAGGCGCAGGACAACGTCGCCTACCTGCTGGTGGCGCATGATCTCGCCACGGTGCGCCACATGGCCGACCATACGGTGGTGATGTATCTCGGCAAGGTCGTCGAGAAGGCGCCGACCGAATCGTTGTTCGCCGACGTCCGGCATCCCTACACCAAGGCGCTGTTCTCGGCCGTGCTGGTGGCGTGGCCCGGCCGCAGTGAGGAAGAGATCGAATTGCGCGGCGAGGTGCCTTCGCCCTTGGATCCACCAGCCGGCTGCCGCTTTCACACGCGCTGCCCTTACGTCATGCCGCATTGCAGCAAGCTGGAGCCGGCGTTGCGCGAGGTCTCGCCAGGGCATGCCGTGGCGTGCCATTTGTTCGATGACGCCTGAACGGGAGTAGCTGACATGTCGGAGAAGTGGGGCCCACTCCAGGGCGTAAAGGTCGTTTCCTGCTCGACGGCGCAGGCGGGCACCGTGCCCTACATGCTGATGGCCGATCTCGGCGCGGACGTGATCAAGATCGAGACGCCCGACGGCGGCGACGGATCACGTCGGATGACGGTGCTGCCCGGCATGCCCAGCACCTTCTTCGAGACCAACAATCGCGGCGTGAAGAGCGTCACGCTGAACCTGAAGTCGCCCGAGGGACGCGCCATCCTGCACAAGCTGGTCGCCAAGGCTGACATCTTCGGTCAGAACTTCCGGCCCGGCGCGGCCGAGAAGAACGGCTTCGGCTGGGAAGAGCTGCGCAAGGTCAATCCCAAACTCGTTTACGTCTCGATCTCGGGCTACGGCACGCGCGGCCCCAACGGCCATTTGCCGGGCACTGATTCCATGGCGCAGGCGCTCGGCGGCATTGCCGAGGCCTACTCGATGCCGGGCCAGAAGATGCGCACCGGCATCGCCTCTGTGGCCGACGAATCGACCGCAATGCTGGCGTTTGGCGGGGCGCTGGCAGCGCTCACCCACGCTCGCACGACCGGCGTCGGCCAGAAGATCGAATTGTCGCTTCTGGGCTCCCTGGTCCGCCTGATGGGCTGGACCTTCACCACCACCATCTGGCGCGACAGGAATCCGGTGACCGGCCAGGCCCGCATCACCGGCACTCCCGAGCGGCCGGGCATCAGCGCCTCTTTCAACGATCGCGACGGCAAGCCGCTGGTGTTCCAGCTGACCGGTCCCGAGAACTGGAAGGACGCCATGACCGGGCTGGGCTTCCTGGACCGCATCAAGGCGGCGGGCTTCGAGAATCTCGGCGTCATCATCGACAGCGACGCCAAGCGCGAGGAGCTCCTGGCCTTGCTCGACGACCTCTTCGCCACCGGTACACGCGACGACTGGGTGGCCAGGCTGCGCAAGGCCGACATCGTCTCCGCGCCGATCAATACGCTGCTCGAGGCGTCGAACGATCCCGATGTGATCGCCAACGGCTACGTCACCCACGTCGACTACCCCAAGTACGGCAAGAAGCTGAAGGTGCACGGCACACCCTGGCAGTTCTCCGAGACGCCGGCCAAGCCGGGCATTGCGCCGGAGCTTGGCGAGCATAACCAGGCGGTGCTGTGCGAACTGGGTTACGGCGAAGCGGAGATAAAGGAGCTCAAGGCTCGCAAGGTCATTTAGAGCGCGGCATGGATCAGGCCCTCGCGGCCTTCTGCTCCTCGAGCCGGTCGGTCGCCGGCGGCGGCGTACGTGACAGGTCGGCGATCTCGGCGCGCAATGATTGCGTCATGTCGATCCTGATCGAGTCGAGCGAATCCTTGAGCTGGTCCGTGTTGCGCGCGCCGATGATGGGAGCCGTCACCGCCGGATGCGCGCCCACCCAGGCGATCGCCGTGCTGACCGGATGCAGGCCGCGCTCCTTGCAGAAGGCGACATATTCCTCGGCCGCGTCGAACATCCAGGCGTCACTGTAGCGCGCCTCGTACATCTTGTTGGTCTTGAGCCGCCCGGTCGCCTGGCCGAGATACTTGCCCGACAGCAGCCCGGCCGCCGCCGGGCTGTAGGGGATGACGCCGATGCCGTTGGCCTCGGCCATCGGCAGGATTTCGACCTCGGCCTGGCGCTTCACCAGGCTGTACATCGGCTGGATGACCTGCAGGCGCGCCCAGTTGCTGCGCTCCTGGATGTCGAGCCCACGCTGGGTCTGCCATGCCGACCAGTTGCTGACGGCGGGATAGATCACCTTGCCGGCGCTCACGACGTCCTCGAGCGCGCGCATCGATTCCTCGATCGGAGTGAGCGCGTCGTAGCGATGCAGGAACAGGATATCGAGTCGATCGGTGCCGAGCCGCTTCAGGCTGGCTTCGACGGCGCGCACGACGTGGCGGCGCGAAGTGCCGCGGGCATTCACGTCCGGTCCCTGCTGGCTGTTGCACTTGCTGGCGATCACCAGCTCATCGCGATGGCCCTTGATCAGGCGGCCCAATATCTCTTCGGACTTGCCCTTGCTGTATTCGTCGGCGGTGTCGAAGAAGTTGATGCCTGCGTCGCGGACGTTCTTGTACATCGCAGCCGAGGTGGCTTCGTCGGCGTCGCCGCCGAAGGACATGGTGCCGAAGCAGAGTTGGGAGACGGAGATGCCGGTACGGCCGAGGAGCTTGGTTTTCATCGATCAAATCTAGCAAATGTTGCGCATTGCGGAAGCCAATCTCAATCGCATTCCAGCAGCGCATAGCGGCGAGGGTATAACTGCGAACTTTTGCAGTGACGATAGCCTGTTAGTTCCTGATCTCAGGGTGCAAGCGTGCCCGAGTCCTGACCATCAGACTTGTGGCGGCGGTGCGCGATGCTGGGCCGAGATCGGGCTCATGAGTCCGACCGCGATGCCGTCGGGATCTTCGACGATGGCGTAGCGCGCGCCCCAGAAGGCATCCCATGGTGCCTGCAGGCCGCGGTGGCCGGCGGCAGTCATCTCGCCGTAGAGCCGGTCCACGTCCTCGCGCGAATCGACGCTGAAACCCACGACCACACGGCCAGCGAGGTCTTTGCGTCCGGCCCAGCCCCTGTTCCAGATCTGGGCGAAAGCTGCGCTGTCGAGATCGAGCGTGGCGGCGGCCTGTGAATCCGCTTCTATGGCACTGACATGATGCACCCCGGTCGACGTACGCCATATCCGTGGCTCGGGAATGTCGACGCCCAGCCGGCGATAGAAGGCGATGGATGCATCGACATCGCCGCTTACAATGTTCAACTGATTGAGCGTCGGCCGCGTCCGGTCCATGGCGTACTCCATGACTAGGGTCGAAACCCAATAGTAGAAGGAGCGCCTGACTGTAAACGTGACAGTTGGGGCCGACTCGGGGGGCGGTAGGGGCTGCGGCCAATTTGATTAGCGTTGCAACCTCAGTGCGCAGTCGCGCCGCGGTGGACCGGGGTCAGCTCCGTCAACCTCAATAGTGTTTCCACCGCGAAATCGTCCTGACAGCGTCGTCACTCGCTGGCCTGCACTGTAGCCCCAGCCAATAGAAGTTCTCGTCATCGTAACCGAGTTGCCCTGGACTGACACCGCCAGGTCAACCGTGTTTCCGTTTCGAGCGTCAGGGTCTGCCTTCCACCTCCCGGCCCCGTTTATGAGCTGTAGTTCCAACCGGAAGGAGACGTTGCTGAAGGGCTGGTGTGCTGCCGACGTCTCCTTTGACAGCTGGCACTCGTAAGCGCCGCGCCACAGGCCATCTGGCGAAGGCGACGCCGGCGGACTTTCCGCCGACCCTCTTCTTAGTCTTAGCAAGACTGCATTGTGGCCGTTGGTGAGGTTGAGTGTCAATTGTCCGACGTGCGTTTCAGAAACGCTGCTGATTTCAACCGGGCCGGTTAGAGCGGAAGTGAAAACGCAATTCAGTGTTCCTCCACCGCTAATAAGCCCAGCAGGCGACACCGTCAGGGAAAGCCGGCTGGTTTCGCAGCCCCGCGCAGTCACGGTGAGAGTTCCACGACCATTGGTGATCAGAGCGACGGTGTCGCCGCGAAGGTGCGAGCCTGAAAATATACCCGAGTATGTTCCGTCGTACATTGTGCCGGTGGAAACAGCTGCGTTAGGTTGGCCTGCAGGCGGCGATGAATTTGGGGACGCTCCCGCCGTTGCTGCCGCCACGGATATTCTCTTGGCGTCTTCCTCAGTTTTCTTTTGTTCATCGTATTTCGCCAACGCGACCGTAGCCTCCTTCAACAATGTCTGCTGTTGAGTGCCGGTCACGAACCCGGTTGGCGGCTGAGCGCGCGTCTTCTGCCAAGCGCCTATCATTTCGCGTGTGCGGGGCCCGAAGATGCCGTCACTGCCACGCGTATCGAAGCCCAGCGAGGTGAGGGCAAGCTGCAGCCGCTCGCGAGCCGGCTGGTCGAGCCGCAAGGTCTTCTCGGCGACCTCTGCCTCGGCGCGCAGTTTGAGTTCGGCTTCCGCCTTTTGGCGCTCGGCTTGCGCCTTCTCGCGCTCAGCCTCAGCTTTCAGGCGTTCCTGTTCGGCCTGCTTCACGCTCTCGGCATCGGCCGCCTTGCGCTGCGCACCCTCCGACGCCTGGCGCAGCGCCGCCTGCTCCGCCTCAGCTTTGGCGCGTGCTGCTTCTTCGGCCTGCCGCCGTTCGGCTTCGACCTTGGCCAGGGCCTCGTCGGCTTGCCGCTTGGCCTCAGCTTCCGCCTCGGCCTTCTTGTGCGCCTCTGCTTCGATCAGGCGAAGGGCAGCGGCCTCGGCTTCCGCGCGGCGTTGCGTGGCGTCTTCGGCGAGGCTGCGTGTCTTCAGTTCGGCGACCTTCTGCTCGGCTTCCCGGCGGGCCTGGCGTACTCGCTCGAGTTCGGCATCGGCCAAGCGCTTGGCCTCAGCCTCGGCTTCCGCCTTCTGACGGGCTTCCTCCTCCTGGCGCCGCTTGTCGGCCGCCAGCGCCTCGGCGCGCCGCCGCTCCGCGAGAGCTTGTTCGAGTTGTTCCACCGAAAGGCTCAGGGCTGCTGTGCTCACGGTCGGTGGCGCGTTCGCGGTGAGGGCGAAATATCCAGCACCGCCCAACAGAGCCAACGCGGCCACCGAGATCAGCCCGATCGCCGGAGCACCGACTCTCAGTTGCGCTCGTCTCGTCCTGCTTGCAACACGGGCAATGCGGCCGGGCGAACGGGCGATACGTGTCGCCTCCAGGGACGACGAGAGCATGCGGCGCCATTCGCCGACGCTTTGCGGCCGGTCGGCAGAAGCTACTGCCAGCCCTGCGTCTATGCTCTCGAGGAACGCCAGGCTGTAGCCTGCCGGTTGCAGGTCGGTCAGGGTCTGGTACTCGTCCTTGATCATGCGCTCAATCGCACTGGGCGGAGCGCGCCCCGCGATGGCGTGGTAGAGCGTGGCCGCAAGACCGTAGATGTCGGTCGACGGACCAAGCTTGGTCGAGGCGAACTGCTCAAGCGCCGCGTAGCCTGGAGTGAAGATGGCCGTGAAGGTCGTCGACCGCCCGGCGAGTGCGGCGCGCGAAGCGCCAAAGTCAATCAGGGTGGGCTTGCCCTGCACGTCGATCATGATGTTGGCGGGTTTGATGTCGCGGTGCAGGAAGCCGGCGGCATGCACCTTCTCCAGACCATCGAGCAAGGGGAACAGGAGCGGTTCGATCACTGCCGCCGCCAATCGCTCCTCACGGATCAGCCGCTTGGCCAGCGTCTCGCCCTCGATCAGGGCCATCACCATGTAGGCCGTGCCGTTGGCCTCGAGGAAGTCGTGGACGCTGACAATCGACGGCGTGCCCTCCAACTTCTTGAGGGTGTTGGCTTCTTCAAGGAAACGGCTGCGGCCCCAGGCAAATTGTTCGGCAAGATCGGTCGAGATCGGCAGCACGGTGGTGCGGCCTTCGCGGAGGGCGACCGACGTTGGCAGGTATTCCTTGATGGCGACTTCGTGGCCGCCAGCCAGATCCAGCGCGCGATAGGTGATGCCGAAGGCCCCTTTGCCAAGGATTGCCTTCAGCTCATATCGACCCAACCGTGTTCCTGCGGGCAATCCGCCGCGGATATCGATGCGCACTTCTGCGCTTGCTTGGTTGAGATCGGGCATGATCGGCTGCCCTCCTGCTCCCAGGTCGACGATACCGCGTCATCCGCATGGCCGTCCATCAGCCAGCCGTTTTCGCGCTCGGCGGTTTTCCAATCTACGCGAGCATCGCCGGTAGCTCTGTGAACTAGGTCACACAATGACCGAACACGAGTGCAAGGCGCCGGACCATGCGACGCCAAGGCAGGGCAGGTCGGCGGTCGGGTTGTGCGCGCGGTAGTTCGTCGGCGCCACCGCAGGTCGGTCCATCTGGGCAAGGTCCGCCGCACCGCGTCTAGCTCGGCCTGCCTCCCGATCGCGAACAACGTCACATCGCGACCGCCACAGGCCTCGCAGATTGGTTCGGGAGGACCTCAAACAATGAGGCCGTCCAGCAAGCAATCCTTTCGAATTGACTGCTTTTCAGGTTAGTTTCCGGTCGTGGCCGGGCAAACCGGAGGGGGCATGCCTGCCGATGCCGCAGCCTCTTCACCGAGCGTAACCGATCTTCAGCGGAGCATCGCCGAGGTGAGGGCCGAGAATGCGCGCTTGCAGGCCGAGCTGCTCGAAGCATCGCAGCAGCACAGCGCGACCTCGGAAGTGCTGGAAGTCATCAATTCGTCGTCCGGCGACCAGACGCGGGTGTTCGAAACGATCCTGAAGAAGGCGCATGCGCTCTGCGGCGTAACGCGTGGCAGCTTGCAGCTCTATGACGGGGAGAAGTTCCATGCCGTAGCGCTGCACAACGTGCCGGACGATGTTGCCGATAGGCTGAGGCAAGGTTACGAGCCCGGCCCGTATGTGCCCGTCCAGCAACTGCTCGGCGGCGCGCAGTTTGTCCACGTCCGTGACCTGGCGGAGATCGATCACCCGATCGCGCGCGCCGCCGCGAAGATCGGGATAGGAACGACACTGTACCTCGCCCTGCGCAAGGATGGCAGGCTGCTTGGTCAAATTGTAGCGGCACGCGAGGAAGTGAGGGATTTTTCCGACAAGGAGATCGCTCTGCTGCAGAACTTTGCCCAGCAGGCGGTGATCGCCATGGAAAACGCGCGGCTGCTCGACGAACTCCGCGATAGCACTCGCGACCTAAGGGAGTCGCTCAAATACCAGACCGCGACCAGCGACGTGCTGAAGGTCATCAGCCGCTCGACCTTTGTTCTGCAGAGAGTTCTCGACACTCTTGTAGAGTCGGCCGTGGTTCTATGCGAGGCCGATATCGGCACGATACGCCGGCGCGAAGGTGATTCGTACAAGCTATCAGCGACCTTCGGCTTCAGCCCTGAAGCGCGCTCGCGAACCGAGCGTTACTCGCCTTTACCAAGTCGCAGTTCCATATTCGGGCAAGCGGTGCTCGAGGGACGTACCGTCCATATTCCAGACATTCTTGCAGACCCTGACTATGCCCGGCCCGATCTACAGCGGTTGACTGGCTTCCGTGCAGCACTGGGCGTGCTTCTGCGTCGGGAGGGCAACCTGATTGGGACCCTCGTTCTGCAGCGCTTCGCACCAGGCCCCTTCACGCCGCGGCAAATCGAACTGGTCGAGACTTTTGCCGACCAAGCCGTGATTGCCATAGAAAACGCGCGCCTGCTGGACGAATTGACCCGCCGCGAGCAGGAGCTTTCGGTAACTTTTGAGAACATGGGTGATGGCGTGGTGATGTTCGACGCCGACCTGCGCATCGGTTCCTGGAATCGTAACTTCCAGGAGCTGCTTGACGTTTCAGACTCATTCTTGGCCAACCGCCCCAGTCTTGACGATTACGTCCGCCTTCTGGTCGAGCGGGGTGAAGTGGGCCATGGCAATGCGGACGAGGAAGTGGTTCGATATCGTGAGCGCGCCTCGCAGCCTTGGTCAACGGAGCGCACACGCCCAGATGGTCGGACGATCGAGGTACGCAACAATCCCGTCCCCGGCGGCGGTGCGGTGCTGATCTACTCCGACATCACCGAGCGCAAGAAGGCCGAGACGGAGATTCAAGCAGCACGCGATGCCGCGGAAGTCGCGCTGGAGAGGCAGACCGCCACGGCCGATATTCTCAAGGTCATCGCAAGCTCGCCAACCGACGTCCAGCCTGTGCTGGATGCGATTGCAGGAGCTGCACAACGCTTCTGCGGTGCTGCAGATGCCTTGATATCCCTACGCGAGGGCGATGAGTTCATCCGGGCAGCACATGAAGGCTCGATGCCCTCCATTCTGGGCCGCAGTCCGCTGGATCGGAGTTCCGTCAGCGGCCGCTCCATATTGGAGGGTCGCACGATCCATATTCCCGACATAGGGCGCCTTGATCGCGAGGACTTTCCGAGCTCACAGACCCTGGCGGCAAGTTCGGGTGCCCGAGCGGCTCTCGCGGCACCGATGGGCCGTGAGGGCAGCGCTGTCGGCTGCATCCTGTTGCGAAGGGCTGATACAGGTTCGTTTGCGCCCACCGAGATCGAGTTGCTGGAGGCGTTCGCCGCCCAGGCGGTCATTGCCATCGATAATGTGCGGCTATTCACGGAGTTGAGTGAAGCGCTGGAACAACAGACCGCGACTGCCGACATCCTGCGCGTCATCTCGCAGTCGCCCACCGATGTCGAACCCGTTCTCGAAGCCGTGGCATCGGCGGCGCGACGCTACTGCGGCGCCACCGACGCCCTGGTGACGTTGCGCGAGGGCGCAAACATGCGGGTAGCCGCGCACGACGGGTCGATGAGCACGGTGCTCGGCGTGTCCGGGCCGCTCGATCCCGCGCGAATCTCTGGGCGGTGCATTCTGCAATCCCGGACGATCCATGTACCCGATGTCGATCAGCTCGATCCGGTCGAGTTCGCGACCACGCATGAGCTGGGGCGCCGGGTCGGTTTTCGCGCCATAGTCGGGGCGCCGATGCTGCGCGACGGCGCGGCGGTCGGCAGCATTCTGCTGCGCAAGCCCGACCGGGGCGCCTTCACGCCTCGCCAGGTCCAGCTGCTCGAAACCTTTGCCGCCCAGGCCGTGATCGCGATAGAGAACGTCCGACTGTTCACCGAGCTGCGCGATTCGCTGGAGCGTCTGAAAGCTGCGCAGGCCAACCTGATCCAGGCCGAGAAGATGGCGTCGCTCGGCCAGCTGACGGCCGGCATTGCCCACGAAATCAAGAACCCGTTGAACTTCGTCAACAACTTCGCTGGCCTGTCGAACGAGCTGCTCGACGAACTGAAGCAGGCCGTGGACCCGCTGCTGGGCAGGGACGACGACAAGCGCGCCGAGGTGCAGGAGACTATGGAGCTCCTGAACAGCAACCTGGCCAAGATCCTTGAGCATGGCCGGCGCGCCGACGGCATCGTCAAGAGCATGCTGACCCATTCGCGCGGGGGCACCGGCGACTGGCAGGCTAGCAACATCAATGGCCTCGTCGAGGAAGCGCTCAGTCTGGCCTATCACGGCGCGCGTGCGCAGGACAATGAGTTCAGCGTCACTCTGGAACGCGACTTTTCACCGGAAGCCAAGTCGATCGACGTGGTGCCACAGGACGTTACGCGTGTCTTGCTCAACCTGATCGGCAACGGCTTTTACGCCGTCCGCAAGCGGCAGCGCGAAACCGGCGAAGATGACTACCAGCCGACACTCAAGGTCTCGACACGTGACCTGGGCGAGGCAGTGGAAATCCGCGTGCGCGACAACGGCATCGGCGTTTCGCCCGACGTGCGCGACAAGCTCTTTCAGCCTTTCTTCACGACCAAGCCGACTGGTGAGGGCACCGGCCTTGGCCTGTCGATCAGCTATGACATCGTCACCCAGCAGCACGGCGGTGTGATCGAAGTCGAAAGCGAAATCGGGCAGTTCACCGAGTTCACGGTGCGGCTGCCACGGGCCCGTCGTGCGGCATTGGCGGAGGTCGGAGGCGAATGATGAGCTTCAGCATTCTTGTCGTGGATGACGAAGCTGATGTCGCCGAACTGTTCCGGCAGCAATTTCGGCGCGAAGTAGGGCAAGGTGCCTATGCCATGCACTTCGCCCGACGGGTTTGGATTGTCCGTTTTTCAGCCGTTGTCCACGACAACGTATTCAAATTGCTCTGCCACCGATGAATTGCTGTGGCCGAAGGTGATCTTCTGAAACGGGCTGGCCCGGCTGTTGGTCCATGGCCGATTGGTGGCGATCGTCACAGGGCTCTTGGTGACTAAGGAGGACAGCCTGATCACATCTGCTGGCTGAACGCTGTCGAGATTTGTGCCAATTGGAACCACGGCGTCGTCCGGGGAGGTACCGCCAGAAAAATTCGTGAGCACGCGGATGGACACACACTTGAGGCCGCGCTTCGTCAGCAACATCCGCACTGTCGGCCACGTATTGTCGGAGATGGCAGTAGCATGCAGTGCCCCGAGCAGCAGAACGCCCGGAACTGCTACAGTCAGCTTTCGATCGCCGAACTCCTCGAAGAAATGCTGAGCCAGACGAACATCGCGAGCACCATCGCCTGCTTGCAATGTGCCGATACTCAGGATGTATCTCGGGCTTATCCGAAGAAAGTCCAGAACCTCCTGGTAACGACGAACCAGCACCCTTCTGGCGACTTCTTCCAGATCAAGTGCATCATCCCTCTTCGGATCGAATCCGGGCGGAAGAGTTGCCTTGTGTACGTAGGCGCGAATGCCTTGCCGAATCGGCCCCTTGTTGGGGTAGCTCTCATTGGCGAAGTAACGGTATTTGGGGTCGCCAAGAAGTTTCAGCAAGATCCGCACGGTTGCACGGGTTCGAATTTCCGAGTCGGTCCTCTTCAGGAATGCATGCGTTTCCCCGACGATTGCGACGTTGTGGCTTTCGGCAATCTTTGTCTCCGGAGAACTGTTCCGCGCGATGTAGTCCTTGAGGTCATCGATCAGTGCCACCTCGATCTCCGTGCAGATCCTAGCATCGAGCTGTTTGGCCGAGCGGCTCACGAGCGAGCGGCGCATGGTCGGCGAGCCGTGGGAGCCGCAGGGCCAATTCATACTCCGCTTCCGCTACGCGCGCTGACACGAGCAGGAGCCCATGGTGGGGCGCTGGAAATGAAACGGCAATGGCAGCTTGGCCATGCGCCAAGTTCAGGGCGACATCATTGGCACCGAGCAGACGCAGCAGGTGGTCGAGTAACTCAGGGTTGGCAGCCCTTGTGGGCGGTAGAAAGAAGATCGTCTTGGATAGAAGGTTCTTCCGGCGCAACTCTGCGATCTTCCAAACGAGGCCCTCTGATCGAGCCACACCTGCGACGATCAGGGATGCGTTGTCCATCAGCGAACTGACTACTTCGCGCCACTCCTCGCCACGGCAGTACTGCCGGGCCGCCCCCAGCGGTGGCAGGCCGTCGGAGGGGGTTCCAACTGCCACCACGGGGCCAAGATAGGTGAACTCGCTCACTACCAGTTCCTCCAGCGTGCCGGCCACCGCAGCCGGATCAATGAAGCGCAGCGTAGGCCCTCGCTTCCTGGTCGAGACAGATCGTATTGATGGTGTTCGGGGTCCCTCCGACACCGCTTACGACCGCGTCCGCTACCGCCACGGCTTTCACCATTGAATGTTCGCGTCCCGGCGACCGAAACTTAAGCTACCTCGAATGCGTGGTTGGTGAATTTTCTCACAGAGAGCGGGATTTACCCAAGGGCTGGAATTGCATCGACAGAATCGAATGGCAGGTAGGTCGGCATGTGGAGGCTCTGAAGCGGCATCCAGCAGTCGCCAACCGAGCGGACTGCGGGCGTGCCTGGCAGCGAAAGGCCGCAACTACTTCCGTCCACCGGCATTGTGTCCAGAACGTGCGTTTGAGTGTGAGTGCTTGGAATGTCGCCGGAGCTGACGAAGCAAATCGCTGAACTTCGAGCCATGGCCCGGCGGGCCAGGCGCTTGGCGGCCACCGTCCGCGTCGAGGATGGACGAGCGATCGTGGCGTATGCCAAGGAGCTTGAAACACAGGCGGCCCAACTGGAGGCGCTTCTTGGCGATGCTGGCGCGTCCGAGGCCGTTGTCCATGAACAGCAGCAAGCCCAACAACAGGCCCAGGTGCCCGAGACCAAGCCAAAGACCTAGCGACCTGCACAGCTCCATTGACGGCAATTCAAGTCAAGGCGGGAAGCACGGGCCAACACGAATGCGCAAGGCGGCGCTGCTAGATCATTCGGGCGATCTACCGGCGAAGTACAAGGTCGCGTGACCTCAGAGCTCTACACTCCCCACTTAAGCCAAAAAGGTACTCGAACCTACGGCGAAGAACTTCTGGGCGGGAGCGCCATGCAATCTTGTGTCTCCGATCGTGCGGTTCGGGTAGTGCGTGGAGTAACACTCCGCCTTGATCGTGGGCAGACGGCGCGCACACAAGCGGACGATTGACCCGGCAACCATTGGACTTTATGCACATCGGTGAATGTCCACGGACACCAATCGTATACATCGCGATAATGTCGGACAGCGGGTTCACGAGCAGGCAAGCTCGCAGTAAGGAAACAAGATGGACGGGCCTTCGCCCGGCGGCGGTGCGACACGGCCCGCAAGTGTTGAGAGCAAGGCATCGTGGCGGACCGCCTGGTTGATCCTGGCGATCCTCTCGGTGTCCTTCGGCTCGTCGTTGCTCATCGTCGTCGGCATGAAGCCGATCCAGGAGTCGCTCGGCACCGACCGATCGGTGGTGGCGCTGGCCGGCGCGTTCCTGTGGGTCGGCACAGGAGCTGGCGGCATCTTCATGGGCTGGCTGTCCGACCGAATCGGCGTGCGCGCCACGGTCGCGATCGGCGCCGGCATGATCGCCGCCGGCCTGCTGCTGTCGTCGATGGGCTGGATCTGGTCGCTGTTCATCGGCCACGCGCTGATGGGGCTCTTCGGCAACGGTGGCGTCTATCCGCCGCTGCTCGTCTATCTCAGCCGCTGGTTCGACCGCCGGCGCGGCACGGCGATTGCGCTGATCTCGTCCGGCCAATACGTCGCCGGCGTCGTCTGGCCGGCGTTGTTCGAGCGTGTCATCTCGAGTTTGGGCTGGCAGATGCTGATGATCGGCTTTGCCGTCGTGGTGCTGGTCGCGATCCTGCCCGCCACGCTGTTGCTCAAACCCTCGCCGTTGCCGATCCCGCTGCAGCACCTGCCCCACGTGACGGCCGGCGGCCGGCGCATCGGCGGCATGAGGCCGAATGTCGTGCAGGCGTTGCTCTGCGTCGCCGGTTTCTGCTGCTGCATCCCGATGTCGGTGCCGCAGGCGCATCTCGTGGCATTCTGCATGGACCTCGGCATCTCGCCGACGACCAGTGCCACCATGCTGTCGGTGATGCTGGCGTCGGCCTTCATCGCCCGGCAAGCGTGGGGCGCGCTGGCCGATCGCATCGGCGGCCTGCGCACCATCCTGGTGGGATCCGCCAGCCAGGCGCTCGCCATCTCGGCCTTCTCGCTCACCCAGGACGAGGCCGGCCTGTTCGCCGTTTCCGCCGCCTTCGGCTTCGGCTTCGCCGGCATCATCCCGGCCTATTCGGTCGCGATCCGCGACATCTTCCCGCCGTCGGAGGCTTCGTGGCGGATGCCGCTGACGCTGTTCACCGCGATGAGCGGCATGGCGGCCGGAAGCTGGTTCGCGGGCTACCTCTACGATCACTTCGGCTACTACGCGCCCGCCTTCACCACCGGCATCGTCTTCAACATCGTCAACCTGGCGATCATCGGCTTCCTGGTGTTCCGCCTCTCCGGCGGCCGGTGGGCCAATCCCTACGCCGCCGCGGCCTGAGACTCACATGCGCCGGGTCGACACCAGCGGCAGGTCGAAGGTGGCGCTGTCGCCGCGGATATCCGGCGGCAACGGCGCATAGGGCGAGCCCGAGCGCACGCCCGCCAGCACGCCCTGGTCGAATTCGGGAATGCCGCTCGAGCGGGCGACGGTGACGTTCAACAGGCGACCGTCGCGGGCGATGACCACGCGCACCACGGTGATGCCCTGCGAAGCGCTGACGTTCGCCGTGTAGCGGTAGCCCTGCAGTCGGCGCACGACCTGCCAGAGGTAGTTATCGGCGGCGCGCGCCTTGTTGTAGGTGTCGGCCGGATTGACGAAAGGCGAGGGCGACGGGTTCTCCGACTGCGTGCCGGCGGGCGGGCGCCGCGACGGCGCGGTGCTGAGCGGCGAGGGTTTGTACTCCGGCTTCTGCAACTGCGGCATCGGCGGCTTTGCCTGCTGTTGCGGCTGTGGTTGCGGCGGCTGATGTTGCTGCGGCGGCTGTGGCTTCTCGGGCGGCTTGGCCAGTGCCTGCTGCTGTGGTGCAGGCGGCGCGGGCGGCGCCTTCTGCTCAGGCGCGGGCGTGGGCGGCTTCGGCGCCGGTTCGAGCTTGGCGAAATCGGCCGCCGACGGTGCCGGCAGATCCTCACCGGGTGAGGGCAGGATGCTCTGTAGCTGTGGTGTCGGTGGCGCGGCCTGCGGCGCGGGTGTCGGCGGCGTGGGTGCGGGCGGCGTCGGCGGAGGCGGCGTCGGTGCCGGCGCGGGGGCGGGCTCGACCTTGGCGAACTCCGATGCCGTCGGTGGCGCGAGATCCTGATCGGGTGACGGCAGAACGTCCTGCAGCGGCGGCGGGGGCGGCGCGAGCTCGGCGTCCTTGGGCTTGTCGCCCTTGGGCGGCGCCTGGGTCGGCTTTTCCGAGACGATCTCGGCGGGTGGCCGCAGCGCCTCGATGGGCGGCATGACCTGCGGCGGTGGCGGTTGAGGCTGCGGCTGCGGTTGAGGCTCCGGCTTGGGTGGTTCGGGCTTCTGCTCCGGCTCGGGCGGCTTTTCCTCCGGCTTGGGGGCCGGCTCGAAATAAACCTCCAGGGCAGGCTCGGCCGGCGCCTTGGCCTCCTGCGCCACCCACCACAACGCCAGCGCTACCAGCGCGTGCAGCAATACGGCCAGTGCCACGGCCGCAGGCGACATGTGCTCGGAACGATGCGATAAGGCGCTGACGGCGTGGGCCACGGTTCGTTTCTACGATGCGGTTTGCCGCGCCGCTACCCTACTGGTTGCGTTGGCCGTGAGATTTGACCGACTGCTTGAGGTGGTCGGCCATCTTTTCGCCGATCATCACGGTCGTCAGATGGGTATTGGCCCGCACCACGGTCGGCATGACCGAGGCGTCGATGACCCTGAGCCCGCTGCAGCCGATCACCCGGCAGTCGCGGTCGACCACCGAGTGCGGGTCGTCGGCCGCTCCCATACGGCAGGTGCCGCTGGCATGCTGGGCGTCCGAGCACTCGGCGAACATCCAGTCGCCCATCTCCGTGTCCGAGAAAGGCTGTTCGATCGAGCGCCCGGTCATGCCGTATTCGACGCGCGAGGCAATGGCCCGGACTTCCTCGCAAAGCGCGATCTCGCGCATCCGGAGCACGCCATCGCGCATGCGCAGAAAGTCGCTGTCGTGGCTCAGCATGCGCTCGTCCACCCGAGGATCGACGGCGGGATCGCGCGCGGCGATGCGGACGCTGCCCTCGCTCAAAGCCTGGAAGGCCGAAACGGCGAGGCGCGCACGCGCCGTGCCGCCATCCTCCTCGGGTCGCAGATTGCCCGCGATCATGATCATGTCGTTGACCCCTGATCCCGCGAGGCCGGACGTGTAGCGCAGGCAGCAGTTGGTGTGGCGGTGGGCGAGCGTGCTCACCCGCGCATCGGGGCGAAGCTCGAGCATCAGTCCCAGGATCGGATGGTCGAGCAGATGCTCGCCGACCGGCCGGTCGGCCACGACCTCTATGCCGAGACCGGCGAGCAGCTTGCGTGGGCCGATGCCGGAGCGCTGCAGGATCGCCGGCGAATGGATTGCGCCGGCCGACAGGATCACCTCGCGCCGTGCCCGCACGGATTGCTGGTTGCCGCCGATCCGGACGCGGACTCCGTTGGCATGCGGGCGATTGCCTTCGAAGGTCAGTGTGTCGACCAGCGCGTTGCCGACGATCGTAAGGTTGGCGCGACCGCGTGCCGTTTCGAGGTAGCCGTCATTGACCGAGATACGCAGACCCTGGCGGCTGTTGATCGCATAGGGCGACACGCCGCTGCCTTGCGGAGCGTTGTGGTCGTCGCACCAGCCGTAGCCCAGCGCCACCGCTGCCTTCATCAAGGCGCGATCGACATGGCCCCATTGCTCGACGGGCGCGCGATAGACCGGGATCGGGCCGGACTTGCCGTGATAAGGCGCGTCGCCGAAATCGACGTCACTTTCCAGCCGGCGGAAGTAGGGCAGGACTTCCTGCCAGCCCCAGCCCTCGGCGCCTTCGGCGACCCAGTCGGCAAAATCCTCGGGGATGCCGCGGATGGCGATCTGGCCGTTGATGGTCGAGCTGCCGCCGATGGCGCGGCCGCGCCATAGCAGCTTGGGCTCCTGGCGTTCCGTCCGGCGGGCCAGCAGCCTGGGCCAGCGATAGTCGTCGTCGGCGATGGCGCGCAGTGGATTGGGGATCCGGAGATGCTGCGGCGTCTCGGCGGTGCGGAAGTCGCGGCCGGCTTCGAGCAGCAGGACGCGGATGGTCGGCTCCTCGCTCAGCCTCGCCGCCAGCACGGCGCCGGCCGAGCCACCGCCGATGATGATGAAGTCGTAATCGTCTTGCATTGTCCGTCCTCACTGGCACGCTTCCCGCTGGAAGCCAACGCCCCAACCGAGGAGCCTGCCGTGGCCACGAATGTGCTGGAGATCAACGCCGAGAGACTGTGGGAGAGTCTGGAAAGATCCGCGGAAATCGGGCGCTTCCGCGATGTCGGGCTGCGTCGGCTGGCTTTGTCGGCCGAGGACAAGGAGATGCGAGACCTGTTCGTCGGCTGGGCGAAGCAGGCGGGCTGCAGCATCGAGATCGACCGACTGGGCAACATCTTCGCCCGCCGCGCCGGCAGCGATCCCAGGCTGCCGCCGGTTGCGATCGGCAGCCACCTCGACACGCAGATCTGCGGCGGGCGCTACGATGGCATCCTGGGCGTGCTGTGCGGTCTCGAGGTCGTGCGGACCTTGAACGACCGGGGGCTCGCGACCAAGCGCGGCATCGAGGTCATCTGCTGGACCAACGAGGAAGGCGCGCGCTTCAGCCCGCCGATGATGGGCTCGATGGCCTTCGCCAAGGTGCTGCCGCTGGAGGGCGTGCTCGCGACCACCGACGATGACGGCGTCACGGTGGCCAGGGCGCTGGACGAAATCGGCTATGCCGGGTCCGAACCCTTGGGCGAGCGCAGGTTCGACGCCTATCTGGAATTGCACATCGAGCAGGCACCGGTGCTGGATCGCGAGAAATGCGACATCGGCATCGTGGTCGGCGGCTACAAGACCCAGGCGTTGCGGCTCACCATCAAGGGGGATACCGGCCACGCCGGTGGCACGCCCATGGCGATGCGGCGCAATGCCTTGGTCGGGGCCGGCTACGTCATCGCCGCCGTCAACGATATCGGCCTGAGCTTTGCCGCCGACGAGGGCCGCACGACGACGACGCGGATCGAGAGCTTCCCCAACTTGCCGGGCACCTATGCCGAGCAGGTCAAGCTCACCATCGACTTCCGCCATATCGACGCGGCGCGGTTCATCGAGATGCGCAAGGCAGTCGATGCGGCGATCGCGGCTGCGGCCAAGAAAGCCAATGTCGAGATCGACGTCGCCGACGGCTGGAGCTGGGGCACCGAGCTGTTCGCACCGGAGTGCATAGAGCTCCTGAAATCGACGGCAAGGGAGCTCGGCCTGCCGTACCGCGAGATGCGCAGCCAGGCCGGCCACGACGCCTATGCCGTGGCGACCATGGCGCCGACCGCCATGATCTTCACGCCCTGCCACGAGGGCATCAGCCACAACGTCAACGAGGCGATCGAACTTGCCCGCTCGGTGCCCGGCGCCAACCTGCTGTTGAACGCAGCGGTGGCACGGGCCAACCGTTGATATAGAGCCGCCATCCCGAGCGAAGCTGCCCGAAGGGTAGCGCAGTCGAGGGACCTGTTCTTGTCGGCGCAGCAACAGAGGAACTCCCTCCGCT
>CADECW010000016.1:44840-76809 GCA_902825855.1 uncultured Rhodospirillales bacterium | reverse complement strand
GGGAGGCAAAGCGCAGGTCAGACGCTGAGGCCAAACAGAAGGCGGATGCCGAGGCCAGGCAGAAGGCAGAGGCGGAGGCCCGGTTGAAGGCGGAGGCCGAGGCCCAACAGAAAGCCGAGGCGGACGCCAGGAAGAAGGCCGATGCCGAAGCCAAGCAGAAGGCTGACGCGGAGGCAAAGCAGAAGGCAGATGCCGACGCGGCGGTGCAAAAGGCAGCCGAAGTCGCCGAGACGGCGCTGAAACTGTCGCAGCTCGATCGTCAACGACTCCAGGTAGCGTTGACGTCGCTCGGCTTCGACACCCACGGCGCCGACGGCGTCTTCGGGCCGCGCTCCCGCGAAATGATCCTTGCCTGGCAGAAAGCCCGCGATCAGCCGACAACCGGCTTCCTGACCGCCGCGCAGCAACAGGCGCTGCTCAGCCAGGCGGCGCCAGCACTTGCAAAGTACGACGACGACCTCAAGAAGTCCGAAGCCGCGGCAAGAGCTCGCGCTGCGGCGGCGCCGGCACCGGCACCGTATGCCCCACCGTCTCCTGCTCCGCAGCCGCGGGCCAGCAGTTCCGGCGGTATCTCGTGCCAGGACTCGTCCGGCCGACGCATGGATTTTCCCGGCGCCGCTTCTTGCCCGTGGGGGCTGACCCCCACGCGCTGACCTACGCGAAGCTTGCTGCGATCCACTCCATGAGGCCGAATTTATCGCGGACGCCGCGCATGTCAGGGGCTGAATGGCCTGACGCGCTGAGCTGTCGCGGTCGAAGTACGGATGGAGGAGCGAGGCACCGCGGCGATGCCGACGGGTCGCATCCTGTCCGCTCGCCATCCGGTAAGAAGCTGGGCTATCGATTGACGGCCCGGAACGTCTCGGCCGATGTGGCCGCGATGCGGAGCCTGAACACAATCATGACTCAACGCGCTGTGGGAGAACTTCAATGAATCGGCCTCAACCGTCCTGGCGATCGCTGCTGTTCGTGCCGGTGCTCTCGGAGCGTTTCCTGGCGAAGGCGCATGAGCGCGGCGCCGATGCCATTATCCTCGATCTCGAGGATTCCATTCTGCCGACGCGAAAGGCCGATGCCCGCGCTGCACTGGCGGCCGCCGTGCCGCGTGTTGCCCAGAAAGGCGCCGACGTCGTGGTGCGCATCAACCGGCCTCTCGACCTCGCCGTCGCCGATATCGCGGCGTCGGTGATGCCTGGTGTGTCGGCCCTGATGCTGCCCAAGGTCATGGGACCCGAGCACGTCCG
This sequence comes from uncultured Rhodospirillales bacterium, assembly GCA_902825855.1. Classification (GTDB taxonomy): domain Bacteria; phylum Pseudomonadota; class Alphaproteobacteria; order Reyranellales; family Reyranellaceae; genus Reyranella. Next base: position 75,565 of record CADECW010000016.1, on the reverse strand, counting down.
CCTGCTGGCCGAGCTGGTGACGGATCGCGAGGCGGCGCTCGGCATGTCGATCGGCCATACGCGCTTCCTTGCCTTGATCGAATCTCCAGCAGCGCTGCCACATCTTTATGCCATCGCCGCCGAGGGACGCATGGCCGGCATGTCGGTGGGCGGCGAGGACATGGCAACCGAGCTTGGCGCCATTCCCTCGGCCGACAGCATGTACGTCTTCGCGATGCACGGCCTGGCAGCGTGCCGTGCGGCCGGCATCCTTCCCATGGGATCGATGGGCCAGCTGGCCAACATCAACGACCTCGATTCGTATCGGGCCGGCCTGAAGCGCGGCAGTGCATTGGGCTTCACGACGGCCTCCTGCATCCATCCGGCCCACGTGCCCATCATCAACGAAGAATACGGCGCCTCCGCTGTCGAGCTCGACCGGGCGCGCCGGCTTATCTCGGCTTTCGATGCCGCCGCGGCCGACGGAGCGGGGGCGGTGGCCTTCGAAGGCAGCATGATCGACCTGCCGGTCGTCATCCGTGCCCGCCGGCTGCTCGAGCGCGCTGCTTCATGGGCGCGGTAGAGACGACGACGCGCATTGCCGCCCAGCTCGCGCCCCAGCGCAGCACCCAGTACTCGAACCTGGCGCGCGTTCTGGCCCAGCCCGAGTTGCTGGCGTCGCCGCTCGGCGCAGGCTTGCAGGACGTATCGCTCCGCGGCATCGCCGGTCAGGACTATCTGTTGTTCAGCCTGGCCGGACCGCTCACCGCCGGGACGGTCGGTCTGCTGGCGAACATGGCGATGATCGGCGGCGTCTTCGAAATGTTCGATTCGATCGGCGATGTTGCCGGGCCGTTGCTGCGTCCGGTCGAGGCGGTACGGTCAACGCTCATCTCGCCCGACATGGCGGCGACGCGGCGCTACAAGGGCAAGACCAACGAAGCCTTCACGCACTTCCTTTGCAACATCGCGAAGTTTGCCTCGGACTTTCACAGCAGCGACTGGTCGACGCTCGCTGTCGTCGATCCTTTGTGTGGCGGCGGAACCACGTTGTTCACGGCTCTTTCGCTCGGCGCCGATGTTGCCGGTCTCGACCTCGACCGCACCGACATCGAGAGCACGGCGACCTTCATCACCCAGTATTGCCGCGAGAACCGCATCGCCCTCTCCGCCAAGGAAGAGCGCCTGCGCAAGCTCGGCGCGCGGCGCTGGCTGTTCCAGATCGGCCGGGAGGATCGACGTCGCTGCATGTTGGCGCACGGCAATGCCGGACAGGCCGGCGAGCTGCTTGCGGGCTTCGGGCGGGCGCACCTGATCGTCACTGATCTACCTTATGGTATTCAGCATCGCGGTCCCCTCCGTGGGCTGCTCGCCGACTGCTTGCCGGGCTGGACGGACCTGCTGATATCGGGAGGCGCCATCGCTTTCTCGTGGGATTCGACCCGTCTCGAGCGGCAGGAGATGATGGCGCTGGTCGCCGACGCCGCCGATCTCGAGGTGGTCGACCGGCCGCCCTATGATCGCCTGGCGCATCGAGTCGATCGCGTCATCAAACGGCGGGATGTGCTGGTCGCGCGACGACGTTAGAGTGTGCTTCGGGAGGAAAGAGGCGATGAAGCTCGGTCTCTTCATGAATACGCAGTGGCGGCAGGGGGCCGATCTCGGTCCGGAGCTCGAGAACCTGATCGAGCAGGTACGTGTCGCCAAGGCGAGCGGCCTTGCCTCGGTGATGGTCGGCCAGCATTTCCTGTCCAGCCCGGTTCAGATGTTCCAGGCCATGCCTTTGCTGGCGCGTCTTGCCGCGGAGGCCAAGGGCATGCGGCTGGGGCCGGGCCTGCTGCTCCTGCCGCTGCTCAATCCGGTGATCGTGGCGGAGGAGACGGCAACGCTCGACTGGCTGACCGACGGCAACGCCATCATCGGCCTGGGCCTGGGCTATCGTCCGGAGGAGTTCGATTCCATCGGCGTGCCCATGAAGGAACGCGTGTCGCGCTTCGTCGAGGGTGTCGAGGTGATCCGCAAGCTGTGGCGCGACGATGTCGTTGAACATAAAGGTCGTTACCATACCCTCAGCAAGGTTCAGGCGAGCCTGAAGCCGAAGCAGCCGGGCGGCCCGCCGATCTGGATGGCGGGCGATTCGGAGGCGCCGGTTGCGCGAGCCGCCAAGCTTGCCGATGCCTGGATGCCGTCGCCGATGGTGAGCGAGGAGGGCGTCAAGAAGCTCGGTACCCTGTTCCGCGAGACGCGTGCCGCGGCCGGCCTGCCACCGGCGAAGGAGTTCCCGATCATCCGCGAGTGCCATGTCGGAAGCGGCACCGGCAAGGCGCTCGACGAAGTGCGCGAGCCGCTGTCCTTCAAGTACGAGGCATATGCCAGCTGGGGCAGCGCATCGGGCTTCGTGCCGGGCGATCGGATCCGCGCCGATTTCGACAAGTTTGCCGCCAACCGCTTCATCATCGGGTCGCAGGACGAGGTGGTCGAACGGATCGGCCGCTATGGTGAACGCACCGGCACCGACCATATCCTGGTGCGCGTGCAATGGCCGGGCCTCGACCAGAAGGCTGCCGTGCGCACCTTGGAGCGGCTCGGCCGCGTCGTCGAACAACTACATTGAGAGCGTGATGCCCAAGACTTTATTCATCGATTCGACACCCGACATCGACAGCGTCTGGAAGAAGGTCCACGGACCGAATGATATTCCCGTCAAGGTCAACATGGGACCGGTGGGCGTCGATGCCATTCCCAAGCTGATCGAGGGCTACGACACCGTCATCAACGACGCGAGCTACTTCAACGAAGAGACTTTGAAGCGCTGCACTGGCCTGAAGCACATCGTTTTCCTGGGAACGGGCGCGGCGAGCTTCGTCGATCTCGCGGCCGCCGCGAAAGTGGGCATAAAGGTCTCGACCATCTCCGGCTATGGCGACACGACGGTGGCCGAGCACGCCATCGGCCTGGTGTTTGCCGCCGCTCGCCACATCGGCACGATGCACGCCTTGGTCCGCAATGGCGGCTGGCGACCGATGCAGGGCATGGAACTGCGCGGCAAGACGATCGGTATCGTCGGCCTGGGCGGCATCGGGCGCGAGATGGCGCGCATCGCCTCGGGTATCGGCCTGAAGGTCGTGGCCTGGAACCGTTCGCCGCGTCCTGACGCCAACGTGTCGATGGTCGATATCGACGAACTCCTGAAGCAGTCCGACATCGTCAGCCTGCACCTTGGCCTCAACGACCAGACCAGGGGCTTTCTCGACCGGGCGAAGCTCCAGAAGGCCAGGAAGGGCGTCATCGTCGTCAACACGGCGCGGGCCGGGGTCGTCGACGAACCGGCCTTGATCGAGCTCCTGAAGGCCGGCCACGTCGGCCACTACGCCACCGATGTGTTCGCCAAGGAACCCGTCGATCCCAACGAGCCACTGCTCAAGCTCGACAACGTCACGCTGACGGCGCACGCCGGCTACAACACGCCGGAAGCGGCGATGACCATGTACCGGCGAGCCATCGATCTGGCGAAGGCCGGCTGATGGAGTCTTCTTCCCCGCGCAATGCTTGGGGAAATGCGGGTGATCCTATTCCTTCAGGTTCACCTTCTTGCCGACTTCGATCCACTGGTTGACCAGGGCGTCGGTCTGCTTCTGGTGCTCCTCGGGCGTGCTCGCGATGGTCTGGTAGCCGCGTTCGACGAGTTGCTTCGTAACTTCCGGACCGCGCATCACCTCGGCGACGGCGTCGCGCAGCGCGCGGCGGATTTCGATCGGCGTTCCCGGTGGGGCATGAAGTCCCCAGACGCTGGAGACGTCGGCGCCTTCCAGGCCGCTCTCCCTGAAGGTCGGCACGTCGGGCACAACGGGATCGCGCTTTTCGCCGGTGATGGCGATGGGCAGGACCTTGCCGTCCTTGATGTAGGGTGGCGCCGAAGCGAGTCCGCCATACTGCATCGAGACATGGCCGCCCAGCAGGGCGATCAGCGCCTGGCCCGATGACTTGAAGGGGACATGTGTGATGTTGATGCCGGCTTTGAGGTTCACCATCACGCCCATGAGATGGGTCGACGAGCCGACCCCGCCCGAGGCGAAGGTCAGGTCGGTCTTCTTCGCCAGCGCGATCAGCTCGGCCAGGGTCTTCGCCGGCACGCTGGGGTGCACGATCAGCAGCACCGGCGCCTGCGCCAGCATCGTGATGGCGCTGAATCCCTTCAGCGTGTCGTAGGGCAGCGAATCGAGGATCGCCGGGTTCTGGTAGAAGGAATTGTCGGTGAGCAGCAGCGTGTAGCCGTCGGGCTTGGCCTTGGTCACGATGGTGGCGCCCATCACGGCTGCGGCGTCGGGCCGGTTGTCGACGATGACGGGCACGCCGAGCTTCTGTTCCAGAGCAGGTTGCAGCAACCGCGCCAGGATGTCCGAGCCGCCGCCCGGCGCGCGCGGCACGACGAGCTTGACGGACTCCGACGGGTATTTCGGTTGGGCGCTCGCACCGTCTGCAATCAGAAGCCCTGCCGTCGCGACGAGAAGCCTGCGCTTGCCGATCATCCTTGCCCCCTCGAGCCTAAAACAGTTTCCTGCGCCGCCACTTGGCCGGACGCTCGCCGGGAAAGGCGAGGGCGCTGGCGTCGACGCCGAGATCGACCAGCATCTTGGCCACCTGGATCGCGGCGCGCGCGCCTTCGAGCACCGGTACGTCCCAGCCGATCTCCAGCAGTCGTTTCTGCAGCAGTGGCTGCATCCAGAAGGCGGCCGAACAGCCCAGGATGATCGTGTCGGCACCGTCCTCCTCGATGGCCGCGACGGATTCCTCCACCGCGGCGTCCAACATGTCCGACGTGCCGCTCTGCAGCGCGCGGTCACGTTCGACATTGATCGGCCGGTCGTTGGGATGGTTGGGCGTCGGCAGCGGGAAGTTGACGTTGCGGATCGAGGCGCAGCGGTCGGTCATGCGGTACTGCACCACCAGGTGGTACATCTGCATATTGTGCGATTCGGAGATGTCGACGATCGAAAACTTGTTGCCCAAAAGTCCGGCGATGTGCATCTGCGCATGCGCCGAACTCGTCACCGGGATGCGGTACTGCCGGCTGATCTCACGCGCTTCCATGTAGCCCGGATCGCCGCCGCCCAGCAGCACGATGGCGTTGTACTTGCCGCTGGCACACGCCTCGCGCACAAGCGGCAGCCGGTTGTTTCCGACCGACATGAACGCTTCCTTGGTCGTCACCGGGAAGTTGCCATGAGTCGTGCGGGCGCCGGGATTCAGCTCCCACTCGATGTCGGCCAGGAAGGGTTTCAGGTCCTGGTAGTTGTAGACCTGCGTCTCCTTCGGACCGGTGTAGGAGCGCATGGCGAAGTCGTTGCCGGGCGCCAGGCTGAAGGCGTTGATCAGCAGGAAGCGGTATTTGCTCATGGTTCAGCTCAGGCTTCCGGGGTAGTCGCGCCAGATCGGCGGCTCGAGCTTGAGATGCGTCGATGCAGGGAAGGTTTTTAGCCAATGCCGGGCGCACTCGTCGCTCGTGGCGTACCACAGCTCGGGCAGCCCGCGCGCATGGTCGAGGAACTGCTCCAGCACGTGCAGCCGGTTGGGCCAGCCGATGGCATGCGGATGCAGCACCATGGAGAATTGCCGGCCACGCTTGTATTGCGCGTCGAGCTCGGCCTTCCAGTTGCGCAGGAGCGAATCGGGATTTTCCAGCCCCGTGCCCTTCTTGGGGAACAGCAGGAAGAACTGGTCGTCGAAGTGATAGTAATAGGGCAGGGTGAGGATGTTGCGCCGGCTGGCGAAGTCGCACACCCAGTAGTGCGGCAGATCGTCGGCGAGGCCGTTGCCGAAATAGTCGTAACCGGCCTCGACCAGGAGATCGATCGTATTCGGGCTGACCGCGCCGCCCGCGAACTTGTCGCTCTGGCGAGGCAGGGAAAACCAGCCCGACGGGCGCATGCCCAGGACCCTGTTCAGGATCGCCGTGGTCCGCTCCAACCGGGTGCGCTCCTCGTCGCGGCCGAGCGTGCTCACGTCCTCGTGCTTGAAGCCATGCGCGGCGATCTCGTGGCCGTCGTCGCCAAGGCGGCGCACCGTGTCGCCATGGATCTCGGCGATCACCGCCGGTACCGCGAAAGTAGCCTTGATGCCGTAACGCCTCAGGGTATCGCACAGCGCGCGCAGGCCGCCATGCATGCCGAAATAGGCATCGGGCGTGGTGAGGTCCTGCGGTGCGATGCCGTCGGGTCCGCTCGTCGGCGCGAGGTCGACGACGACACGAAAGCAGCAGCGCTTGCCGTCCGGCCAGCGCACGTCGGCGTCGAGAATCGTGCGCTCGTCGCTGATCGTGTAGCGTTCCTTCCAGGGCATGGCGCGTCTCCTAGCGGGCCGGATGCGAGGCGAGCACGTGGCGTGCCACCTGCTCGCAGGTCGGGAACCAGACGCCGGGCAGCTCCTTCATGCGGTTGATCAACCGGTCGAGCATGGCGATGCGCAGCGCCCGGCCCGACACGAAAGGATGCATGCAGATGTTGAGGTAGCCGCCCTGTTGGTACTGCTGCAGGAAGGCCGCCCACCAGATCTCCTCGACATGGTCGGGATCCATCATGCGCTGCGCCTGGTTCTCGGTGTTGAGCCAGGCAAAGCTGAAGAACATCGCGTCGTCGATGGCGTAGTGGAACGGCAGGTTGAGCAACGGCCTCGACCCGTCCGGCCCGCTTGCATAGTGCGGCAGGTGGTCGAGCGTATCGTGGGAATTGTAGACGAAGCCTTCCTCGAGCAGCAGCTCGCGGGTGTGCCAGCTGCGCGTGCCGATCGGTCGCTTGCCGGTAAGCTTCTCGATCGCGTCCTTGGCCTTGCGCAAGTGATCACGTTCCAGCTCGGGGTCCTTGGGGACCTGGTGCTCCCACATATGGTCGGCGATCTCGTGGCCGCTTTCCGACGCCGCCTTGACGGCCCGCGGATAGAGCTCGCAGATGCGGCCGGGCGTGAAGATGGTGGCCTTGATCCTGTGGCTGTCGAACAACTCGATCAGGCGCCAGATGCCGACGCGGCCGCCGAACTCCCCCTTGGCGAGCTGCGACGGCGGCTCGTTGAACAGGCGGCGAAGCAGCATGGCGTCGAAATCGGCGGTGAAGTTCACGGCGATGCGCACGCCCTGCGGCCACGCCACCTTCTCGATGAGCTGATGGCGCGCGTCGAAGTCGGCGGCCCTGGCCTTCAAGGCGGCGATGTCCTGGTCGAGCCCGGTGGCGATCTCGGTCGAGGTGTCCATGTCAGCGTCCTCCCGCGACGGCGAGCGTGGTGCCGGTGATGTAGTTGGCCTCGTCCGAGGCAAGGTAAAGCACGGCATTGGCGATGTCCGCCGGCAGCCCGATGCGGCGCAGCGGCGTCGCGCGCACCGGCCCGTATTCGAGCGCCTCGAGCTTGCGGAAGCTCGGCGCCGTCTTCTCGGTCTCGATCGGGCCGGGCGCCACGGCGTTCACCGTCACGCCGTATTCCGCGAGTTCGAGGGCGACGCCGCGGGTAAAGCCGTGGATGCCCGCCTTGGCCGCGGAATATGCGGAGTTGCCGACGTAGTAGGCAGTCCACGGCGTGCCTTCGCGCGCGCCGGAGCTGAGATTGATGATGCGTCCGTAGCGGCGCTCGCGCATGTGGGCGGCGGCTTCGCGCGTGCACAGGAAGGCCGAGCGCAGGTTCAGCCGCAGGATGAAGTCCCAGTCTTCGACTTTGGCTTCCCAGATGCGGCCCGAGGTTCCGCCGCCGACATCGTTGACCAGGATGTCGAGCCGGCCGTGCGCCTTGAGTGTCGCCGCGAACAATGCCTTGACCGGGGCCTCCTCGGTGACGTCGGCCGCGACCGCCATCACTGGCCGTCCGGTTGTCTTGATCTGCCGCTCGGTCTCCGCGAGGCCTGCCGCATCGATATCGGCGAGCACCAGCGAAGCGCCTTCCTCGCTCAGCCTGAGCGCGATGGCGCGACCCAATCCGGCCGCCGCGCCGGTCACCAGCGCAATCTTGTCGGCAACCCTGTCACTCAAGTGGCCCTCCATGCTTCGCGCGGCTGGCAGGTTAAGCCTGCCTGTCGTATGGCTTCAATCGGTCAGGACGAAAACAAACCGGTGGACCGCATGGTGGAAGCGAAAGCGGCGATCGTCACGGGTGGCGCCGGCGGAATCGGCAAGTCGACCGTGCGGCGACTGCTCGACAGCGGTCTTTCCGTGTTTGTCGTCGACGCCAACCAAGCCTCGCTCGACGCGCTTCGATCGGAGTTCCCGGGCGCCGCCGACCGGCTGGAGGTGTGGTGTGCCGACGTCACCGACGAACGCCAGACGATCGATGCCGTCCGCCGCGCCGGCCAGCGTTTTCCTGCCATCTACGCCCTGGTGCACATCGCCGGCGGTGCCGGCCCCAAGCGGGCGCGCGACATCGAGGAGTTCGAGCTCCGCGAGTGGACGCATGTCATCGATCTCAACCTGACCAGTGCGTTCCTGGCGGCGCGTGCGGCAGTGCCGCTGATGCGACCGCAACGCCGAGGCCGCATCGTTCTGTTCTCCTCGATCATCGCCGACGGCGAAAAGGGCCCGCTGACCACCGTCACGGGTCGCCTGCCCTACGCCACGGCGAAGGCGGCCCTGCTGGGATTCACCTCGCAGCTTGCCAAGGACCTGGCGGAATGGGGCATCACCGTGAACGCCCTGATGCCGGGTTTGATCCTCGGCGAGCAGGGAACGCGGATTCGCGACCGTTTCGACCGGCTGGAGCCGGAACAACGGGCGGCGATGCTGGCGGGCTATCCCGGCGGCAAGCCGGGCAGCGGCGACGACGTCGCCGCGGTGGTCGACTTTTTGCTTTCAGACTCTGCCGGCTTCATCTCGGGTGTCGCGTTGCCGGTCGACGGGGCATTTCGCTAAGCCGCATCGCAGTCGATCGTCGAGCGCTGTCGTTGACATCAAAGTGTCGCCTCCTAAGCTCGCTTGGGTGTTGGGGGACGAGGGGAATTGGTCATGATGCTGCACAGGAATAAGGCAACTCGTCGTCACGCCATGGCATTGGGTGCCGCGGCGCTTGCGGCGCCGGCCATCCGATCGGCGCAAGCCCAGACCAAGACGCTGGTGATCGGCGGCTCTGTTCCGCTTACCGGTGCAGCAGCGGAGACCGGCCTCAACGTCAACAACGGCTACATCACCGCCGTCAGCTACTTCAACGACGTGCTGGGCGGTGTCGAGATCGCCGGCGAGAAGTACAAGATCGACCTGAAGCTGTTCGACGATGCCAGCGACCCCGCGCGCGCCACCACGCTGATCCAGCGCCAGATCGACGAGGGCACCAACTTCTTCCTGGGTTCGTTCGGCTCCAACATCGTGCTGCCCACGGCTGCCATCACCGAGCGCGCCAAGAAGCCGATGGTGCAGACCGGCGGCGGCTCCGACGCGATCTTCACCCGCGGCTACAAGTTCGTGTTCGGCATGTATCCGCGCGCCACGCGCCAGTTCGCGGCGACGGCGGCGATGTTCAAGTCGCTGCAGCCGCTGCCGCAGACCTATTCGGTGATCTGGACCAACGACGCCTTCTCCAAGACCGCGGCCGAGGGCGTGCGGCTTTCCTGCGATGCGGCCGGCTTCAAGCGCATCGAAGGCTACGAACTGCCGGCGAAGCCGACCGACGTGTCGAGCGTGCTGGGCTCGGTACGCGCCAATACGCCCGACCTGCTGGTCTGCGTCATGCATGACCAGAATTCGCTGCTGGTGGCGCGCCAGATGGTGGCGACCAACACCAACGTGAAGCTCCTGTTCCAGGGCCTGGGCCCGCAGCTCGCGTCGTTCCGCGAGGCGCTGGGCAAGCACTCGGAGGCCCTGTGCTGCTCGACCTACTGGGACGAGAACGTGCCGTTCAAGGACAAGTTCTTCGGCGATTCCAAGAAGTACGTCGAGTACTACAAGACCAAGTTCACGCGGCCGATCGCCTATCACACGGCCGGCGCGTCGGCCTGCATCGAGACCTACGTGCTGGCCATGCAGGCGGCCAAGAGCACCGATCCGGCGATGGTTCGCGACGCGCTGTCCGCGGCCGACTACGAGACCTTCTACAGCCGCATCAAGTTCACGCCCGACGGCGACGGCGACGAGCTGCTGATGGGCGGCTTCATCGGGCAGGTGCAGAAGGGCAAACTCGAGATCGTCTATCCGCAGGCGGCAGCGACCGCGAAGCCCGTCTACCCGTCGCCGCCGTGGGACAAGAAGGCTTGATCGCCACAGACACCCTCGCATGAACCTGATTGCCCAGACGCTGGCCGACGGCATGGTGCTGGGCGGCATCTACGCGCTTGCCGCCGTCGGCTTCTCGTTGATCTTCGGCGTCCTGCACGTCATCAACCTCAGCCATGGCATCCTGGTGCTGATCGGCGCCTATCTGGCGCTGATTTTTTCCGAGACGCTGCACATCGACCCGCTACTCACCATGCCGCTGGTCATGGTGTGCCTGTTTGCGGTCGGTTACGTCTACCAGCGCTTCCTGATCCAGTATGCCGTCGACAGCTCGGCCTTCGGCTCCATCCTGCTGACCTTCGGCGTGGCGCTGATGCTGCACAACGTCATGATCTGGGTGTTCTCTCCCGACATGAAGAACATCACGCCGACCTATGCCTTCACCTCGTTGAAGCTCGGCCCGATCACCCTAGACGCGGTGCGCGTGAGCTGCCTGGTGGCCAGCCTGATCCTGCTGTCGTGTCTTGCCGCGTTCCTGAAGTTCTCGCCACTCGGTCGCGTGATCCGCGCCACCGCGCAGCAGACGCTGGCTGCGCGGCTGTGCGGCGTCAACGTGCGCCATGTCTATGCCCTGACCTTTGCCGTCTCGGCGGCCTTTGCCGGCGCCGCCGGCATCGTCATCGGCATCATCCTGCCATTCTCGCCGGCCGACGAGGCGACCTGGACCCTGAACGCTTTCGTCGTCGTCGTGCTGGGAGGCGTCGGCAGCCCGGCCGGCGCCCTGATCGGCGGCCTGCTGATCGGCGTGGTGAGCACGCTCACTGCCCAATATATCGGCCCGTCTTTCCCCAACGTGACCATGTTCCTGCTGCTCGTGCTGTTGCTGCTGGTGCGGCCACAGGGCCTGCTGGGCAACGCCTTCGCGCCTTCGCGATGACCGAGCAGCGGCCTGCGTTGTTCGTGGCGATCGTCCTGGCCGCCGCCGTCGTCCTCGCGGCGCTGCCTCTGGTGCTGCCGCCGTTCTACATCCGAGTCGGCCAGCTCATGATCTACTCCGCGGGGCTTGCCGTCGCCTGGACCATCCTGGGCGGCTTCGCCGGCTATGCTAGCTTCGGCCATGCGGCATTCATCGGCGTCGGCGCGTTTGCTGCCGGACTGGTCGAGGACCGGTTGTCGGGGCTCCCGGTGTCGCTGATGCTGCCGATCGGCCTGCTGGTGGGCGGGTTTGCCTGCGCCATCCTGTCGGCCGCCGTCGCCTATCCTATCCTGCGCCTCCGCGGTACCTTCTTCGCCATCGCCATGCTGGGCGTCTGCCACGTGTGCGCCGAGCTCAACAACAATCTCGACGTCCTGCAGGGCTCGCTCGGCCTGAACTTCCCGGCGATCACCCCGGCCAGCTGGGATCCCGCCACCTTCTTCTACGAGCTCTATCTCGTGGCCGGCGTGATCGTGTTCCTGATTGCCTGGCAGATCCGGCGCAGCCGCTTCGGCGCCGGCCTTCTGAGCATTCGCGAAGACGAGGACACGGCGCGCATGCTGGGGGTGCCCACCGAGCGCTACAAACGGCAGGCCTTCGTCATCAGCGCCGTGCTGACCGGCCTTCTCGGCGTCATCTACGGCCATTCGCTGGGCTACATCACCACCGACTCGGTCTACCGTGACGACACCAACCTCAACCTGATCGTCTATTCGCTGCTCGGGGGGCTCGGCACGCTGTTCGGCCCCGTGATCGGCGCCTTCATGCTAGTCTTCATCACCCAGGTCGTGCTGGCGCGGCTGCTCGATTTCCATCTGTTCGCCACCGGCCTCCTGCTGGTCGTGCTGGTGCTTGCGGCGCCGGGTGGCGTGCTGGGCTTCGTCAAGAGCTGGCGGCAGCGCCGCCGCGCGGCGGCGACGGCGCCGGCCGAATGAGCGCGCCCATCCTGCGCGTCGAGGCTCTCAGCAAGCGCTTCCGCGGCCTGCTCGCGATCTCCGATGTCTCCTTCGCCGTCGAGCCGGGATCGATCACCAGCGTCATCGGCCCCAACGGTGCGGGCAAGTCGACCTTGTTCAACCTGGTGACGGGCTATCTCGCGCCGACCGCCGGGCAGGTGTCGTTCAAAGACCACGCGATCACCGGCCTCGCGACCAACCGCATCGCCGAGCTCGGGGTTGCGCGGGCGTTCCAGATCGCCCGCCCGTTCCGCGACCTCACGGTTGCCGAGAATGTCCGGATCGGCGCGTTGTTCGGCAAGACGGGGGCCCGCGATGTCGCGGCGACCACGACCAACGCGCTGGCGCTCGCCGGCATGACCCATCTCGCTGGTGAGCTTGCGAGTGTGCTGACCGTCGGCCAGCTGCGCCATCTCGAAGTGGCGCGCGCCGTCGCCACGCGCGCCGATCTACTTCTGGCCGACGAACCCTGCGCCGGCCTAAATCCGACCGAAACGGCGGCGATGATCGATGTGTTGCGCCGCATCCGTGCGAGCGGCGTCACGGTCGTGCTTGTCGAGCACGACATGCCGTCGGTCATGGAAGTGTCCGACCGCATTCTGGTGCTGGAATCGGGTCGCCTGATCGCCGACGGCACGCCGGCCGAGGTGTCGAGGAACCCGCAGGTCATCGCGGCGTACCTTGGAACCCCGGACTAGGCGCGATCGAAAGCCTTTCGTAGCCCAACCAATCGAAGCAAGGATGGTGACCGGGCAAGACGTCCTCGACGAGGTCGGGAACGATGGACGTCCCATTCGATCCGTTGGTGAGAACCACGATGGCCACCTGCTCCTGCACCGAGCCGATAGCAAAAGTCTTGTGTCTGCCCAGATCGTTGTCTCCCCATTGGAAGAACGTCCCCTGGTGAGGCTCCAGGCCCCAGCCCAAACCCCAGGCAATCTGCGTGTCGATCTCAGGAGTGTCTCGGTGTTGGACCGCAACCTGCGGAGCGAGCCACAGTGCGGCCGTCGTGGACAGTAGGTACGCGCCTGTCAGAACTGCTTGCAGGAAGCGCGAGTTGTCGGCGGCCGTCGTGTGCAGGGAGACGGCTGCCATGGCATCCCGAGGCTTACGCTTGGTGCCGACTTTCTGAGAAACGTCGTGCGGAGGCCGCACTCAGACATCCAGCCCCATGAGTATTTCGCGGCCGACCATCTTGTTCCCCACCTTGGCGTTGTTGGCATTGATGGTCTTCAGGTCGTCGCTGTCTATGACGCTGCCTCGGCACTTCTGCATGTGCGCGAGATCATCGAAGTCCACGTGAAACAGCCACTCGTTGAAGAAGGCTCCGGTGAAGAACTGATAAGAGCGGAAGGCTTTCGCCCCCGCCTTCGTCCACATTGCCTTCGCTCTTTTTGCTTCTGCCATACCGACCTCGGCATTCGGCACGACGAAGCGGGTTACGAGTGTCACGGTCATCGTAGGTCTCCCCCTTGGGTAGTCGTTGAACGCAGCAACCACGCCAAGCAGCCCTACACACACCGATGCTCTCATGTCAGCCGAGTTCCCCGCAAGGGCCGAGGCCGAGAACGCGGGTAGCCGCGGTGTTGAGTTCTTTCGCACAGTAGGGGGCGGGCGGATCGTTGTTCCGCTCCGCCCGCGCACGTCAGCGACCCAGGAACGCCTTCTGCACGTAGGCGTCGGCCAAGAGGTCCTGGCCGCTGCCGGAGAGCACGACCGCGCCCTTCTCCAGGACATAGCCGCGATGGGCGATGCGCAGCGACTGGTGCAGGTTCTGCTCGACGAGCAGCACGCCGATGCCGCTCTTGTTCACCGCCTCGATCAGCCGGAATACTTCCTGCGTGACGATCGGCATGAGGCCGAGCGACGGCTCGTCGAGAATGATCAGGCGCGGCTCGGCCATCAGGCCGCGGGCGATCGCCAGCATCTGCTGCTCGCCGCCGCTCATCGAGCCGGCGAGCTGGCCGCGCCGCTCGGCCAATCGCGGAAAGAGGGAGAATGCCTTTTCGACCAGCGCCGCGACCTCGCCGCGCTGCTTGATGTGGGCACCGAGCTGCAGGTTCTCCATCACCGTCATCTGCGGGAAGACCAGGCGGCCTTCCGGCACCAGGGTGATGCCGCGCCGCACGACGAGGTGGCTCGGGGCGCCCGTCAGCACCTCGCCGGCGAAGCGGATGGCGCCCTTCTGCGGCGTCAGCACGCCCGCGATCATGCGCACCGTCGTCGACTTGCCGGCGCCGTTGGCGCCCAGCAATGCCACGATCTCGCCCGGCTGGACGGAGAGCGACACGTCTCGCACTGCCGCCGCGCCGTCATAGGCGAAGGCGAGCTTCGAGACGTCGAGCAGGCTCTCGCTCATGCCGATACCGGCTGGCGATAGGCGTAATTCTTATCGAGGCGCTCCAGCAAGTAGTCGCCGTAGCGTACCGCCGGCCATTTCGCCGGCTGCGCGGGGCCTTGGCAGGTCGGCAGGACCTCCACGGTGCTGTCCATCGACATGTCGAAGAAGTAGGGGCAGGAGTAACGGTCGCCGCCCGACAGGTTCTTCACGCGATGCGGTGTCGACTGCCAGCGGCCGTTGGTCCACCGCGACAGCATATCGGCGACATTGACCACCCAGGTGCCCGGGACCGGCGGCGCGGCAAGCCAGTTGCCGTCGTTGCGGCGCACTTCCAGGCCGCCCTGGCTGTCCTGGCAGAGGATGGTGATGAAACCGTAGTCGGTATGCGGCGCCGAACCGAAGGCATCGTCGGCCGCATCCCTGGCGTGAGGAGGATAATGCAGCAGGCGCAGAAAAGTCGTCGGCTGCTCGAAGTAGGGCACCAGCCAGTCGCGCGGCAGGCCGAGCGCCAGGGCCAGCGGCCGCAGCAGGCGCAGGCAGAAAGCATGCATCGCGCGCTCATAGGCGACGACAGGCTCGCGGAAGTCCGGCAGGTCGGGCCACAGGTTGGGGCCGTCGAGCGGGCGGCCGTACCGCGGATCGTCGGGCGAAACCTCATGCATCAGCATGAACGATTCCGAATCGTTTGGTTTGGTCACCCTGGCGACACTCGATGTCTGGATGATCGACGTTTTCGGCGCCATGTAGCCGCGATGGAACCGGTTCATGGCGATTGCATCCTTGGCGGAGCGCGGCAGGGCATGGAAGCGCCTGGAGGCGGCGAAGACACCGTCCACCAGCGCCTGGTCGACGCCGATGTCGGCGAAATAGCAGAAACCGATGTCGGAAAAGGCCTTGTCGAGCTGGCGCGCCAGTGACTGCTCGTCTCGTTCGGCGAACGAGAGAACCGGGAGGGTCTGCCGGCTTGCGACCTCGACCGACGTATCCATCAGCGCATGCTCCTTGGCCAGACCGACAGCTTAGCGGATCGCCTGTGTCCCGCCATCGCGAACCCCATGCCGGGATGGTATAGGAGTTGCGTCGATCTTCGCACCTTCCGCATTCCACATCGGAGAGCCGATTGTGTCCTCACCGCAGCAAAAGAGGATGATGCGTCTCGGAGCCTTCGTGCACGAGACGGGCCAACACGTCGCCGCCTGGCGCCATCCTGGCGCGCACATGCATTCCGGCGCGAGCTTCGCCGAGATGGTCGAGACCGCCCAGCTCGCCGAGCGCGGCAAGTTCGATCTACTCTTCCTGGCCGACACGGCTGCCGTGAACCTGAAAGGCAGTGCCGATTCGCGCGGTCGCATGGGCAAGGTGGTGAAGTTCGAACCCATGACGGTTCTCTCGGCCCTGGCCGCGGTGACGAACAATCTCGGCCTTGTCGCGACCTCGACCACGACCTTCAACGAGCCCTATACGCTGGCCCGCCAGTTCGCCTCGCTCGATCAGATCAGCGGCGGCCGTTCCGGCTGGAACCTCGTCACCTCGAACAACGAGCAGGATGCGCTGAACTATTCGCGCGAGGAGCACCTCAGCCACGCCGACCGCTATGACCGGGCCATCGAGTTCGCCGACGTGGTCAACGGCCTGTGGGACAGCTGGGACGAGGATGCGTTCATCCGCGACAAGGAATCCGGCAGGTTCTTCGACCCTGCCAAGATGCATGTCCTGGATCACAAGGGCAGGCACTTCCAGGTACGCGGGCCGCTCAACGTCGCCTGCTCGCCGCAGGGCCGGCCGGTGCTCGTGCAGGCCGGCGCCTCGGGCACCGGTCGCGACGTTGCCGCCCGTCTGGCGGAGCTGGTCTTCACTGCGGCCACGACCTTCGAGCAGGCCAAGGAATTCTACGACGACGTGCGCCAGCGCATCCCGCGCTTCGGCCGCTCGCAGGACCAGGTCAAGGTGATGCCTGGTTTCTATCCCGTCGTCGCGGCGACAACGTCGGAGGCGCAGGAAAAGTACGACTACCTGCAATCCCTGATCCAGAAGCCGG
Source organism: uncultured Rhodospirillales bacterium (assembly GCA_902825855.1). Classification (GTDB taxonomy): domain Bacteria; phylum Pseudomonadota; class Alphaproteobacteria; order Reyranellales; family Reyranellaceae; genus Reyranella. Next base: position 59,100 of record CADECW010000016.1, on the reverse strand, counting down.
TCGGTATCTCGATCCTCGAGCATACGATCGGCGTGCACGGCCTCGACAAGATCCCGCTCGACGGTCCGGTGCCGGAGATGGCGGACACCAACGGTCCGCTCAGCCGCCAGCGTCTGCTGCTGGAGCAGGCACGCCGCGACAAGCTCACCTTCTGGGAACTCTGTCTCGCCAATGCCGGTCCGCGTGGCCACGCATTGTCGGTCGGCACCCCCTCTCAGGTGGCCGACGAGATGGAGCATTGGTTCAGGGATGGTGCCGCCGACGGCTTCAACGTCATGCCGGCCTGGCTGCCCGGCTCGCTGAAGGATTTCGTCGACCTCGTCATTCCCGAGCTGCAGCGCCGCGGGCTCTTCCGCACCGAGTACGAGGCGACGACGTTGCGCGGCAATCTCGGCCTGCCCAAGCCGACGAACCGCCATCACCTCGCGCGAATGGCCGGCGCCGCCCAGTGATAGAGGGCCGAAGTAGTGTCATTGCTGGAGAAGGATCGCCCCCGAGGCATGGACTTCGCCTGACCAGCCGGACGCGATCAGGGTCGTGGCGTCGAGCTGCGTGACGATGGCGGGGCCATCGATGCGATCGCCGGCGCCCAGGGTGGCGCGATCGTAGAGCGGCACCTCGATCGTTCCAGAACGGAAATGGACAGTCTGTCGGCCTTGCGGCTTCGCGCCGCTGCCGGCCGGCAGCACCGGCCGATGCGGCGCCGGCATGTGGCCCGTCGCCTCGATGCGCAGCGTGACCAGTTCGATCGGCGAATCGAGCTTGAAGCCGTAGAGGCTTTCATGCGCTGCGGCGAAAGCCGCCTCGGCGCCTGCCGCGTCGTCGATCCAGCCGACCAGCACCTCGCCGCCCTGGCCGTGATAGCGCATCAGGGCGACACGGACCTGGCGGCGGTCGGCCGGCGCCACCTGCTCCTTCGCCAGCCAGGCGTCGGCCTGCTGCGACAGCTCGGCGTAGACCTGGCGCGCCACCTCCATGTCTATCTTGCCGGTGCGCGGCAGGGTGCGGCTGAAATCGGCTTTCAGGTCGGCGGCCAGAAGCCCGTCGGCGCAGAGCACGCCGGGCGCGGTCGGCACCAGCACGCGGCGGATGCCGAGAAGCTCGGCGAGGGCGCAGCCGTGCAGGGGACCGGCGCCGCCGAACGGCACCAGGGTGAAGTCGCGCGGATCGTGGCCGCGCTCGACCGACACGATGCGGAGCGCGCCCATCATGTTGTTGTCGAGGATGGCGAGCATGCCGCGCGCCGCTTCCTCGCGGCCGAGGCCGAGCGGCCGCGCCACGTTGCTGTCGACAGCGCGCGCCGCCGCCGAGGCGTCGAGCGCCATGCGGCCGCCGAGCAGGCGCGACGGCAGATGGCCCAGCACGACATGGGCGTCGGTCACCGTGGCCTGGGTGCCGCCGCGGCCATAAGCGGCCGGGCCGGGATCGGCGCCGGCGCTCTGCGGACCCACGGTCAGCGTGCCGTCGGCCACCTTCGCGATGGAGCCGCCGCCGGCGCCGATGGTCACCATGTCGACCATGGGCAACGGTAGCGGCCACTCGCCGACATGGCCGCTTTGGGTGAGCGCGATCTCACCATTCTTGATCAGGCAGATGTCGGCGCTGGTGCCGCCGATGTCGACGGTAATGATGTCCTTGATGCCGCAGGCGGCGGCGACGTCGCGCGCGCCGACGACGCCCGCCGCCGGTCCCGACAGGGCGGTCAGCGCCGGGGCGCGGCGGATGGTGGCGCCGCCCGCGACGCCGCCGTTCGACTGCATGTAGAGGAGCGGCGCCGCGACCTTCTCCTCGCTGAGGCGATCTTCCAGCCGCGACACGTAGGTCGCCACGCCCGGCATCACCAGAGCATTCAGTACCGTCGCCAGCGACCGCTCGTATTCGCGGACCACCGGTAGCACATCGCACGATGCCGTCACCGCGACCCCAGGCAACGCCGCGCATAAAAGCTCGGCCACCCGCCGCTCATGCACCGGGTTGGCGAAGGAATGCAGCAGGCAGACCGCCACGGCTTCGACCTCGAGGGAGCGACAGGCCTCGGCCGCGGCCTGCACGCTCGCTTCGTCCAACGCCTCGACGATGATGCCGCCTGCGCCGATGCGTTCCCTGACCTCGAGCACGCGCGAAGCCGGCACGGGACGCGGCGGCTTCACCCAGGCGAGATAATTGGCGCGCCGCGGGATGTCCTGACGGCCGATCGCCAGCACGTGGCGAAAGCCGGCGGTCGTCACGAGTGCCGTACGGGCGCCCTTGTCTTCTAAAATCATGTTGGTGGCGACGGTCGTGCCGTGCAGCACGCGGCCCAAATCGGGAGCGGCCCGCGCGGCATCCTGCAGGGCAAGCCGCACGCCCGCCAGGAAGGCCTGGCTGGGATCGGCCGGCACGCTCGGCGTCTTGGCGCGCCAGATTTCGCCGCTCTTGGCGTCGTACAGGGCGATGTCGGTGAAAGTGCCGCCGATATCGACGGCGACGGCGAGCGATGTATCAGCCAAGGCTGTCGACATAGGCGTGGCGGTGAAACGCTTTGATTTCGGGGCGGTTCTTGCGCAGCCTGCCGGTGGCGGCCTTGTCGACTGCGCCGTCCACGAGAACGACGCCGTAGAGCCGCCGCGCCGCTTCCGGCGTCACGAAGCCGCCGGCCACGTCCTCGGCCACCGTCTCGGACGGACGATCGAACGGATGACCATGACCGCCACCGCCACCGGTCTCGATGCGCAGCACGTCGCCTCGCTTCAACACGTTGCCGTCCGACAGCGGCGCCAGCTCGCGCTCATGGTTGGTGCCGGGATTGACCACGACGCGGCCCGAGCCGCCCGCCATGCCGCCATTGATTCCCCAGGGCGGATTCTTGACGCTGTCGATGCGGACGGCGAGGACGGCTTCCTCGGCCAGGATGTCGTACTCACGCACGATGCCGCAGCCGCCGCGATAGCGTCCCGCGCCGCAGGAATCGGTCAGGATGCCGTAGGTGCGCAGGCGCACGGGATAGCCGGTCTCGAGGAATTCTACCGGGTAGTTCTCCTGGGCGACGAAGTAGACGGCGTCGGTTCCGTCGGCGAATGGCCTGGCGCCCCAGCCGACGCCGATGCCGTCGGACATCAGGAACGGTTCGAGCTCGCCCTTGTCGTTGCGAAAGGTGCCGCGCAGGAAGGAGATCACGTAGGCCGAGTGTGCCGCCGGCGCCTTGCCGCCGGCGACGTTGATCAGTCCGTTCACCGCGGCGAGGAAGCGCATCAGGGTAAGGCCGCGCATGCCGAGGGGCGCGGGGAACTTGGGCCACAGCAGCGATCCCTCGCGCAGACGCACCTCGTCGATCGCCTGCGGGCCGCCGGCGTTGCAGACCTGGGCCGGATCTCCGCCCAGATAGAACATGGAGAGCGCCGTTCCCGGCACGTCGGGATTGAGCAGCAGGTTCACCGGCCCCGGCGACTGATCGTCGGTCGCCGTGGCGTCGAAGATGAAGCGATCCTCGCCGTCGGGTCCATGCTCGCGCGTGAGCGCCAGGCGAAGATGGAACGGTCCGTTGCCGTGGCCGTCGGAATCGATTGCATCGGTGAAGCGATGGGTTCCGTAGTCGAAGGTCGCGGCGAGCTTCGTGCGCACCAGAGTGCGCGTGCGCGCCACGAGCTGGCGCAAGCCGTCGGCCAGCACGTCGGTGCCGAAGCGGCCCGCGATTTCCTCGATGCGCCTGGCACCCAGCGTCGCACTCGCCATCAGGGCGCGCATGTCGCCCACGTTCTGCTCGGGGAAACGCGAATTGCGGAAGAAGATCTTCAACGCCATCTCGTTGGTGGTGCCTGCATCGATCAGCTTCGTCGGCGGCACGATGATGCCCTCCTGGAAGATATCGGTCGTGTCCGGGCTGATCGACCCGGCGCGCAGGCCGCCGATGTCGGAGAAATGTGCCCAGCCCATGACGAAGCCGCAGCGCCGGCCATCGTGGAACACCGGCGCCAGGAGCACCTGGTCGTTGGAGTGCGAGATGGCGCCGCGCGAGCCGTAGCAGTCGTTGTACCAGTAGATGTCGCCCGGCCGCATCGTGTCGGGCGGAAAATCACGGAACACGGGACTGCAGATGTCGCCGAACACCGGCAGGTTGGAGCCGACCGCCATGACTCCGTCGGCATCGAACAGGGCGGTGTAGAAATCCTTCTTCTCGCGGATGAAGGCGGAGATGGCGGTGCGCTCGATCAGCGCCTCCATCTCGGCCTGCGCGGCACGCACGGCGCCGCGCACGATCTCGAGCGTGACCGGGTCGCAGGCCGTCGGGGCGTTCTTCAGAGTGACGTCGGGCATGGGCAATTCTGTCGGCCGCGTCGCGCTGGCGCAAGCAACTCTACTCGTCCTTGCAAGGTCGTTTCGCCGTGGGGAAGCGCTCCGCCCACAACGCTTCCAAATCCCAGCGGAAGCGGATGTAATCCGGCCCGTCGCGCGTTTCCATCGCTCCACGAAATGCATAGGCCCTTCCCGAGTGTCCTCCTCGGGGCCTCTCGAGATAGATCTCGACGATCGGCGAATCGTTGCGGTTCATGGGTCGGACAAGGGTGATCGTTGCCTGGGCGCAATAGGGCCACGACGAAGCGTCGATGCCGGGCCGCAGGTCGTTGACCAGCACACACTTGCCGCCGGTCCAGGCGATGCGGCGCGCTTCCTTGCCGACCAGCGCGGTGAGCCACGCCTCGATGGTCGTGTCGCCGTCGCAGCGCTCCTCGCCGTAGTCGATCAGCCTTACCGCCGCATTTTTGCCGGCAGCGATGAGCGCTGCACTCGTGACGCCCGCTGGTTGTTGCGCGCCGACCGGAAAGGACGCGGCGAGCATGAGCAGGAGAAAAAGACTGCGCCTCATGGATTCAGTCCAGATGGCAGGCGACGCGATGGCCGTCGGAGGCTGAGCGGAGCGCGGGCGTCTCGGCGGCGCATTTCGGCATGGCGTGCGGGCAGCGATCACGGAAGCTGCAGCCGCTTGGCGGTTCGCGTGCATCGGGCACGTTGCCCTTGATGGGCAGGGGCTCGCGGCTCTGGTCGGGATCGGGCACCGGCACGGCGGCGACCAGCGCCCTGGTATAGGGATGGCGCGGCCGTCGCACGATCTCATCGGTCGGCGCATCCTCGACGACGCGGCCGAGATACATGACCAGGGTGCGCTCGCAGAGGTACCGGACCAGCGCCAGGTCGTGGGAGATGTAGACGGCGGTCAGGCCCATCGTCTCGCGGACTTCGCGCAGCAGCGCCAGGATGCCGGCACGCACGCTGACGTCGAGCATCGACACCGGCTCGTCGGCCACCAGGAAGCGCGGTCCCAGCACCAGGGCGCGGGCCATGACCACGCGCTGGAGCTGGCCGCCGCTCAACTGGTGCGGATAACGGTCGAAGTAGCGGTCGAAGTCGGAGAGGTGGACCCGGCGGAAGGCCGCGGCGACCCGGTCGGCGTGCTCGGCCTTGTCGATGCCGGCATTGATCAGCGGCTCGACGACCGCCCGGTAGATCGTGAAGCGCGGGTTGAGCGCATCGAACGGGTTCTGGAACACGAGCTGCGCCTGACGGCGGAAGTCGCGCAGCCGCTCGCCGGCGAGCCTGGCCATCGGCGCGCCGCCGAAGCTGATTGTCCCGCCGGTCGGCTCGGCCAGCTTAAGCATCAGGCGACCCAGCGTGGTCTTGCCGCAGCCCGATTCGCCGACGATCGCCACCGCATCGCCGTCGATGACGTCGAAGGTGACCCCGTCGAGCGCACGCACGGCCGGATGCGCGCCGCGGGCGATCTCGCCCAGCGTGCGCGTCACCGGGAAATGCTTCACGACATCGCGAAGCTCGACGAGCGCTGCCATGTCCTGGGGTCCAATGCGGCGGTTCTGAGGGTGTCGGCCTCGCTGTCGCGACGGCAGGCCGAGCGGTGGTTGCCGTTGCCGTTCATCACACTGTCGATGCCGCATGCCGGCTGGGCGAACGGGCAGCGCGGCACGAAGCGGCAGCCCGACAATAGCTCGCGCAGGTCCGGCGGGCCGCCGGCGATCGGCACGAGCTCCAGAGCGTCCGACAGCAGATCGGGGAAGGCATTGCGCAGGCCCATCGTGTAGGGGTGGCGTGGCCGCGCCAGCACGTCGCGCACGGGGCCGCTTTCGACCACCTGCCCGGCATACATGACCACGACCTCGTCGCAGAGATATGCCACGACGCTGATGTCGTGCGTCACCAGCACCATGGAGAGATGCAGGCGCCGTTGCAGCGAGCGCAGCACATCAAGGATCTGGCGCTGGACGATGACGTCGAGCGCGGTCACCGGCTCGTCGGCCAGCAGCAGGCTGGGTTCGAGGGCTAGCGCCATGGCGATGGCGGCGCGCTGGCGCATGCCGCCGGAGAACTGGTGCGGATAGTCGGCCAGCCGCCGCTCGCTCAGTCCCACGAGGTCGAACAGCTCGACCGAGCGGGCCCGCGCCGAGGCGCGCGAATGGTTGCCGCGCTTGGTCATCACCTCGACCAGCTGCGAGCCCACGGTATAGACCGGATCGAGCGAGCTCATGGCGCTTTGCGGCACGTAGGCGATATCGCGCCAGCGCAGCTTGCGGGTCGTCGCCTCGTCCATCGCCTGGCCCTTGAAGACGACCCGGCCGCCGGCCTGCCGGCCGTTCTCCGCCAGCACGCCCATGATCGCGCGCACCGCCGTGGTCTTGCCGCAGCCCGATTCGCCGACCAGGCCGACGATGCGACCCTCTGGCACGCCGAACGAGGCGCCATCGACCGCCCGCGCCACGCCGTCGCGCGTGCTGTAGTGGATCTGCAGCTCGTTGACCTCGAGGATCATCGCTCCATCCTCATCGACCGCGCAGCCTCGGCATGAAGACTTCCTCGTAGCCGCGGCTGATGAAGAAGCCCGCGACCACGATCAGCACGATGCAGATGCCGGGTGGGATGAACCAGGCGTACTGGCCGCGCGACAGCGCCTGCGAGGCGAAGGCGTCCTGCAGCATCATGCCCCACGACACGCTGCCGGAATCGCCGAAGCCCAGAAAGCTTACGCTGGCCTCGGTGATGATCGCCCAGCCGATGGCGATGGCGGCATAGACGAAGCTGAGAGGCAGGATGTTGGGGGCGATATGCACGAACAGGATGCGCCAGGCGCTGGCGCCGGTGACGCGCGCCGCCTCGACATAAGCCCGCTCGCGCAGGGTCAGGACCTGGCTGCGGATCACGCGCGCCGAGTTGGGCCACAGCAGCAGGGCCACCGCGAGCACGATGTTGGAGGTGCTGGCACCGAGGAAGCCCGTCAGCACGATGACGAAGGGCAGGAAGGGAAGGCTGAGCGCCATGTCGGCGATGCGCATCAGCACCGCGTCGGTGGTGCCGCCGAAGTAGCCCGCCACCAGGCCCACGATGGTGCCCGCGGTGGCGACGATGATGGCGGCCGACAGGCCGACCGCGAGCGCGCTCCTGGTGCCGTAGACGAGCTGGGCATAGATGTCGCGGCCGAGATTGGTCGTCCCCAACGGAAACTCGGCGCCAGGCGGCACATTGGCCGCAAGCTTGCCGGCCTTGGTGAACAGGATGTCCATCGGGTCGACGGGAGCGAGCTGGTCGGCGAACAGCGCCACCAGGGCGAACAGCAGGTAGATCATCACGCCGGCGAAGGCGAAGGGATCCCTGAACGGCATCGCCACGATGCGCCGTGCGATCGGCAGCGACGGCCAACCTCGCTGCGTCATTGCCTTGGCGCGGGCGGAGGCCACGGGATCAGCCCTTTCGGCCATGGCTCACCCGAGGATCGAGGACCATATACAGGAGGTCGGCGACGAAGTTCATCAGCGCCAGCACCAGAGCGATCATCAGGAACGCACCCTGGGCCAGGGGGTAGTCGTGGACCGAGACTGCCTGCACCAGCAGGCGGCCGATGCCGGGCCAGCTGAATACGGTCTCGATCACCACGTTGCCGCCCATCGACAGCCCGACCCCCAGCGCAAAGGCAGTGACCACCGGCAGGAGCGCATTGCGCGCGGCATGGCCGATCACGATGCGCCATTCGCCGAAACCCTTCATGCGCGCCATGGTGACGAACTCCTCGTGCATCACCTCGAGCATGTTGGAGCGCATCAGCAGAAGCGGCAGGCCCTGCAGGTAGAGGGCGAGCGTCAGCACCGGCAAGGCGAGATGGTGGACGTAGTCCAGGGAGAAGATGCGGTCCCAGTTGCTGGAATAGGCGAGGCCCGGACTCGACGCGCCCCCCGAGGGAAACCAGCCGGCATTGAACGACAGTACGGCGAGCAGGACCATGCCGATCCAGAACTCGGGCGCCGCCCGCGTCGCCAGTACGGCCGGAACGGCGGCGCGCTCGATCCAGGTGCCGCGCTTCCAGGCGAGCCAGGCGCCTGCCACGACGCCGAAGACGTAGGCGATGATCAGCGACGTCAGGGTGAGGATCACCGAGTTCGGCAGCACCTCGAGCAGGATGGTCATGACCGGGCGGCGTTGGAAGAAGGACAGCCCCATCTCGCCCTGCAGGAGGTTGGCGAGATAGATGAAGTATTGCTGCCACATCGGCTTGTCGAGGCCGAACTGCTCCAGCATGGCCTGCTGCTGGTCGGCGTTCAGGTTCTCGTTGATGAAGGCCGCGAGCGGCGTGCCGGGCATCAGCCGGAACATGAAGAACAGAATGGTCGTGACGGCCAGCAGCGCCAGCGCGTTGTGAGTGAAGCGCTCGAGGACGAGTCTCATGGCTCAGCCTCTTGTGGATCGCGCGCGTCCAATATCGCCGTCATCCCGAGCGAAGCCGCCCGAAGGGCGGTGTAGCCGAGGGACCTCTTCTTGTCGCGCAGCAACGGAACAGGTCCCTCCACTTCGCCTCGCATCGCTCGGCTCCGGTCGGGATGACGGGGGTGAGCAGCCATACGCGATAGCCCTGGTCATGAGCACGCGGCCCGGAAGACGAGGAGTTCACTCCGTCGCCAGCTTCTCTTGCTTGCCGGCCGGGTAGTAGAGCTTGCCGCCGACCACGCGATAGCCGGCGTCCTGGAGGATCTTCTTGGCCTCCGCCAGTCCGGTCTTCATGTTGTCGACCGCGGGATCGTGCCAGTAGCTCAATACCGGCGAGACGTGGCTGTTGGCCGGGATGGCGTAGTCCTGCCAGGCCGCGCTCACCATCAGCCGCCGGTCGATGGCTGTCGACAACGCGCGCCGGAACTTCGCATCGTCGAAAGGCGCCCGGCGGTTGTTGAAGGCGACGTATTCGAAGCCGATATCGACCTCGCTCCTGATCGCGATGTCGGGGTTCTCCTTGGCGAACTTCAGGAGCACCTCGGCGTCGCCGCCGAACATGCCGAGAAAGTTGATCTCGCCGCGCTTCAGCATGCCGAGCGTGGCCTCGGCATTGGGCACGATGCGCATGATCCAGCGATCGACCTTGGGTGCCTGGAAGTGGTCGCCGAAACGCTCCAGCAAGATCTCCTCGGTGGGCTTCCAGCGCACCAGCTTGAACGGGCCCGAGCCGATCTTGCTCGGCTCCTTGAGCTGCTCGGCGGTCTCCGGCTTGCCCGCCAGGTCCTTCAGCACCGGCTCCCAGATGTGCTTGGGGATCAGATTGATCTTGGAGAGCGTCGCGGTGAGGAAGGTGGTGTTGGGCTGCTTCAGGGTGAAGCGCAGCGTCTGCTCCCCGGTCTTCTCGATCGAGGCGATGTCGGTGACGAAGGGCTTGTACATCGGCGCCTTGTCGCCGGCCGGCGCCTGGAAGGAAAAGATCACGTCGTCGAGCGTGACCGGCTGGCCGTCGTGCCACTTCATTCCGGTGCGCATCTTCACGTCGAGGGTCTTGTCGTCGACCCAGGTGACGTTCTCGGCGGCCCACGGCTGTGGCATGCCATCGGGCCCGATGCGCATCACGCGGTCCCAGATCAGGTCGGTCACCCAGCTGTCGACGGCACCGCCGATATACAGCGGGTTGGTGGCGTTGATCACCTCGTTGCTGTTGATGATCAGGTCCTTCTGCGCCCCCAGCGGCTGGATGGCGAGGAAGGTCCAGATGTTGCGGATGCCGATGCCGCTCTGGTTGACGACGGTGTCTTCCTTGAATACCGCCTTGTTGAAGGCGAGTGCGTATTTCGGGTGCACCAGGAAGGCCTGCGGCTGGTCGCGGTCGATGATCTTCTGCATCTCGTAGGCGGTCTTGCGCCGTTCCTCGCGGTCGAGCTGGGTGCGCTGCTTCTCGGCCAGCTTGTCGTATTCGGGATTGAGGTAGCCGATGAAGTTGTAGCCTTTCTCGGCGTAGCTCGAATGATAGAGGCTGTAGAGGAATTCGTCGGGATCCGAGCGCTCGGGCCGGCCGACCATGCGCCACATGGTGACATCCCACTTGTCGCGGCTGAACCAGATGAGCTGGGTCTGCTGCTGGCGCTGCAACGGCTTGACCTCGACGTCCAATCCGAGCTGGCGCCATTGCTGGGCGATGAGCTGGGCCGCCTGGTAGCTCTGGGGCAGGGCGGCCTGCGGCCAGGAATAGAGGTTGAGCTTGCGCACCTTCTCGGTCGGTCCCTGCGCGAAGGCCGTGGTCGCCAACGACAAAGCCACGAGGCCGCCCGCGGCGGCCAGAACCAGTCTCTTCATGAGGCCTCCCTGGCCAGGGCTTCCCTTGCCTGGCGCGTGTAACGATTCTCCGGAACGCGTAAGCCCAAGTGGTCTCGCAGGGTGGTGCCCTGGTACTCGGTGCGGAAGATGCCGCGGCGCTGCAGCTCAGGCACGACCTGGCGGCAGAATTCCTCGAACGGCTTGGGGTAGTGGTTGCACACGACGTTGAAGCCGTCGGCCGCCTCTTCCTGCAGCCACTTCTCCATCTCGTCGGCCATGTATTCGGGCGTGCCGACCAGCACGCGATGGCCGGTGCCGGCCGCGGTGTGGCGTGCGATCTGGCGCAGGGTCATGTCGTTCTCGCGCGCGGTGCGCACGACCAGCGCCTGGCGTGCCTTGGCGGCATTGCTGGGCGGCAGGTCGGGCAGGGGGCCGTCGAGCGGAAACGTCGAGAGATCGAGGCCGCCCGAGATGTGCGACAGCGACTGCAGCGCCACGTCGTCGGGCATCAGCGACTGCAGGTATTCGTAGTTCTCGCGCGCCTCCGCCATGGTGCGCCCGAGCACCGGGGTGAGGCCCGGCATGATCTTGATGTCGTCCGGCCCGCGGCCGTAGCGCGCCGCGCGGCTCTTGATGTCGGCATAGAACGATTTCGCCTCGTCGATCCTGGTCTGGGCCGTGAACACGACGTCGGCCGTGCGGGCGGCAAGGTCGCGGCCGGCCTCGGACGAGCCCGCCTGCGCCACCACCGGCCAGCCCTGCGGCGAGCGCGTGATGTTGAGCGGGCCCTTGACCTTGAAGTGCTTGCCGACGTGATCCAGGAAATGGACCTTGTCGCGGTCCATGTAGACGCCGGTCTTCTTGTCGCGCAGCAGCCCGCCGTCTTCCCAGCTGTCCCACAGGCCGGTCACGACCTCATAGAACTCGGCGGCCCGTTCGTAGCGTTCGGCATGGGCAAGATGCTCGTCGAAGCCGAAGTTCTCGGATTCATCTTCGATCTGCGAGGTCACCAGGTTCCAGCCGGCGCGGCCGCCGCTGATGTGGTCGATCGAGGCGAAGCGGCGGGCGATATTGTAGGGCTCGTTGTAGGTCGTGGTCGCCGTCGCCACCAGGCCGATGCGGCTGGTGACCATGGCGAGCGCCGCCAGCGTCGCAGTGGGCTCGAGCTTGACGGTGCGGGAGAGCTTGGCGCGTGTCCGCTCACCGCGCGCCAGGGCGCGGCTGCCGGCCACGCCAACCGTATCCTGGAAGAAGATGGTGTCGAACTTGGCGGCCTCGGCGACCTGGGTGATGTGGGCGTACTCGTTGAAGTCCATGTCGGCGGTGACGACCGCGTCGGGATGACGCCACCCCGCCAGATGGTTGCCCGGCACGCTGAAGAAGCCGCCGAGGCGGAGTTGCCTGCTAGCGGCCATGGCGCGCCTCCATCCCCGTCATCCCGACCGGAGCCGAGCGCAGCGAGGCGAAGTGGAGGGACCTGATCTGTTGATGCGTCGACAAGAACAGGTCCCTCGACTGCGCCGCCCTTCGGGCGGCTTCGCTCGGGATGACGAGGATATTGGGGTGAGCAGCGTCGGTTCTAGTCATTGGACGCCGCCGCGTTGACCTGCACGCTGGTCCGGTTCTTCGTGTGGACGTTCGGCGGGATCGGTACGCCGAGGTTTTCGCGGAACGTCTTGCCCTCGTATCGGGTGCGGAAGATGCCGCGGCGCTGCAGCTCGGGGATGACCATGGTCACCCATTCCTCGAGCGGCTTGGGGTAGTGGGCGAACAGCAGGTTGAATCCGTCGCAGGCGCCGGCCTCGAGCCAGGCCTGCATGTCGTCGGCGAGCTGCGTGGGCGTGCCGTAGAGCACGCGATGAGCCTGGCTCATGGCCAGCACGCGGCCGATCTGGCGGATGGTCATGCCGCGCTTGCCCATGGCGATGATCATTTCCTGGCGCGCGCGCGCCGCATTGCTGGGCTTGAGTTCGGGCAAAGGTCCGTCGGGATCGCAGGCGAAGATGTCGACGCCGCCCGCGAGACGCGCCACGCCGGCGATACCGACGCTGTCGTCGACCATCGAGCGCAGCTCCTCGTACTTTTCCTGCGCCTCCGCTTCGGTGCGCCCGACGATCGGCATGATGCCGGGGAAGATGCGGATCTCCTCCGGGCCGCGGCCGTACTTCTCCATGCGCGCGCGCATGTCGTTGCAGAAATCCTGGCCTTCCTTGATGGTGGTCTGGGCGGTGAACACCATGTCGGCGGTGCGGGCGGCGAGCTCCATGCCGATGTCGGAGGAGCCTGCCTGCGCCACCACCGGCCGGCCCTGCGGCGAGCGTGCGACGTTGAGCGGCCCGCGCACCGTGAAGTGCCTGCCCTTGTGCCGCAGGATGTGCATCTTGTCGTAGTCGAACCACTGGCCGCTCTTCTTGTCGCGCAGGAAGGCGTCATCCTCCCAGCTGTCCCACAGGCCGATCACGACGTCGTGGAACTCTGACGCGCGGTCGTAGCGGATGCCGTGCTCGAAATGCTGGTCACGGCCGAAATTCACCGCTTCGTCCTCGGCCTGCGAGGTCACGAGGTTCCATCCGGCGCGGCCGCCGCTGATATGGTCGATGGTGAGGAAGCGCCGCGCGACGTTGTAGGGCTCGTTGTAGGATGTCGTGCAGGTCGACACGAGGCCGATGTGCCTGGTGATCGCCGCAAGGGCTGCGATGGCGCTCATCGGCTCGATGTGCGCCTGGCGTCCATTCTTGACGCGGAACGGTTTGGCGCCATAGACGGCGGTGCTGCCGGGAATGGCGACGCTGTCCTGGAAGAACATGCAGTCGAGCAGGCCACGCTCGGCCGTGCGTGCCATGTCGGCGAGCAGCCGGAAATCGAGATCGGTCTCGCAGATCGCGTCGGGATGGCGCCATCCGGTCGGATGGCATCCGGGGACGCTGAAGAACGCACCAAAGCGCAACTGCCGCTTGGCCGCTGTCATTGGGCCACCACCGTAGGAGTTGGTGAAACAGTATGCAGGGAGCGTGCCACCGCCTGCCGCGTTTTGCCACCCCGGACGGCTTGTCGGAGCGGCCCGACTGTTGCTCAATCCGGAACATGGACCAGCCACTGTTCCGCCGGGCGCGCGACTGCCGCGTCTCGCGCATCTCGCCCGCCGACACCAACAAGTTCGTGATGGCGGTCGACCCTGTTGCCGACCGGGCGCCGTTCATGTCGGTCGTCGAGATCTTCGAGACGGGCGGCAGGACGCCGTTGCACCACCACGACCACGCGCACGAGATGTTCTATGTGCTGGAGGGCAGCGGCCGCGCCCGCTGCGGCGGTGTGACCTACGACCTGGAGAAGGGCGACACACTGGTGCTGCCACCGGGCATGGATCACATCGTCGAGAACACAGGGACTGGACGGCTCTATTGCCTGACGGTGATGGTGCCCAACGAGGGCCTGGCGGAGCTGATCCGAGCGGGTGCCACGATGGCCCTGGACGACAGCGATTGTGCGGTGGTTGCCGCTAACCCGTCTTGATCCGGCTCCAGTCGAGCTCGAGCAGCTTGGTGTCGTAGGCCAGCAGCGACTGCCAGTGACGCGGCAGGTCGCCGGTGAACAGCCCGCGGGTGATGCCGGCTACCAGTTTCGGCACGGCGGCATTCATGCCGTTGATGCTGCTGCCCGAGACGCCGAAGCTCAGCGTCGAGCCGATGCCGAAGACGTGGATGTCGGCAAGCCACGG